>JAYRMB010000004.1:0-326761 GCA_041904995.1 Azonexus sp.
GCTTGCGGATCACTGGACTCTGATCGTGGCGCGCGTATTGCGCTGCAGAAAAACGCGGATTCTACCGCAAACTGATGATTTTCCAGCCCATTTCTGAGGCATGGGCGCGCAGTTTGTCATCGGGGTCGACGGCGACCGGCATCTTGACCTTCTGCATCAGCGGCAGATCGTTGTGCGAATCGCTGTAGAAATAGCTGTTCTCGAAGCTGCCCCACCACAGGCCGAGTTCCTGCAGCCAGTTCTCGACGCGGACGATCTTGCCGCCCTGAAAGGAGGGCGTGCCGGTCGGCTGGCCGGAAAATCGGCCGTTTTGCACGTCCACCGCAGGAATGGTGCCGATCAGGTGCTGAATGCCGAATTCGCGGGCGATTGGGCTGGTCACGAAACTGTTGGTGGCAGTGACGATGGCGCACAGGTCGCCGGCGGCCAGGTGTTCGAGCACCAGCGTGCGCGCCTTGACCGCCATGATCGGGCGGATGTGGCGTTCCATGTATTCGGCGTGCCAGGCGTCGAGCTCCTCGCGGCTGTGGCGCGCCAGCGGGGCGAGCTGGAAGTTGAGGAATTCGTAGATATCCAGCGTGCCGGCCTTGTAGTGCTCATAGAACTCGATGTTCTTGGCTTCCTGGATTTCGCGGTCGACGACGCCCTTGGAAATGAGGAATTGCGCCCACTCGAAATCGGAGTCGCCGGCGAGGAGGGTATTGTCGAGGTCAAATAAAGCGAGATTCATGTTGTTTTTCGGTTGGTGGGTTAGCGCGGTCGGCGCAGTTCGTTGAGCAGGTCGAGCTGGACTTCCTGGATTTCGATCATCCGTTCCCACTGGTGCGACAGCAAGTGGTCCATCTTTTCGTGCAGGTGGCGGATTTCCAGTTCGGCCTTGAGGTTGACCTGGTAATCGTTGCGGGCGCGCAGGCGATCCTTCGCCTCCTGCCGGTTCTGGCTCATCATGATGATCGGCGCCTGGATGGCGGCCAGGCAGGAGAGCAGCAGGTTGAGCAGGATGTAGGGAAAGGGATCGACCGGTCGCCAGTACAGTACCAGCGAGTTCATGGCGATCCAGATGACGATAAAGACTGAAAAGCAAATCAGGAAGATCCAACTGCCGCCGAAATCGGCAATGCGGTCGGCCAGCTTCTCGCCGAAGCTCCAGGTTTCCTCGTAATCGCTATCGACATCGGCGGCCAGTGTTTCATGCGTCTGCAGGCTGCGTACGACTTCCTGCTCCAGTTCCGACAACTCGCCCTTTTCGGCGACGAGCAGGGCATGAACATACTGGGCGCGGTAATGGGCGAGATCGTTTCGGCAAATCTGGCTGGCTTCCGTCCACTCTGGATGGTCATGGCGAATCTCCGCGGCGACGGTGTCGCGTACCAGGGCGCCGGACACCAGTTCGTGGGCCGGAAAATTCTTGCCGCAGACTGCGCAGGCGCCGCCGCCGTTCGTCTTGCTATGCCGCATGCGAGCTCCGCGCCGCAGCGGGGCGATGGCAGGAAATCGACGAAGAAAAATGCGGCTTTGGCATGGGGGCGGCAGGGAAAAAGTGCATCCGGCAAGCGGTATTTGCCCCGCATTATAGCGGCAGCATCACGCAGGAATCATGACGCAGCCGGCACGGGCGAAAGCATTTTTGCCCCAAATGGGCAGTGCACCGCAGCAGTGAGTTTTTTTGCCTGAAAACGGCTCAGTCGGTCTGCAACATCTCGCGCAGCAAGGGCAGCGTCACTGGGCGCTTCTGTTCCAGCGTGTATTGATCGAGCGCCACCACCAGCATGGCCAGCGTGCGCATGTCGCGCGACACATGACGCAAGAGGTAAGCGATCACTTCCGGCGAAAGCTTCAGGGCGCGCTCCTTGGCCAGCCCGGCCACGGCCGCCGCCTTTTCCTCGTCGCTCAAGGCCTGCAGGCGATAGATCAGCCCGGAGCCGAGGCGCGTGCGCAAATCCTCGCGCAGCGCCAGATGTGCCGGCGGCTGCGGCGCAGCCGTCAGCAAACGGCCGCCATCGGCCTTGATCTGGTTGAACAGCGCAAACAGCGCCACCTGACCGTCGGTATCCAGCGCATCGAGGTTATCCACCGCCAGCGGCTCGTCCGCCGTCACCCCGGCCAGCGCCGGATTGAGCGCCGCATCGACATAAACGAAGCCACTCGCCAGCAGCAAATGCGATTTGCCGCAACCCGCCTCGCCATGCAGGCAGAACGCTGTCGCTTCCAACTGCCCAGCCAACCACCCGGTCAACGCCGCCACTGCCTCGCCATTGCCGCCAGCAACGAAGTTGTCCAGCGTGGGCGGGCTATCGGGCAGGAGGTCGAGAATAAGCTGGCGCATGGTCAGAAGCGTTTGGAGGGGGCGGATTTTAGCAGAGGGGGGAGAGTGCAGGAACCAAACTGCCAGAAGCATCTCTCGTCGATTTATGACATGGGAGATGTTATCTTGAGGTTTTCAATTGTCTTTAAGCACTTGACGGCGAAAATACCGTAACAAAATCCCAGTGATGGAATTCAGAAGAAAAAACCTCTCGGTATTAGCGCTAACTCTTCTCGGGAGTGCTCTCTATTGGTCTTGGGTAATCGTTTATCTACTAATAGCCCCTATCAATCTCGATTCAATTGATAACGCGAGAGAGCTATCTGGGAAGCTCAGACTGGAACCTGGTTTTACAAGGGGCTTAGGGGCTTGGAACCGTCTATTTATCGATGAATTTGAGGTTGCATGCACCCCGGTCGGCTATAACCGTTGTGGTGTAGAGAAGCAGTTTTCAGCTTTCACTGGCCACTTAATAAGTGGAAAGTATATTAAGTATCAGCCTAGGCCATTTCAGGCAGTCAACTTGGTCGTCGAACTTAATTCGGGTAACCACACCATACTGGCAGCAGAGGCTCAGTTAGCACAATTTCAGTCATTTAATGAGAGTAGCAAAGGTACAAACCACCTTACGCTAGCCATCGCAGCCGTCGCCTATGTTGCGACAATCATTATGCTTTTTCGAAAGACTTTCTTTCCTGAGGATCAAGGGAAAAGCATGCGTGGTGGATAAGACTTTCGGATTGGTCGCGCTCAAACGCCTTAGATGAATATTCGAAATGGGGCGTTAGAACACCAAACGTAAGAAGCCCCCGGTCTGCTGTCGCAGTCGGGGGCTTTGTTTTTCCAGCCTCAAGCGAGGCGACAGGTGCTTACTGCCAGCTCACCAAACCGTAGTTCTTCTTGCCGCGGCGCAGGATGGTGAAACGGCCGTAGAGGCGTTCTTCGCCGGCGATCTGGTGGTCGAGGGCGTCGGCCTTGGCGCCGTTGATGGTGACGCTGCCGCTCTGGATGAAGGTGCGGGCTTCGGACTTGGACTTGGCCAGGCCGGCGGCGACGAGGGCGTCGATCAGGCTGCCGTTGGCGGCTTCGAGCGCGACGCCGGGCATGCCGTCCTGGGCCAGTTGTTCGAGGTCGTTTTCGGTCAGGTCGGCGAGTTGGCCGGAGAAGAGGCTCTCGGTGATGCGGCGGGCGGCCATCAGGGCGACTTCGCCGTGTACCAGGCGGGTGGCTTCTTCAGCGAGGATGCGCTGGGCTTCCGGCTTGCCGCCGTTGGCCTTGTCGGCGGCTTCGATCTCGGCGATGCGGGCGACCGGCAGGAAGGTGAAGAACTTGAGGAACTTGTAGACGTCGGCATCCGCCGTGTTCAGCCAGAACTGGTAGAAGGCGTAGGGCGAGGTCTTCTTCGGGTCGAGCCAGACGGCGCCGGACTCGGTCTTGCCGAACTTGGTGCCGTCGGCCTTGGTGATCAGCGGCACGGTCATGCCGTAGACCTGGGCGTGGTGCAGGCGACGGGTCAGGTCGGTGCCGGCGACGATGTTGCCCCACTGGTCGGAGCCGCCGACCTGCAGCACGCACTTGTGGCGCTTGTAGAGCTCGGCGAAGTCGTAGCCCTGCAGCAGGCTGTAGGAGAACTCGGTGTAGGAGATGCCCTGGTCTTCGCGGACCAGGCGCTGCTGCACCGATTCCTTCTTGATCATGGCATTGACCGAGAAGTGCTTGCCGATGTCGCGCAGGAATTCGAGGCAGTTCATGCCGCCGAACCAGTCGTAGTTGTTGGCCATCTGCGCCGGGTTGCTGCCCTCGAAATTGAGGAAAGGCATGACCTGACCCTTGATCTTGTCGACCCAGGTGGCGATCACGTCGGGCGTGTTGAGCTTGCGCTCGGTGGCCTTGAAGCTGGGGTCGCCGATCATGCCGGTGGCACCACCAACGAGGGCGATCGGGGTGTGGCCGGCTTCCTGGAAGCGCTTGAGGATCAGCACTGGCACCAGGTGGCCGAGGTGCAGGCTGTCGGCCGTCGGGTCGAAGCCGCAATAGAGCGTGACCTTCTCCTCCGACAGCATCTTGTCGAGCGTTTCCGCATCGGTCAGCTGGGCGATCAGGCCGCGATCCTGCAGGTCCTGAAGGAGGGGGTTCTGGTACATGGCTTTCTCCACTAACGGGCGCGAGCGATAAATGGCGCCGGCAAAAATCGAACGCGCGATTTTAGCAGAGCCTACTGCGGTGCACAGGCGAAAAGAGGCAATTTTCAGGCACATCCTTGGTGTGTCTTACCCAATAAAAATCGATATTGCTGGGTAAATCGTTTGCGCATAAAATTACCCAATGATTTTATGAATCGTTGGGTAATTCGATGAATGCCTTGCCGCTCTATCGTTCGCAGGAGCTTGCTTTCCGCACACAATATGCCGAGTTGAAGGAGCGCTCGCAGCAAGCCGGTGCTCTGTTGCCTGGTACGCCGGGGGCGCTCTATCTGCGCACCGGTACAGGCAGCGGCTACTGGTATCGCGTCTATTACGCCGTGCCCGGCAAGCAGGCGGAAACCCTGGTCGGCCGTGAAGACAACGCGGCAGCGCGGCAGGCAATGCAGGAGCGGATCGATTTCGCCAACTGGTCGGCGACGCAGGTTTCCAGCTTGCGCAAACTCGGCTTTCAGGTGGCCGACAAGGCGGTGGCCAGGGTGCTGGTCGAGTTGCACAATATCGGCGCCTTCGAAGCCGGCCTGGCGTTAGTCGGTACGCTGGCCTACATGGCGTGGCTGAACGAATTCGGCGCGATCACGGTCAGCGCCCGCACGCAGGACATCGACCTGGCACGCGGCCAGGCGCTCAAGTTCGCGGCGCCGGTTGAGTTTCTCAAAACCCTGCAGGCGACCGGCTTGCCGTTCGTCGAGGTGCCGGGCATGCCTTCGTCGCGACCCTCGACCTCGGTCAAGCTTCCCGGCGTGCAGGGTTTGCGGGTCGATGTCCTGGCACCCGGCGAGCCGCTCGGTGGGGTGATCCGGTTGCCCGAGTTGGCCTGGGCGGCGCAGGCCGTGCCGCATTATGACTACCTGTTGGCTGATCCCGAACCGGCGGCACTGCTGGCTGGCGGTCATTGCATCCCTTTGCGCTTGCCGCAGGCCGGGCGCATGGTCTGGCACAAGCTCTACGCCAGCCAGCAACGCCAGGGCTTTCCGGAAAAAGCCGTGAAGGACCGGGTACAGGCGGCGACGCTGGCAGCCGTGCTGGTCGAGCATTTTCCCGATCATCTGATTGACGCTATTAGGCAAGCACCGAAGGAAATCCGCTTGGCAGCGCTGGCTCAGCGTACCCAGTTGAAGCAGCTATTGGCCAAGCACCCCGAGGCCGGTGACTTTGTCGAGGCGTGCTTAGCGAATTGACCGACTGCTGCGGTGCACCACCCAAAATGGCCAATTTTCATTGACGATTCGGCGCCAGTCGCCGGACCCCGAGGCAGCGGCCGAACAGGGGGCTGCGTTCGACGACGATGGCGTCCAGCGGAGCGAGGTCGAGGAAGGTTTTTTCATCGATGGCGCAGTGCCCCATGTCGCCGCCGCTCAATGGAATGGCGTAGGCCACCACGCTATCGGCATGCAGGTAGCTTATGGGATGCACCGCCGTTTCGATGCGCTCGGGAGGCAGAAGCGAATCGACGATCAGGGCAGCAAGCGCGATACCGGCGAGCGTCAGGGCGTCGGCCAGTCGCCTGCGCCAGCCGTAGGGCGAGAAGGGGCGGGAGGGCTCAGCCATGGCGTGGCAGCGACGCGAGCTTGGGCGTTGGCTTGGCCGCTGGTTCGGCGCGCATCTCACGCCAGGCGGCCAGCCGGCTTTGGCTCTCGGCCAATCCGGTGGGAACGATGTCGTGCCTTTCCAGAGCCTGTGCCGCGCCGTAGAGGGCGCGATAGACCTGCCGCGGGTCGTAGGTGACGAGTACGAAATCGACGCCGGACGCCAGCGCTTCGCCTGCCACCCGGCCGATGCCGAGCCGATAGACGGCGCCCATGTTGAGGTCATCGGTCAGCAGCAGGCCATCGTAGCCCCATTGCTCGCGTAGCAGCTCGATGACCGCCGGAGAATGTGAGGCGGCGTGTTGCCGGTCGAGGGCGGTGAGGGTGACGTGGCCGAGCATGATGGCGCTGCCTGCGCGCTGGCCGAGTTGGCGGAAGGGCTGCCAGTCGGCGGCGAGTTGGGCTGGCGTCTGGTCGAGTACGGCCGGGTGCAGGTGAGTGTCGGCCCGCACGCGGCCGAGGCCGGGGAAGTGCTTGAGTGTGCCGCGCACGCCTTGCGCGGCGAGGCCGTCGAGGTAGGCGGCGGCGATGGTCTCGACCTGCGCCGGATCGCTGGAGATGGCGCGGGCGGGGATGTTGCTGAGTTTGTCTTCGCTCGTACGGCCGGCCGGTTTCAAATCGACCACCGGGCCGAAATTGAGCGTGACGCCGAGCGCCGCCAGACCGCGGCCCTGGCGTTCGCCATAGGCACGGGCGGCGCTGCTCGGGTTGGGGGCTTCAGTCAGATTGGCGAGCGGCGGCAGTGGTTCCAGCAAGGGCGACAGGTGCGAGACTGGCCCGCCTTCCTGATCGGCGGCGACGATCAGCGGCGGGAGTTCGGCGCGCTGGCGGATGGCCTGTAATTCGGCGATTTCGGCCACCACCTCTTCAAAGCTGCGGCCGCGTACGTTGCGCTTGCCAATGTAGATGCCGCCGATCAGTCCCTTGGCGGCCAGTTCGCGCACCTCATCGAAATCGTTATAGCCGACGATGAAGTGCTGCCCGACGGCCTGCATGCTCGGCCCGGCAGCGAGCACGGAGTCCCGTTGCAGGCGGTATTCGACGCCGCGTTCCAGCGTGACTAGAAGTACCAATATCCACAGGACGGTGCTGGCGGGAGATCGTTTTACGTCATTCCCGCCTGCGCGGGAATGACCGAGGTGTTGGCGGCGAAGGGCGTGGTAGCGATATATCAGGATCGATGTCGGCAGGCCGACCAGCAAAGGCGTTTCCAGATGGCGCAGGCCGTAGAACAGCGGGTGATGGAAGTGCCAGGCCAGCGGCAGCAGCAGGGCGGGGATGAGGATGCTGGCTAGCGTGGCGGCGAGGTTGGCGGTTTTTAGGCGGGACAGACCGAGGTAGCGAGTGCCGCCGAGAAACCCCTCCCCAGCCCTCCCCTTGTCAGGGGAGGGGGGCGGCGGACTCACCGCTTGCTGACTCCTCACATGACGCCCGGAAGGCAACCCCCTTGCGGGGCAAGGGGAGGTTGGGAGGGGTTTGAGTGCAATGTGAGAGTTCCTCATGGCCCGCTTACTCGGCGTCTTCCGTCAGCCGTTGGCCGAGGCCGTACCAATTGACGCGGCGGGTAGCAAGCATGACCGTGGCCAGGGCGAGGAAGAGCAGCACGCTGCCCATCAGCAGGGCGTTGTCCTCGGAGAGCAGCACGCCGTAGAGCACGCCGTAGAGGCCGGTCAGCCCGGCGCCGAAGGCCGCGCCCTGGCGCCAGCCGCCGAGCGCGCCGGCCAGGTAGTAGGCGATCAGCGCGATACAGGCCGCCGCCGCCAGGCCGTAGGAGGCGAAGAAGGGCAGGTGCTCGGAGAAGGCGATCAGCAGCAGGAAGAAAATGGCCAGCGCCAGCCCGACCAGCAGGTATTGCATCGGGTGGATGGGCGTGCGGCGCAGGATTTCGGTCAGGAAGAAGCCGGCAAAGGTGAGCACGATGAACAGCACCCCGTACTTCACCGCGCGCTCCGCCTGGAGATAGACATTCACCGGGTCGATGAAGTCGATGCTCAACTGCTCGCCGCTATTGGGGTTCTGCGCCGCCTCGAAATTGCGGGCGAGGTGCGAGACTTCCCATTGTGCGTCGAACCCAGCGCTGCTGACCGAGCGCGTCTGCGGCAGGAAGCGGCCGCCGAAATTCGGGTGAGGCCAGTCGGATTTCAGGTGGATGCGGTTGGCCTCGCCGACCGGTGCGATGGCCAGCCGCGTCGTGCCGGTCAGTTGCAGCGGAAAGCTGAAGTCGAAGCGGGCCGGCAAGGCCGGGTCGAGCGTGCCGAGTTCGACAGTCAGGCGACGTAGGCCGCCTTCGCCGCCTTCCTTCGGCGAGGCGAAGCGGAAGGCCTTGCCGTTGACGGTGATCTTCGGATCGTTACTGATGCCGCGCGAATCGCTAACGCCGAGCACCAGCCGCAAGCGGGCATCGACGATGGTTTTGCCAGTCAATTCGGCCAGCGGCTTGAGGTCGAAATAGCCGCTGCCATTGGCCGTCAGCCGGAACAGCCGCGCTCGATAGATGCCGCGCTGGCGGGTTTCGACGCCGGTTTCGCCGTCGAGCGCGAATTCCACCGGCGGCAGCGTCAGGACGCGTTCGACCAGTTGCCGGCGTGGTTTGACGTCGTCCTTCTCCGACGCGGTTTCTTCAAAAAAACGGTAGTGCACCGCAAGCGTCGGCCCGGCCAGCGTCTGCGGCCCCGCCGCGCTCTGCGCGATGCTTGCCTGCACCTCCTGCTGCCGGTGGCTGCGCTCGCGGATCTGGCCTTCGACCATGCCCAGCGGCACCAGCAGCAAAATCGCCATGATGCCGATGGCGAGCAGTTTGTAGAGCAGTTTCTTGTCCATGTTTGGCTCCCGTGTTGAAAACGATGGGCCGAGTATGGAAAGGCCAGGTGAGGCCTTGTTGAAGCGAAGGGGGGCTTGTGTGAAGCGGAGGTGAAGTCAGGCGCCGGCAAACAGGGCGGAAAGCTTGAAGGGGCTATCCCCATGGCCTACCATATGGGTATCCGGCCACGGCAAGCGGCCGGGAAGTCAATCCTAGAGGCTCACTTGGTATGTTGGAGATTGTAGCAATCTGATAACTCACGCTTTTTCCGCTCGGCGGAAGGTGGGTTATCGCTATGCAAAAAGAGGGTAACGACCCCCATGGGTCCGTTGCCGGTTCTGCATTTTGATTGCTAGAGATTGTCCAACATGAATATTTCCAAGCCTGAGCAGAGGACGCTGCATGTCCTCGCCAAAGGTGGCCGCATTGTGCACAGACGCGACGAAGCCGGCCGCATTTCAACCGTCGATTGCTATACCCGCGAAGGTTTTGTCCTGGCGGACTGTACGCTTCTGGTCTTCCAGAGGCTGCGCGGCAAACGCCTGATCAGCTCAAAAGATGGCCAGCCTTATCAGATCAATAGGGCCGGGCTGAGAGCAGTTCGGGCACAGCTCGATAATCAATAACTCTTGTCCGCGGCGGCCGAGGTTGGGTCGCCGCGGCGTTATTGAGAGTTGGACAATAGCAGTAGGCGAAGCGAGGGGCAGACTTCGCCCCGTTGCTGCCGTTGCCAAGTTTTCAAAGCGGACGCGCAGAGCCGGTGGAATGATGGGTTGGGCGCCTCATTCGCAAGCCAGTTCATGAATGCGCAAAAGTTCTTCGGCAATTGGCTTGATTTCGTAGCGCTTTCCGAGGATTTCAAAGATGCCGGCGTTGGTGAAGTAGGCACGAAAGAAATGCGTTGGCACAACGTTACTCGCCCCCGCGGGACCAAAATAGTGAGGGATAACGTGCCCCACGATTCCTTTCGAGAGATAGTGGTCAAGCTTTTCGTCGAAATGCTCGATCATGTTGCGTAGATCGCGGGACTTTAGCGGGCTTTGTTCTGTGACTTGAAACATTTCGCGCAACTCTCTCCCTCTTACTTCGTGCAGTCTGTTGGAAGGCCAAAAGTATCGGGAGACGGCAGCCCCCTGAACGATGATGTTTTGAAGTTCGTCGAGGACCGCATGCGAGTCGATGTCTTCCAATGGGTCTTCGCTATCACCCGAGTCCAAATGCAGTATTACTTTTGATACGACTTCAATGGAGCGAAGAGCTGATGTCGTGCAAAAGGAGACGCTAATGGCGTATAGCGCTCTGTGCGGCGGATTTATCGAGAACGGTTCAGATGGCATTGGTTTGACGTGCCCAATAGTTAATAGGCAGCCCCATGGGTCCGCCTATGAATATTCGAGTTGACGCCATGAAACGCCTAGATCCCGAGGGTTCACAAAGCTGTCCTCGCATTTTGCTCTCTGACCCATTTACAGGAAGCTGACCAGCAAGTGTGCATCCGTTTTGAATTATGCTCAATGTATTGAGCAGCCAATCAATGTCTGCCGTTTGGAGTGCTAGATGGCTGACTGCTTCAGGCTGATGGCTGACATTCACTGTTTGTGAATTACCGCCCCAAACGGCACGGCAGTCGCAACCAGGCGACCCCGCCACCCGCATCGTGATTCCCAAAACCCGCCTCCCCTCCATGTAGCCGCGCCACCTCGAGCACGAAGGCTAGCCCTAGCCCCGTGCTTTTTCGCCCGGTGGCCGGGCGGGGGAGGGAGTAGAAGCGGTCGAAGAGTTGGGGCAGGGCGTAGTCGGGGGCGCCTTGGCCGTGATCGCGGACGGTGAAGGTGGCCTGGCCGGGTTCGCTGGTGTCGAGGCTCAGTTCGATCTGGCCGCCGGCGGGCGAGAATTCGATGGCGTTGTCGAGCAGGTTGAGCAGGGCTTGTTGCAGCAGGAAGGCGTCGCCGTGGGTTGTGGCGTCAGGCGGCAGGTCGAGCTTGAGCGTCAGGCTGCGGGCGGCGAGGGCTTGTTGGCGCAAGCCGGCCACGGTTTTTGCCATTTCGGGCAGGTGCACCGCAGCCGTGGCTTCCGGCGACTGCAATTGCTCGACGCGGGCGAGCATCAGCATGCGTTCGATGATCGCTTGCAGGCGTTGCGATTGTTCGCCGATGCTGGCGACGAAGCGCTGGCGGTCGTCGGCCGGTAGCTCGCCTTCGAGGATTTCGGCCGCGCCGACGATGGCGGTGAGCGGGCTTTTCATTTCGTGCGCGAGGTTTTGCACGTAGCGTTCGACGTATTGCTTGCCTTCGAGTTTTTCGCGCATCTGGGCGAGGGCGCGGGCGAGTTCGGAGAATTGTGTGCCGCCGCCGGTGGGCGGTTCGGCCTTGCCGCCGGCGGCGACGGTGCGGGCGTAGGCGTGCAGGCGGTGAATGGTCCAGGTCAGCCAGCCGGTGAACAGCAGGCCGATGGCAGCAGTGGCGGCGAGCAGGATGAGGCCGGAGCGCTTGACGCGCTGGGCGGCGCGGTCGACGTAGGGGGCGACCGAGGACATGGGCTTGGCCAGCGACAGCACGCCGATCAGCTCGCCCTGCCAGAAAATGGGGGCAGCGACGTGCATGACGGTGCTGCTTGGGTCGTAGGGATCGTCGCGCGTCTGGCGGGCGCCGTATTCGCCGCGCAGGACACGGGCGATGTCGCGCCATTGCGAGAAGTCATCGCCCAGCGCGGCGCTGCGCGAGTCGTAGACGACGATGCCTTGGGCGTCGGTGACATAGACGCGGAAATCGACGCTTTCCTTATGCACGCCGGAGATGTCGGCCTGCGGGCTGCGCCGGATGGCGGCGCGCACCGAGTCGGCGAAGGCGCCCTGGCCGATGCGGCCGCGCGAGAGGTCGAGGGCGGCCATTTCGGCCAGCACGTGGGCGGAATCGACCAGCGTTTCTTCGGTGGCCTGGCGGATGCCCGGCTCGGTTTCATGCGTGAAGGTGTTGAGGACGAACCAGGCGGCCAGGCCGACGATCAGGAAGTAGCCGAAGAGCAGGCGGACGGAGATGTTCATTATGGCTTGCTGCTCGTTTCCGCCTGCCGCGGGGGTTTCTCTCGGGCTGCGAAGGGAAGGCAGCAGGGCGTGGCGGCCTTGGGGGCATTTCTGGATCCCCGCCTGCGCGGGGATGACGATGCGCCTGGCGGCGGGCGCTGCGGGGTCATTCGTGGGCCACGCTGTAGCCGAGGCCGCGATGGGTGACGATGACTTCGTCGTCGCGCACCGCGCGCAGCTTGCCGCGCAGGGTCTTGATGTGGGTGTCGACGGTGCGTTCCAGGCTTTCGCCGCCGTCCTGCCAGACGCTTTCCATGATCTGCTGGCGGCTCAGGATGCGGCCGGGGCGTTCGAGCAGCAGGGCCAGCAGCAGGTATTCGTAGCGGGTCAGGGCCAGCCATTCGCCGTGGTAGGCGATGCGCAGCGCTTCGCGGTCGACGTTGAAAATTGCCGTTTTTGGCCGGTGCACCGCAGCAGGCTCGCGGTCGAGGCGGCGCAGGATGGCGCGGATGCGCGAGACGACTTCGCGCGGGCTGAAGGGCTTGGCGACGTAGTCGTCGCCGCCCAATTCGAGGCCGACGATGCGGTCGATCTCGTCCGAACGGGCAGTCAGGAAGAGGACCGGGATGTTGGAGTTGCGGCGCAGCGCGCGGCAGACGTCGAAGCCGTTGAGGTCGGGCAGGCCGACATCGAGCACGACGAGATCGTGCTCGCCGGCTTCGAGCCGGGCTAGCGCCTCGCGCCCAAGCAGGCAGTGATCGACGGCGAAACCCTCGGCGCGCAGCGCGTAGGCCAGGGTGTCGGCAATGGCGGGTTCGTCGTCGACGATCAGGATGTTCATGGCGCGATGATAATTCATCCCAATGCCATCGGAAGCGGTCGGAACGCCGCAGCGGACCGGACGGTTAGGGAGGAACGCCGGTTTCGGGTAAAATTGCCTTTTTATTCAATGCGGCGCCTGCCGCGTCAGCCTCAGAAGCGACCATGACCCAGAATACTTCCCTCTCCTACCGTGATGCCGGCGTCGATATCGATGCGGGCGATGCTCTCGTCGATCGCATCAAGCCGCTCGCCAAGAAAACCCTGCGCGATGGCGTGCTGGGCGGCATCGGCGGCTTCGGCGCGCTGTTCGAAGTGCCCAAGCGCTACAAGGAGCCGGTGCTGGTATCCGGGACTGACGGCGTCGGCACCAAGCTGAAGCTGGCCTTCGAGTTGAACCGCCACGACACGGTCGGCCAGGATCTGGTCGCCATGAGCGTGAACGACATTCTGGTGCTGGGCGCCGAGTCGCTGTTCTTCCTCGACTACTTCGCCTGCGGCAAGCTTGATGTGGATACCGCTGCGGCGGTCGTCGGCGGCATCGCCAAGGGCTGCGAACTGGCCGGCTGCGCGCTGATCGGTGGCGAAACCGCTGAAATGCCGGGCATGTACCCGGCCGGCGAATACGATCTGGCCGGCTTCGCCGTTGGCGTGGTCGAAAAGTCCAAGGCCATCGACGGCAAGAGCATTGCCGCTGGCGACGTGGTGCTCGGCCTGGCTTCCTCGGGCGCCCACTCCAACGGCTACTCGCTGGTGCGCAAGATCATCGAGCGTTCCAAGCCGGACATGAACGCCCCATTCGACGGCGACCGTTCGCTGGCCGACGTGGTCATGGCCCCGACCCGCATCTACGTCAAGCAGGTGCTGGCCACCATGGAAAAGGTCACGATCAAGGGCATGGCCCACATCACCGGCGGCGGCCTGCTGGAAAACGTGCCGCGTGTGCTGCCGGAAAACACCGTCGCCGAGATCGAGAAGGCTGCCTGGCCGCGTCCGAAGCTGTTCGACTGGATGCAGAAGGAAGGCAATGTCGACGAGAAGGAAATGCACCGCACCTTCAACTGCGGTATCGGCCTAGTCGTCATCGTGGCTGCTGCCGATGCCGACGCTGCCATGGCCGAGCTGAAGGCGCAGGGCGAAACCGTCTATCGTCTCGGCAAGATTCGCGCTCGCCAGGGCGACGAGGCGCAAACCATCGTCGTTTGACACGATGAAACGGGCTGCAGCAATTCTCGCTGGCAGCCTCCTCTGGCTGACCGCACCGCTCGTTCCCGAGGCCGGTGCGGCGACCAGAAAGCCGGCCGTTGCCGGCAAGACGGCACACGCCGTCGCCCGTAAAGCTCCCGCCAAGAAGAAAGCGCCAGCCGCCGCTGCAAGCAGCGAGGTTTTTGTCGCCGAGGTCGATGACGACGAGGACTTCGGCCTGCGCGGCCACGCCAGTTTCTACGGCCATGGTTTCCAGGGGCGCAAGACCTCGACCGGCGAACGCTTCGACGTGCGTGACTTCACGGCAGCAAGCAATCATTTCCCACTCGGTTCGTGGGTCGCCGTGCGCCGGCTCGACAGCGAGCGCTGCGCCATCGTCAAGGTTAATGACCGCATGCACGCCAAGCACCGCAAGCGCATCATCGACGTGTCGCGCGGGGTGGCGGAATACCTCGGCATGATCCGCGCCGGCGTCGTGTTGGTGCGTGTCGCCGCCATGAAGAAGGCTCTCGGCGAGAAGGATCTGGCAGCTTGTCATGCGGCCTTCGAACCCGATAGCGAATGCGACTCCTGCGGTGCACTGCCCAAAATCCCGAATTTCGGTAGCGCGGTCGAATAGTCGTTTATCCAGATAGGATTGCTTAGTTCGCCTGTCTGCCTTGCGACCCGCCGGCAAACAGATAACAATAGTCCCTCAAATAAGAAATTTGGAGGAGAGATGGACGGAGGCATGCGGGTTTTTGTCGTCGATGACGATTCCATAATGCTGGACATTCTGCAGGCCTCGCTCGAGGGCATCGGGCCAGTCGAGGTGTTCACCAGCGCTGCGGCATGCCTGCAACGGCTCGGCGAAAGCAAACCGGATCTCTTCGTGCTCGACGTGTCCATGCCGGAAATGGACGGCTATGAGCTTTGCCATCGCCTGAAAGAGGATTGGGAAACACAGGATGTCCCGGTCATCTTCATGTCGGCCAGCGACGATGGGCAGACTCGGCTGGCCTGTTACGAAGCCGGCGGCGACGATTTCATCCAGAAGCCTTTCGAGGCGGCCGAGCTGCTCAGCAAGGTCAAGGTCGTCGGCCGGACCCTGGGCGAAAAGGCTGCCTTGCGCGAGCAGGCGGGCTATGCACAACGAACGGCCATGTCGGCCATGGTCAGCATGGGCGAACTGGGCGTCGTGCTGCAGTTCCTGAGCAAGTCCTTCGCCTGCCAGGACGCGGAAGAACTGGCGGCGGCGATCCTCGAAGCGATGCAGAGCTACGACCTCGATACGGCGGTGCAGCTGCGCCTGCAGGGTGAAACGCTTTCCTTGAGCCGCAATGGGCGCAACCTGCCCTTCGAAGTGTCGGTGCTGAACCACGTCAGCCAGAGCGACCGCATCTTCCAGTTCAAGTCGCGCTGCGCCTTCAATTACGGTCACGTCACGCTGCTGGTCAATAACATGCCCTTGGACGACGCCGAGCGTTCCGGGCGGATCCGCGACAACGTCGCGCTGCTGGCCGAAGGGGCGGATGCCCGGGTCAAGGCCATCGAGACGGATTTGATCGCGCAGCGCCGCCGTTCCGGTATCGAATCCGCCTTGCCGACGCTGTACACGACGCTCGACAGCGTTCAGGGCAACTATCGGCGCAACTGCTTCGAGCTGACCCAGGTGATGATCGATTTTCAGGAAGCGCTGACCAAATCTTTCGTCCATCTCGGGTTGACCGAGTCGCAGGAAGAAGAGGTGACCAACCTGGCCAATCAGTTCATGGCGCGCGTGGTCGGCACGCAGGACGCCAGCCTGCACATCGTGGACGACCTGGAGCACCTGGCCGAGAACCTGAAGGAACTACTCAGGCATTGAGGAAGGCGGCGGCCCGCTCGGCGATGCGCTGGGGCAGGGCAGGATCGAGGCAATCGAAGTTCTCGTCGGCCGGAAAACCGTTGCCCAGCCAGGTGATCTGGCGCTTGGCCAGTTGGCGGGTGGCGGAGATGCCGCGGTCGCGCATCTCCGGTTTGCCGTACAGGCCTTCCTGGTATTCCCAAGCCTGCCGGTAGCCGACGCAGCGCATCGACGGCAGGCCGAGATTGAGGTCGTATTTCTGGCGTAGCATGCGTACTTCCTCGTCCAATCCGGCCAGCAGCATCTCGTCGAAACGGCGCTCGATGCGCTTGTGCAGCACCGTCCGGTCGGAGGGCAGCAGGCCGATGGACAGGAAATCGTAGGGCGGTTTCTGGCTTTCGCTCTCGGCCAGCAATTCGGACATCGGGCGGCCGCTCAGGCGGCAGATTTCCAGCGCCCGCTGGATGCGCTGGCTGTCGGTCGGGTGCAGTCGTGCTGCGGTGGACGGGTCCAGATCGGCCAATTTCGCGTGCATGGCCGGCCAGCCGAAGCGGGCGGCTTCGGCGTCGATCTCGGCACGGAGGTTGGCGTCGGCCTGCGGCAGATCGGCCAGCCCCTGCATCAGGCTGCGGAAGTACAGGATGGTGCCGCCGACCAGCAAGGGCACTTTGCCAGCCGCGGTGATTTCAGCCATGGCAGCGAGTGCATCGTCGCGGAAGCGGGCAGCCGAATAGGATTCTTCCGGCGTGATGATGTCGATCAGCCGGTGCGGGTATTGCGCCAGCATCGTCTTGTCCGGCTTGGCCGTACCGGCATCCATGTCGACGAAGACCTGGGCCGAGTCGACGCTGATCAGTTCGACCGGAAAACGGTCGGCCAGCGCCATGGCGGCTGCGGTCTTGCCCGAAGCGGTCGGGCCCATGATCAGGATGGCAGGCGGCAGGCGGGTGGCTTTCATGGCGGCGAATGCTACCACGCAGCGCGTCGCGCTTCGGCCTATAATCGAATCGAATACAGGGAGCCAACATGTCACTCGTACCCTGCCGTGCCTGCGGGCACCAAGTCGATACTTCTGCCTTAGGGCGTGTTCGCAGTAACCGGCGGGACTGCGTTTGTCGGCGCGGGATGGGCGTCAAGGCGCGAGGTGAAGGGAATGGTCGTTCCATTCCCAAGCCGAGCAACGCTGGCGACCGCCCGCGCCGACAAACCCGAAGGGCAAGGGCTTGTCGGGGCGCATTGCTTCGTTACCGCTCGCTTGTGCAGATTACTGCACAGCGCGAGCGTCGCCTTGCACTGCCTCCCCGTCAAGCCCTTGCGCAGCCCGTCGCTTACTGCGAACACGCCCTAACTTGTCCGGGCTGCGGCGCCACCAATCCGGGGCGCAAGATGAGCAAGCAGCAGTCGGATTTGATCGTGCTGCTGATCCAGTTGATCCTCGGTTTTGCCCTGCTGGCCGGTGGGGTCACCGTGGCTTGGAATGTCGTCGGCCCCATCCTCAAGACCCAATTGACCAAGCCGCCCAACTAGACTGCCGAGAGGTCAAACCATGCGTTCCGACCGGCCATCCTTCACCCGCCGCCGCCTGGTCTTTGCTCTGGCCTTGGCGCCTACGCTTGGAGTGGCAGGCGAGGTGGGGCCTCCCCGCCTGACGGCGCGCCACGCCTTCGTCGGCAATTACGAACAGACCCTGTTGGCGCTCGATGCCGAAACACCAGTGCAGATTGCCTCGATCACCAAGCTGATCACTGCCTGGGTGATTTTGAGTGCCGGTTTGCCGCTGGATGAGCGCGTGCGCATCAGCGAAGAAGACATGGTCGCTTCGGAATTCACCCGTTCCAACCTGGCGCTTGGTTCATTCTGGCGGCGCGACCAGTTGCTCGAATGGCTGCTCGTCACTTCGGACAACCGGGCGGCCGCAGCATTGGCCCGCAGCTATCCCGGCGGCTGGCCGGAATTCCGCTACGACATGCGCATGCTGATGACGCAGATGCAGCTGTTCAGCTTCGACTTCGGCGATTCCTCCGGGCTGTCGACCATCAATCGGGCCTGTGCCCGCGACCTCGGCGTGTTGCTGGTCACGCTGGCGCAGCTACCGGAATTCAGACGTTTGACCCATCTGTTGACCGTGGGCGGCCGGCCCAACATCAACCGCTTCGCCCACGACCGCTCGGTCGCCATGCTGACCGGCAAGACCGGCTTTACCTCGGCTGCCGGCTATTGCCTGGCGATGGCCGAGCAGTTCGGCTCCGAGGTCATGGCCATGGTGGTGCTCAAGGCCGCCGGCAAGGATGCACGGGCGCAGGACATGAACAAGCTGCGCCAGTTCGCCCGGCAAAGCCTGGGTTGATTCAGCGGCGTGTCAGTGTGTCCTGCAGCTTGAGCAGAAGCAGCGTCAGCAGGGTGCCGCTGATCGGCAGCAGCAGGCAGAAGGCGATCAGACCAACCAGGGCGCCGAACATGGCCGGGGAGTCGGCACCGATTTCCTGGAAATAAATGATGGCCTTGGTGAAGGCCCAGCCGGCAGTCTGGAACGAAAACCAGAAGCCGCCGAGGGCGCCGGCAATGGTGCTGACCAAGTCGCGCAGCGTGATCGGCGTCGTGCGCTCACGCGTGAAGCGCAGCAGGCTGTGCAGTGCCCAGGCGGCGAAGGCGAGGACGGCGAGCAGGGTGGCGAAGAGCAGGGCAGGCAGTTGCCAGCTGGCATGCGCCGGTAGTGTGGCAGCCGCCTCGTTCGGAGCAGTCACTACTGCCAGGTGTTCGTCGTGGGCCAGACGTTCCGGTCGGTCCGGGCGTTCGCTCGGGCGTTCACGTGGGATGGCGGCGCTGCAGTCTTCCTTGCCGGGTGGGCGAAGTGTGGTCGCTTCGGCCGGGCAGGGGCCGTCGTGCGGGAACTGCGTTTCGCCGATCTGGCACAGCGCGGCGTTGCGCAGCCGGCAATCCTGGGCGCCGGTGGTCGGGCTTTCGCCCTCGGCCGCAACGTTCAGACTGAGCAACAACAGGAGGGGCAGCAGCCAGCGGCGCATCATTGACCTCGCAGGAATAGCTTGTCGAGCTGGTCCATGGAGAGCTCGGTCCAGGTCGGGCGGCCGTGGTTGCACTGGCCGGCGCGCTCGGTTTCTTCCATCTGGCGGAGCAGGGCGTTCATTTCCGGCACGGTCAGCTGGCGGCGGGCACGCACGGCACCGTGGCAGGCCATGGTGGCGAGCAGCTCGTTGCGCCGCGCGGTGGCGAGCTGGGTGATGCCATGTTCGCGCAGTTCGCCGATCAGCGATTTGGCCAGGGCCGCCGGGTCGCCCGATTGCAGCAGGGCCGGTACGGCGCGTACGGCGAGCTGGTTCGGGCCCATCGGGGCGATGGCAAAACCGAGGTCGGCCAATGCTTCGCTGTGTTCCTCGACGGCGGCGATATCGAGCGCATCGGCCGAGAAGACCGCCGGGATCAGCAGATTCTGTGTGGCGATCTGGCGGTTGTCGAAGGCGGTTTTCAGCTTTTCGTAGAGGATGCGCTCGTGCGCGGCGTGCATGTCGACGAGGATCAGGCCGCACGCATTCTGCGCCAGGATGTAGATGCCGTGCAGTTGGGCCAGCGCGTAGCCGAGCGGCGGCCCGTCGCGCTCGGGGCGTTCTTCGGCGACGACATTGCCGACGGGGGCGAATTGCGGTGCCGAGGTGGGCGACGCTGCCGTATCGGACGGAATGCCCTGCGCGGCACGGGCGAAGGCGAGGTAGGCCGCGGCCGCCGGTTCGGCGACGCCGAGACTGGCTTGGCGCGGTTCCGGGCGGTAGGGCGTGAAGTTGGGGGCACTGCCCGGCGTGAAATTTGCCGTTTTTTGCCCGTGCACCGCAGCAGTCTCCCGTTCGACCAGGGCCGGGGCCGTGTCGGCCTGCACCGGGGCGGCCAGCGTGCGCTGGATGGCGTGGAAGACGAATTGATGGACGGCGCGCGAGTCGCGGAAGCGGACTTCGGTCTTGGCCGGATGCACATTGACGTCGAGCAGCGTCGGATCGATGCCGAGGAAGAGGCAAACGGCCGGCTGGCGGCTGCCGTGCAGCACGTCGCGGTAGGCTTCGCGCAGGGCGTGGCCGATCACCTTGTCGCGTACGAAACGGCCATTGACGAAGACGTACTGACCGTCCTTGGCGTCGGTGGCGCGCGTCGGGTCGATGGCGAAACCGGCCAGGGTGAGGGGGCCGGCAGCGGCATCGACGGCGCGGGCTGCGCCGAGGAAATCGTCGCCCAGGATGTCGGCGATGCGTCGTGCCGGGTCGGCCGGGGCCAGTTGGAACAGGCTGCGGCCGTTGTGTGTCAGGCTGACCGCCACGTCCGGCCGGGTCAGCGCCAGGCGGCGCACGGCATCGGCGCAGTGAGCGAATTCGGTGCTGTCGGACTTGAGGAACTTTCGGCGGGCCGGGGTGTTGTAGTAGAGGTCGCGCATCTCGACCACGGTGCCGGCCATCAGCGCCGCCGGCTCGGGCTGTGCGTCGGGCTCGCCGCGCAGCTTCCAGGCATGCGCCGCGCCGCGCTCGCGGCTGGTCAGGCTCAGGCGGGCGACGGAGGCGACGGAGGCCAGCGCTTCGCCACGAAAACCGAGGGTGGCGACCGATTCCAGGTCGTCGAGGGTGGAAATCTTGGAGGTGGCATGGCGGGTCAGGGCCAGCGCCAGTTCGTCCTTGGCGATGCCGCAGCCGTCGTCGGTGATGCGGATCAGCTTGATGCCGCCTTCTTCCAGATGCACCTGGATGGCTTTCGAGCCGGCATCGAGGCTGTTTTCGAGCAGTTCCTTGAGGACGGAGGCGGGGCGTTCGACGACTTCGCCAGCGGCAATCTGGCTGATCAGCAGGTCGGGGAGGCGGGCAATATGCGGCATGCCCGGATTATCCCAGATTGGCCGCCGGGATGACCGGTTGCTTGTCAGTCAGTGCATCTGGCGCCCGGGAAAGCTGAACATCGCCGATTGAGCCTCATCCCATATCTGTACTGATGACAAGGCTGTCGATACCCCCGGCGGTACCTTGGTTTAGAGGCTGCGCTCCAGCAGGTGTTCGCGGTAGGCCATGTCGTTCTGCAGGATGTGCTTGAGCCACCAGCCCAGAACGAAGCGATGCACGGCGGATTTGTCCGGCTGGCTGACGCAGGCGGTGAAGAGAAAGTTGGCGAGGTCCGACTCGTAGCTGCCATGGTCGTCGCAATGCGACGTCAGATCCGGGTAGCCGGTATCGGCCAGCAGTTTTTCCTCACTGGCGAAATGGGTACGGGCGTAAACCGCCAATTCGTTCAGGATGTCGTGAAAAGCCGTATCGCTGTCGAGATCGGTGGAGGCCGCGCAATCGGCCAGGTTGTTGCATAAGGCAAGCAAATGGCTGTGCTGGCGATCCATCTCCGGGTCGCCGACGCTGTAACGATCTTCCCAATTAATATGCTGAGCCATGCCGTAATTATAGGCCTGGACCCGAAGCCGACGCACGGTATTTTGCCGAGAATAAACAAGGCATTCCGGCAACGGGGATGGCCTGGGCATCAGGTAAAATGCCGGTGTTTTTCGTTCTCGTCTGGCCTTCATGGAATTCCTCGCCCAATTCATCGACATCATCCTGCATCTCGACAAGCATCTGGCCATTCTGGTGCAGCAATACGGGCTGTGGATCTACGGAATCCTGTTCTTCATCATCTTCGCCGAGACCGGTTTTGTCGTCTTTCCCTTCCTGCCCGGCGATTCGCTGCTTTTCGTGGCCGGCGCGCTGGCCGCCATCGGCGAGGGCGGCATGGATCTGTCGACCCTGTGCGGCGTGTTGCTGGCGGCAGCGGTGCTCGGCAACATGGTCAATTACCAGATCGGCCGCTTCATCGGACCGAAGGTCTTCCACTGGGAGAATTCGCGCTTCTTCAACAAGGCGGCGCTGGAGAAGACGCATGCCTTCTATGAAAAGCACGGCGGCAAGACCCTGGTCATTTCGCGCTTCCTGCCACTGTTTCGCACCTTTGCGCCCTTCGTGGCCGGTATCGGCGCCATGTCCTACGCCAAGTTTGCGCTGTTCAACCTGATCGGCGCGGCGGCCTGGGTGCTTTCGCTATGCCTGGCTGGCTTCTGGTTGGGCAATATGCCCTGGGTCAAGGCCAACCTGTCGCTGCTGATCATCGGCATCATCGTCGTGTCGCTGATTCCGGTGGCGATCGGTTACATCAAGCATCGAGTCGCCGCCTGATGCGCTGGCTGGCCATCCTCTTCGCCCTGGTGATGATGGCCTGCTCGACCAAGCTGGGCAAGGACGGGAATACCGATACCACGGTGCACCCGAAATATCTGGTCAAAAGCGAAATCGACCGCATCGCCGATACCAATCGTGAAGAGGTGGTCAATGGCCTGCTGCTGATTGCCGACAAGCTGTACAAGCGCAACCCGAAGGAGTGGAAGAAGGGCGGGGCAGCCAGCCGCGAGGCGGCGGTGGACAAGCTGAAGCAGCGTGTCTATCGCAACTGGCCAGAGCTTTCCGGCATGCGCGAGGGGCAGGCGGCGGCGCTGGCCTTTACCGAGGCCTATTCGGGCGATCGCGTGGCGGCACTGGTTTTCGGGCTATTGACCATGGTCGATGCCGCTTTTGAACACAAGGAGGAGTTCTACATTCTCGACAGCCTGGACGAGCGCAAGCTCTACAACACGGCACGCAACATGGAGGTGGCGATCTGGAAGCTCGGCCACGACCGCGATGCGGCTGGCGAACTGTTCCTGCTGTCGAACGAACTCGATCCGAACAACCGCAATCTTTCCTTCGAACGCGAGTTCGGCCGCATCATGGGCCTGCTCGATTTCATGGCCAAGGTGGTCGCCGACCGCAATGGCCGAGGTTTTTCCCGGCTGACCCATTCGGTGGTCAGCACGATCTTTTTACCGGTGAGTTTTTTGAAATGAAGAATATCGTCATCCTGATTTCCGGCCGCGGCAGCAACATGGAGGCGCTGATCGCCGCCCGCGATGCCGGCAATCTGCCCGTCAACATCGCCGCCGTGATCAGCAACCGGCCGGATGCCAAGGGTCTGGAGACGGCGGCGAAGGCCGGTATCGTCACCCATTACATCGACCACAAGGGCTTTGCCGGGCGCGAAGCCTTCGATGCCGCGCTGGCCGAATGCATCGACATGTTCTCGCCCGATCTGGTCGTGCTGGCCGGTTTCATGCGCATCCTGACCGAGGGCTTCGTGCGCCATTACGAAGGCCGTCTGCTCAACATCCACCCCTCGCTGTTGCCGTCCTTCCCCGGGCTGCACACGCACCAGCGGGCGCTGGAAGAGGGCGTGCGCATCCATGGCTGCACCGTACACTTCGTCACGGCTGAGCTGGATCACGGCCCGGTCGTCATCCAGGCCGCCATCCCGGTGCTCGACGGCGATACCGAGGAGAGCCTGGCGGCGCGCATCTTGCGCCAGGAGCACAAGGTCTATCCGCAGGCCGTGCGCTGGTTCGCCGAAGACAAGCTGTCGCTGGTCGACGGCAAGGTTCGTCTCGCCGCCGAGTTGCGCGACGACACCGTGCTGATCGCGCCGGAATTGCGTTAACTCCTCAATATGCCGATCGCGTTGTTGGTCGCTTTGGCCGGTTCCCTGGCCATCCACGCTGCAGCGCTGTTCGGCACCGACTTCGCGCCGTTCAGTGATGAAGCGGAACCGCCGCCCTTGCAGGCCGAGTTGACCGTTCCTGCTGCGCCGGCAGCGCCGCCCAAGCCGGCGCTAAAACGTCCGAAGCCGCCAGCCAAGGCGCCGGGCAAAGCTTCGGAGGACCCGGCAGCCGGCCAGGCCGTTGCGCCAGCGGAAGCGCTCGTCGAGCCGAGCACGGCGGAAAATGCCCAAATTGCCCCGTCCACCGCAGCAGTGCCCATGCAAGCGGCCGCCAAGCCGGTGTTGGCGGCGAGCGGAGCGATCCGCTACGCCATCCGCAAGGAGTCGCTCGGCCTGACCATCGGCCGTGCCGAGCATCGCTGGGAATTCAACGAGGACGGCAGTTATACGCTGACCGGTGTTACCGAAACGACCGGCCTGGCCGGGCTGATCAAGCCGCTGCGCCACGAAGTGATCAGCCGCGGCCGGATGGCGGCGGGCGGCCTGCAGCCGGAAACTTTCCGCACGCTGAAGAACGGCAAGGACACCACGGAAAACGCCGATTTCGACTGGTCCACCGCAGAAGTGCGCCTGGCCCGTGACGGCAGTGTTCGCAGCATCGCGCCGGGGACGCAGGATCTGCTGTCGCTCAATTACCAGCTGGCTTTCTTTGCCCGGCCGGAGAACGGCAGTTCGGTCGGCGTCGTCACCGGCAAGAAATATGAGCGCTACGATCTCGACTCGCTCGGCGAGGAGGAAATCGACACGCCGGCCGGGCGTTTTCGCACGCTGCACCTGCGCGCCATGACCGATAACATCACTGAAATCTGGATTGCGCTCGATCGGCAGCGCCTGCCGGTTAAAATCCGCTTTACCGATAAAAAAGGCGACAGTTTCGAGCAGGTCGCCACTGAAATAGGTTCGCCCTGAAAGTCCGCCCATGAAAGCCAGATTCACCCCCGCCCTGTTTGCCCATGCCGAAGCCGTGCTCGGCCAGTTGCTGCGCTTCGAGCACCCGGCCGACGCCGTCGTCTCGCGCTATTTCCGCGAGCATCGCCAGCTCGGCCATGCCGACCGGGCCTTCGTGGCGGAGACGGTCTTCGCCGTGCTGCGCCGCCGGCGTAGCCTGGAAGCGCGTTGCGGCGAACCGGTGACGCTGCGCCGCCTGCTGCTGGCCGCCCTGGCCATCGCCCGCGGCTGGAGCCAGCGCGAGCTCGCGCCGGTGCTGAAGGGCAACGAGGAAGAGTGGCTGGCCGGCGTCAAGGCGAGCCGCGAAGAGGAGTTGCCGCCCGCCGTACGCTGCGACGTGCCCGATTGGCTGTACGCCCGACTCGAAGCGCAGTACGGCGGCGACGAAAGCTTGCTGCTGGCGCGCGCCATGAACCAATCCGCGCCGCTCGACCTGCGCGTCAATACCTTGAAAAGCGAGCGCGACGGCGTGCTGAAACAACTGGCGGCCGATGGTATTGCGGCCGATCCGGCGCCGCTGTCGCCGATCGGCATCCGCCTGCGCGACAAGCCGGCGTTGGCCAAGAATCCGCTTTTCCTCGACGGCGCCTTTGAGGTGCAGGACGAAGGCAGCCAGCTGCTCGGCTATCTGGTCGAACCGAAGCGCGGCGAGATGGTGGTCGATTTCTGCGCCGGGGCGGGCGGCAAGACGCTGCTGCTCGGCGCGATGATGAAGAACACCGGCCGGCTCTACGCCTTCGACGTCTCCGACAAGCGCCTGACCAACCTGAAGCCGCGCCTGGCGCGCTCCGGCCTCTCCAACGTGCATCCGGGCCGCATCGAGCACGAGCGCGACATGAAGGTGAAGCGCCTGGCCGGCAAGGCCGACCGCGTGCTGGTCGATGCGCCGTGTTCCGGCCTCGGCACCCTGCGCCGCAATCCGGACCTGAAATGGCGCCAGGACGAAAAGTCGGTGGCCGAGTTGAATGCCAAGCAGGCCTCCATCCTCGAAGCAGCGGCGACCCTGGTCAAGCCGGGCGGCCGCCTGGTCTATGCGACGTGCAGCCTGCTGCGCGAGGAAAACGAAGTCATCGTCGAGGCCTTCCTGGCCAAACATGAAGGTTTCGCGCTGGTTCCGGCCAGCGGCGTGCTGATCCGCCACGGCATAGCCATGGACGGCGACATGCTGCGCCTGCTGCCGCACCGCCACAACACCGACGGCTTCTTCGCCGCCGTGCTGGAGAGAAAGGCATGAGCAAGCAGAAAGATCCGGCACTGCAACTGATCACCGACCTGTGGTCGGATGTCAGCGATCCCAATTTCATCTGGCAGGTGCTGGCGTTGCTGGCCTGCCTCGGCGTCGCCTACGTTTTTGCCAGCTGGTGGCAGAAACGCCACCGCGACGGCACGGGACGGCTGAGCGAGGCGAGCACGCGGCTGGTCTTTCCATTGACCGGCATGTTGCTGGTCGCCGCGACGCGCCTGGCGCTGAAACCCTTCATCCACGTCAATCTGCTCAAGGTGGCGATGCCGCTGCTGGGCTCGATGGCGCTGGTGCGCGGCGTCGTCTTCGTGCTGCGCCAGGCTTTCCCGCGCGCCACCTGGTTGACTGCCTGGGAGCGCATCATCGCCGCCGTGGTTTGGAGCTGGCTGGCGCTCTACATCACCGATCTGGCGCCGTATGTGACCGAAGCGCTGGAACAGGTGGAGTTCTCGATCGGCACCCAGCATGTCGATCTGTGGATGATCCTGCGCGGTGTCGTCACTGTGTTCCTGACCGTTGTTTTGGCGTTGTGGATCGCCGGTGTCATCGAGGCGCGCCTGATGCGCGTCGAGTCGATCGACGGCAATCTGCGCATTGTCGGCATCCGGGTGACCAAGGCGGTGCTGACCGTGTTGGCCATCCTGATCAGCCTGTCGCTGGTCGGCATCGACATGACGGCGCTGTCGGTATTCACCGGTGCGCTGGGCGTCGGTCTCGGCTTCGGTTTGCAGAAGATCGCCAGCAACTACGTGTCTGGCTTCATCATCCTGCTCGACCGCTCGATCCGCATCGGCAACATCGTGCAAGTGGGGGCGGAAACCGGTGAGGTGACGCAGATCACGACGCGCTACACGGTGTTGAAGCACCCGGGCGGCACCGAATACATCGTGCCGAACGAGACGCTGATCGGCAGCACGGTGCAGAACCAGACCTATTCCGACCGCAAGATGCGCCTGGCCACCACCGTCGGCGTTGCCTACGATACCGATCTCGACCTGGCTTGCCGGGTGATGACCGAAGTGGCCGTCGCCCAGCCGCGCGTGCTGCCCGAGCCGCCGCCCAAGGTTTTCCTGACGCAGTTCGCCGACAGCAGCATTAATCTGGAGCTGGGTTTCTGGATCGACGATCCGGAAGGCGGCAAGGGCAATGTGATTTCCGATATCAACTTCGCGTTGTGGCGCGCCTTCCGCGAGAACGGTATCGAGATTCCTTTCCCGCAGCGCGAAGTGCGCATCCTGAACGAAGCCGCCGCCGGCTGATTTTTGCCCTTTTAGGCCAGTGCACCGCAGCAGTGGCCTGCTGCGGGCAAGCAAACGCCGATTCTCAGAAAACCAGCGGTTTGCTGAGGAATTCCTCGAGCTCGTTGGCCGGCAGCGGGTGGCAGAAGTAATAGCCTTGCATGTTGCCGCAGCCGAGTTGAGCCAGCGCGGTCAGTTGTTCCTCGTTCTCGATCCCCTCGGCGGTGACACGCAGACCGAAGCTGTCGGCGATGCCGAGGATGGCGTGGATGATCGCCGTCGAGTTGTTGGCTGTGTGCAGGTCGCGCACGAAGGACTGGTCGATCTTCAGGCTGCTGACCGACAGGCGGCGCAGGTAGTTGAGCGAGGAGTAGCGCGTGCCGAAGTCGTCGATCGAGATGTGCATGCCGGTGCGGCGGAGCTGACGCACCTTGGCCATGATGCTCTCGGCATCGTTCATCAGCAGGCTTTCGGTGATCTCCAGTTCGAACAGCTCGGGCGGAACGGCGTATTGGCGCATGGGCAGCGTCACGCGCTCGAACAGGTCGTTGCGTTCGAATTCGCTGGGTGACAGGTTGACGCCCATTTTTAGGTCGCCGTGGCCGAGTTCGCGCAGGCGGGCGAGATAGCGGCAGCTTTCCTGTAGCACCCAATCGCTGATGCCGGTGATCATGCCGCATTCCTCGGCCAGCGGAATGAAACTGTCCGGCTTGATTAGGCCGTGCGCCGGATGGTGCCAGCGGATCAGCGCCTCCATACCGACGATGCGCTTCTTCGAGAGATTGATCTGCGGCTGGAAATACAGTTCGAACTGGTTGCCGTCGGTCAGCGCCTGGTGCAGGTCGTGCTCCAGCGAAATGCGGGCGACGTGGTGCGTGTTCATGCTCGGCCTGAATTCGATGAAGCCGTTCTTGCCGTGGTCCTTGGCCTGGTACATGGCGATATCGGAGTTGCGGATCAGCGCATCCGGGGTGTCGCCATCATCTGGGAAGATGGCCAGGCCGATGCTGGCGGTGGCGACGAAGTTGCGCCCGCCGACGATGAAGGGGCGCTTCAGTTCGTCGAGCATCTTTTTGGCGATGGTGGTCACGTCGGCGGCCGAGTTGATATCCGGCAGCAGCACGGTGAATTCGTCGCCGCCCTGGCGCGCCAGGGTGTCGCCGGAGCGCAGGCAATGGCGCATGCGTTGGGCGAATTCCTTGAGCAACTGGTCGCCCTCGGCGTGGCCGAAGGTATCGTTGATCAGCTTGAAGCGGTCGAGATCGAGGAACATGACGCCGATCCGCTGATTGCGCCGCTTGGCCTGGGAAATGGCCAGCTCGAGGCGGTCGAGGAAGAGCGTGCGGTTGGGCAGGCCGGTCAGCAGGTCGTGGAAGGCCTGATAGGCGATGGTTTCCTCGGCTCGCTTGCGCTCGGTGATGTCGCGCGCGACGCCGGCCGTGCCCATGAACTGCTTGGCGGCGTTGTCCGATTTGTTGTCGTAGATGCCCTGCGAACTGAGAATGGCGACGACCATGCGGTTGTCGAAATGGCGCACGCCACTCAGCTTGTGGCAAAGGCGAACCTCGAAATTGTTCGTCGCCCGCTCGCCGATGCGACGTTCGTTGAAGGCGTAGCGGGCCTTTTCCTGATCGTCTTCATGCACGATGGTCGTGTAGTGCTGGCCGATCAGTTCGTCGCGCGTGTAGCCGAGCAGGGTCTCGACACGGTTGTTCACGAAGAGGAAACGGCCTTCGCCGTCGAGCGTGTAGATCAGGTCCGGCGACTGGTCGACGAGGAAGCGGTGCAGGCGTTCGGAACGTTCGAGGTGTGCCGTCATCACGGCATGTTCGCGTTCCATCTTGCGCCGGCGGACGGCGCGCTCGACTGCCTGGATCAGGTCGTCCGGATCGCTGTGTTTGCGGATGAATTCGAAGGCACCCTGGCGCAGCGCGTGGATGGCTGAGTCGATCGACTCGTCGGCACTGAAGATGATGACCGAGGTCGGGATCAGGTTGCGGACCAGCCACTCCATGATCTCGATGCCGCCGATATCGGGCAGGCGCAAGTCGAGCACGACGACATCGATGTCGCGCCGGTCGAGACGTTTCAGTGCTTCGGTGCCGTTGGCGCATTCCTCGATCCGGCGGCCGTCGCTGGCGAGCAGCAGACGGTAGGCGCTGCGGAAGCGCGGCTCGTCGTCGACGATGAGAATCCGTATCTCGCCAACGTCGTCCTCGATCATCTCAAGCCCCTCGATCTCTGAAAGTGCGCTCATTGTTCCCCCGAAGCTTCATCGAAGTGTCGTCCCGGTGTTTTCGGACGTGGTTTCCGTGCTGTCGGCCAGATGCTTGGGCAACAGCAAGGCAATGCTGGTACCTTGGCCAATCTGGCTGCGGCAGGTAATGGGTATGGACTGCTGGCGGGCCAGTTCGCCGACGATGGACAAACCCAGGCCGCGGTTGCCCGCTGGCTGGGCGTCGTGCGGACGGTGGATGGAGCGCATCGCTTCATCGCTCATGCCCGGACCGTTGTCGTCCATGCGCAGCTGAATGTAGAAGACGCCGTTGTGCACGACGTTGTCGGTCAGCGTGATCTTGACCTGCTGACCCTCGCTCAAGGCCTCCGAGGCGTTCTTCCATAGGTTCAGCACGATCTGCTTCAGGCTGTCGCGCGTGCAGGTGACGTTCTGCGCATGATTGGGCAGCGCCAGATCGACGCGCAGCCCCTTGGCGTTGAATAGCGGTTCACCGTAGAGCAGCATCAGCTCGCGTAGCAGGTCGCAGATATTCAAGCCTTCGCCGGCCGGCGCTTCGCTGGGGATTTCGCTCATCTTGCCGACGATTTCGGCAACGCGGTCGATTTCCTCGGTGAGGATTTCGAGCTCCTGGCGAATCTCGGTTTCGGCCGGTAGCTTGCGGTCCAGGATCTTCAGGTAGCTCTTGATGATGCCCAGCGGATTGCGCGCTTCGTGGATGACGCGGCGTGCCTGCCGGTTGAAGTGGGTGGAAGCGTCGTCGCGCGCCTTCTGCCGGAAGGCGCGCGCTTCGTTCAGCGTCTCCAGGCTGATCGCGGCGATCCGCCCGAAGTTCAGCAGCCAGGGCAGGCGGCGGGAAAGGCGGGCGTACTGGTTGGCGCTCAGGCCGCAGATCATCACGCCATAGGTCCGGTTGCGCGACAGCATCGGAATGCACAGGATGCCTTCGCTGCCCAGGGCGCGGGCGAACTGCAGGTCGATCAGCGAGCGTTCCTGTTCGTCCTCGGCGACGGGATAAGAAGACAGAATCTCATGCTGGCGAGCAGCAGCCGCAGCCATGCAACGCTGCGCGTCGCGAGCAATGCTGACCTGGGAGAACAGCGCCGGCTGGCCGCCGACGCGGGCGCCGCTCAACTTGCCCTTGCCGTCGTCAAGCAGGAAAGCGAGGCGGCTGATATCGAACAGGATGCGCGCCGATTCGCGCAGCGACAGGATGATCTCGGCCTCGTTCTCCAGTTCGAACAAATCCTGTTGTAACGGTTGCAGCAGGGCGAAGCCACCGATCAGGGCCGATAATTCCTCATCGGCCGCCAGCGCTTCGTCCTCGTCCCAGTTGGGCGCCGGCAAGTCGTTCCAGATACCCTTGCCGCTCAGGATAGCCGGCAGGCTCATGCCGAGCGCTTCGCCGATCTGGCGGGTGCGTTGCTCGGCCTGCTGGCGCAGTTCGGCCAGTTGGTCGATACCGAGTTGGCCGAACAGCGTGGCGTCGATGCCGGCCGGCAAGGTCGAAATGTCCTCGGCGGCGACCAGTTGATGTGCCAGCCAGATCAATTGCGGGAAAGGAGCGGCAGTGACGATCAGTTCCGGTGGCGCATGGTGAAACAGGATGGCATCGGCAAAGCCCGAATCGAGTTCCCACTGATCGGCCAGCCAGGCACCGACCTCGCCGTGGTCGGTATCGAGCTTGGCCAGTTCCTTGGCTTGCAGGGCTGCCTCGTCCGGGCAGTGGACCAGCAGTTTTGCGTAGGCCGGGCCGAGGCCGGTCAGCAACAACAACTCGCCGATGTCGTGCAGCAGGCCAGCCAGGTAGGCTTCTTCAGGCTTTTCGTAGGCGGTGGCGACAGCCAGACTGCGCGCAGTTTCGGCCACCAGCAGCGAATGCCCCCAGAAGGCGGCGAGGTTGGCTGGCGGCACCTTGGCCCGGCGGTCGAACAGGCTCTGGATGGAGAGGCAAGTGGTGATCGAGCGCACCAGGCGCGTGCCCAGGGCCAGCAGGCAATTCTCCAGGCTGTGCAGTTCGTTGCCGCGACGCAGGATCGGCGAATTGGCGGCGGTCAGCACCCGGGCGGCCAGGCCGGCGTCCTGCTCGACCAGGCGGGCCAGGGTGGCCATGGTCGACTGATCGTCGTCCAGGCCATGCATCAGGCGAACCAATAGCTGCGGCGGCGAGGGAACTCGCCCCGATTCAATGGCGCGCAGGATCGGCTCCGGCAGTTTGAGCATGTTGGTGTTGCCGCCATCGGAACGAAAGCTGAAACCGCTCCGCCAATGCCGGACGCAATGACCTCAAAATATTGTCGACTCTATTTGAACAAAAAATATCAATTTCAACAATGGATTAACTTCATGATTTAAAGTCGATTGTTGGTTTTTTGAGCCTTTTGGCATAGGTCGAAACGGCGCTTTCCCTGCCGGGGCAAGCGAAAGCGAAGACTCCGCACGATCCGGTCGATGGCCAAAAAAAACCCCGCCACATGGGCGGGGTAACAGGGAGTTCTCGAATCGGGGGAAAATTCGAGAGGAGGGTAAATCGTTCAGGGCTTCGGCGGCTTGCGCTTCCTCAGCCAGTAGCGGGCCAGATAGATCACGGTGCCGGCACCGATGGCGGCAACGGCTGCACTCAGCGGCTCGGCACGTCCTTCGGTCAGCCAATCGAAACCCGAGATGCCGACGAAAACGCCGATGCTCTCGCTGATTGGCAGGTTATCCGCGAAGGCCATTAGCGCGGCTGTTGAATGCGGATGGTCGCCAGTTGGGGTTGGGCGGGCAGCAAGCCGAACAAGTATTGGCGGGCGGCTGCGATGAATTCCTTGACGTTCAGTTCGATCATTTCCTTACCTTCCTCTTTACGGGAGCGTTGTTGTTCCATGCCTCGCATTCTAGGGAGGCGGGGGCTTGAGGTCTGTTGCCTCAGCGTTGCCCCGTGGTAACTGGAAATGATCTTCTGTGACGCTTTGTAACTATGCCGGTTCGTCTTAGCGCCTGGCTTGCCAGGTCAGTGTGAAGCGGGCGCCGCCGAGCGGAGCTGCATCGGCGACGGCGGTGCCGCCATGCAATTCGAGGACACGCCGGGCGATGGCCAGGCCGAGGCCGTAGCCGCCGGTCGAACGGTCGCGCGAACGGTCGAGGCGGGTGAAGGCCGAGAAGACGTGCTCGCGTTCTTCGGGCGGGATGCCGATGCCGTCGTCGTCGACGTGGATGCTGATGGCGTCGCCGAGCAGCTCGGCGCTGACGACGATCTGCTTGCTGGCATATTTGAACGCGTTGCGCAGCAGGTTGCGTAGTGCGTAGGGCATGGCCTTGCGGTCGAGATCGATGCTGAGGTTTTCCGGCAATTTCGATACGTCCACCGAAACCTCCAGCTGGCGGCCGAGAACGCGGACGGATTCGACTTCATCGGTCAGCCAGTCGGCAAAATTGACTGAGGAGAAGTGCGGTTCCGGCGCTTCTCGCTCGAAGCGGGCATAAGTCAGGCTGGTGTCGATGAGTTGGTCAAGTTCGTCGAGGTCCGCTTCCATCATCGCCCACAGCCGTTCGCGCTCGGCCCGCTCGTCGGTTTCGGTGAGCATTTCAAGGGCAAAGCGCATGCGGGCGATTGGCGTGCGTAATTCGTGCGAGATGCCGCAGGAGAGTTCGCGGTGCGTGGCGAGCAACTGTTGTACGCGCTCGGCCATGCTGTTCATGGTGTCGGAGAGCGGGGCGAAGAGCTGGCTGCGGGCCGCCGGTGAGCGTGCGTCGAACTTGCCATCACCGAGGTCGCGTGCCGTTTGCCGCAGCGATTCGAGATCGCGCCAGACCGGGCGGACCCAGAACCACAGAGCGATACCGAAGATCAGGCCGGTCAGGCTCCAGGTCAGCAGGCGCAGGCGCAGTTCGAGCGGCAGGCGGTCCTTCAGTTCTGGATTGCGATTCGAGGCCAGTGGGCCGACGACCAGCACTTGGCTGCTGGTGCCCAGTCGGTGGTACATGACGTCGCCGTCGTGGTCGATGGCGATGTCGCCGGCATCCAGTTTGTCGACCTGGGAAGGCGTCAGGACACGGTCCAGGGTGATGCGTTCGACGATGTCGAGGTTGTACGAGAATTTCTCGTCGATGTCCTTGATTTCACGCTTCCAGGCGCTACGCGGATGGCGGAAGAGTTCGTCCTCGATCAGCGTGATGGTGCCGCGCATGAAGCGGCGGGCGTAGTCGTCGGTGATGCCGCGCTGGGCAGTGGAGATGACGAAATCGGCGGTGAAGGCGATGGCGACGAAGGAGCCCATCGCCAGCAGGTAGAAATTGAAGAAAAGCTTGGACAGGCTGTAGCGTCCGCCGCGCCAGCGCGGTAGTGAGACGCGGAAGAGCGAACGGGCCAGGCCTTGGTTGTTGTCCTTGCCCGTGGACTGGCCGTTGCCCGGATCAGTTCCAGTCATGCTTGCTGAACAGGTAGCCCTTGCCGCGAACGGTCTTGATGCGCGTCGGATTTTCCGGGTCGTCGTTCAGTTTCTTGCGCAGGCGGGAAATACGCGCATCGATCGAGCGATCCAGGCCGTCGAAGCCGATGCCACGCAGTTCCTGCAGCAGGTCGTCGCGCGACAGCACATTGCCCGCATGGGTGGCGAGCAGCCAGAGCAGGTCGAATTCGGCGGTGGTCAGGTCGATCGGTTCGTTCGCCAAGGTGGCGGTACGCGTTGCCTGACTGATGCGGAACTGGCCGAAGACCATGCTGTCGCTCTCGCCGGCCTTGGTCTCGCCGGGCGAGGGCAGGCGGCGCAGCAGGGCCTTGATGCGGGCGAGCAGCACGCGCGGCTGGACCGGCTTGGCGATATAGTCGTCGGCACCAAGCTCGAGGCCGAGAATCTGGTCGAAATCCTCGTCGCGCGCAGTCAGCATCAGTATCACGCCGCGGTATTGCGAGCGTACGGCGCGGCAGACTTCGAAACCGTCCTTGCCTGGCAGCATCACGTCGAGAATAACCAGGTCGGGCTGCTCGGCCAGGATGCGGGCCTCGGCGGTGTCGCCGCGCGGCTCGATACTGACTTCGAGATCGTTCTTGGTCAGGTATTCGGCCGTCAGTTCGGCCAGTCTTTCGTCGTCTTCGACGAGCAGGATGCGTGTGTTCATCCGGCAATCTTAACGAGCCACCGAGCCGTGGTCTACCTTGCTGCGGTGCACCGGGCTAAACGGGCAAAAACCGGGAGGGCGGGTAGAATCGCTGCTCATCAGTATTTTGAAGGCGGATTCATGGAGTTTCAGAAAGTTCCGGTGCGTGCCTGGTTTGCCACGCTCGCCCTTGCCTGTTTCGGTCTGGTAGCTGTCGGTCTTGAGTTACAGGCCTTGTACCGTTTGGCGCCTTGCCCCTTGTGCATTTTCCAGCGCCTGCTCTACCTGGTGATCGGTGCGCTTGGCTTGCTGGGTTTTGCGCTGCCTCAGGGGCGCCTGCTGTGGGCAGGCTTGGGGAGTGGCCTGGCCCTCGGTGGCTTCGCCGTTGCGGCTTATCAGACGTGGATGCAAGCTTTCCCCGAGTTGGCGACCGAATGCGGCTATGCCGACCCGAATGCCATCGAGCGCCTGGTCGACTGGCTGGGTATGCAATATCCCGGCATGTTCCTGGCCACGGGTTTCTGCACCAGCCGCGATTGGGAACTGCTGGGCATGTCGATGGCCAACTGGTCGCTACTGTTCTTCGCCGGCATCGTCGCTTACCTGTTCGTGCTGGCCAAGCGGGGCGGCAAGGCCTGAGCCAAATACCGGCGTTAGAAAAAACAAAACCCGCCGAAAGGCGGGTTTGTCGAATGCCGGAGTGAGCTGAATTACTTCAGCTTAACTTCCTTGTAAGCGACGTGCTTACGGGCCTTCGGATCATACTTCATGAATTCCAGCTTCTCAGGCGTCGTGCGCTTGTTCTTGGAAGTGGTGTAGAAGTGTCCGGTACCAGCCGTGGATTCCAGCTTGATCTTTTCGCGACCGCCTTTAGCCATTTTTCGTATCCTTCCTTAATCAGACTTCGCCGCGGGCACGCAGATCGGCCAGAACGGCATCAATGCCCTTCTTGTCGATGACGCGCAGGCCGGCGTTGGAAACGCGCAGGCGCACGAAGCGGTTTTCAGTTTCGACCCAGAAACGACGATACTGCAGGTTCGGCAGGAAGCGGCGCTTCGTTTTGTTATTGGCGTGGGAAACGTTGTTCCCGACCATCGGGCCTTTACCCGTGACTTGGCAGACTCGCGCCATGATGGTGCTCCAGAATTCGCTAGAAGAAAGCCCGCGATTTTAACCAAAAAGCCCGAGTAAGATCAAGTGCTTTTTACGTTTTCATATCAGCCCGCGCTCAGCGAAAGAAAGGGGCGGGGCATGGCCGGCGACAATAAAGTGGTCGAGCAGTTTAACATCAACCAGCGCTAATGCATCTTTTAATGCACGGGTCAGCATTTCGTCGGCCGGCGATGGCTCGGCAGCGCCAGAGGGGTGGTTGTGGGCCAGAATGACCGCAGCTGCGTTGTTTGCCAGAGCTGCCTTGACCACTTCGCGCGGGTAAACCGAGGTCTGGGTCAGTGTGCCTGTAAACAACTCTTCGGCCTTCAGCAGGCGGTTTTGTGCATCCAGCCACAGGGCCATGAAGACTTCATGCGGCCGGCTGGCGAGTTTGAGACGCAGCCAGTCGCGGACCTTACCCGGTGAACTGAAGGTGTCGCGCGTGGCCATTTCCTGGCTCAACGCCCGGCGGGCGAGTTCGAAGCTAGCTTTCAATTGTGCTGCTTTCGCCATGCCGATGCCGGAAACGCTGGCCAGTTCCTCCAGCGACGCTTCGACCAGGGCACCGAGTTGTCCGTCGAAACGCAACAATAGATCGCGCGCCAGATCGACTGCACTCTTGCCGCGCACGCCGACGCGCAAATAGATGGCCAGCAGCTCGGCATCGGATAGCGCCTGCGGGCCATGAGCCAGCAGACGTTCGCGCGGTCGTTCGCCTTCCGGCCAGTCGGTGATCGCCATGCTCTTCCAGTAGAATGAAAGGATTCCCATTCTACCTTTACGACAATGGAATTACAGGGCAAACGTATCGTGGTTGGTGTCACCGGCGGCATTGCGGCCTACAAAGCAGCCGAGCTGGTGCGCCTGCTGGGCAAGCAGGGCGCCGACGTGCAGGTGGCGATGACCGAGGGGGCAACCCACTTCGTGACCGCCACCACCTTCCAGGCACTTTCCGGCAAGCCTGTATACGTAGACCAGTGGGACGCACGCATGCCGAATGCGATGGCCCACATCGACCTGTCGCGCCAGGCCGACCTGATCGTCGTGGCGCCGGCGTCGGCCGATTTCCTCGCCCGCATCGCGCACGGCATGGCCGATGATCTGCTGGCGACCATGGTGCTGGCGCGCGACTGTCCCTTGTTGGTGGCGCCGGCGATGAACCGCCAGATGTGGGAAAACCCGGCGACGCAGCGCAATGTCGCGCAATTGAGCGCCGATGGTATACAAGTATTGGGGCCGGCCAGCGGCGAGCAGGCCTGCGGCGAGGTCGGCGTCGGGCGCATGCTGGAGCCTGAGGACATTGTTGAGGAAGTGATCGCCTACTGCACGCCCAAGGTGCTGGCCGGGCGCAAGGTGCTGATCACGGCCGGGCCGACCTTCGAGGCCATCGACCCGGTGCGCGGTATCACCAACCTGTCGTCCGGGCGCATGGGCTATGCCGTGGCGCGCGCGGCGCGGCATGCCGGGGCGGAGGTCACGCTGGTTTCCGGGCCGGTTGGTTTTTCGGCTCCGCAGGGTGTGCACCGCAGCAGTGTAAAAAGCGCGCTGGAAATGCACGCGGCGGTGATGGAGCGTGCCGCGGCCTCCAATATTTTCATCGGCGTGGCGGCCGTGGCCGACTATCGGGTCGCCAATGCGGCCGAACACAAGTTGAAGAAGGGCCATGGTGGCGTGCCTGCCATCGAACTGGTCGAGAATCCGGACATCCTGGCCGAAGTCGCCGCGTTGAAGGATGGCCCATTCTGTGTCGGCTTCGCGGCCGAGAGCCGTAACCTGGAAGAGTATGCCCAGGCCAAGCGGCGCAAGAAGAATATCCCGTTGATCGCCGGTAACCTGATCCAGGACGGCTTCGGCGGCGACGACAACCGTCTGGTGCTGTTCGACGACAACGGCACCCATCCGCTGGCGCCGGCCCCGAAATCGGTACTGGCCCGCCAATTGATTGAACACATCGCCAAGCTCACAGGAAAACAATAATGCATCGTATCGACGTCAAGATTCTCGATTCCCGCCTGCACGACACCCCGCCGCACTATGCCACGCCGGGCGCGGCCGGCCTCGACCTGCGCGCCTGCATTCCGGCACCGCTGCATGTCGTGCCGGGACAGACCACGCTGGTGCCGACCGGCATCGCCATCCACCTGGCCGATCCCGGCCTGGCGGCGATGATCCTGCCGCGCTCGGGGCTGGGCCACAAGCATGGCATCGTGCTCGGCAACCTGGTCGGCCTGATCGACAGCGATTACCAGGGCGAGATCATGGTGTCGGTGTGGAATCGCGGTCAGCAGGAGTTCACCCTCAATCCGCTGGATCGGATTGCACAACTGGTCGTCGTGCCGGTCCTGCAGGTCGGCTTCAATGTGGTCGAGGAGTTTGCCGCCAGCGATCGGGGTGAGGGCGGCTTCGGTAGCACCGGAAAGTCTTGAAAGGCGGCCGTAAGCAAATTAGGATTTAATTATTTGCTTTTGGGGGAGGGGAAACATGAAAACAATCGCCAAATGGATGTTTGCCGGGCTGCTCGCTTCGGCTTGTTCGGGAGCCGCGTTGGCAGCGGAAAAGGTCGATCTGGCGCGTGCCGAGGAAATCGTCTCCGGCCGCTGCTTCCTGTGTCACGGTCTGCAGGGCGAATCGGCCAGTCCGGTTTTCCCGCGCCTGGCTGGGCAGCATTCCGAATACATCGCCAAGCAGCTGTCGGATTTCAAGGCAGGTAAGCGTAAGAGCGACACGATGAAGCCGCAGGCCGAGGAACTGACGCCGGGCGAAATGGCCTCGCTCGGCGCCTTCTTCGAGGCCAAGAAGGTCGGCGCTCGCCCGCTCAGGGATGCCGAGCTGGTCGCCGTCGGCAAGTATGTGTTCAATCGCGGCAACCAGTTCACCGGCTTGCCCAGCTGCGCCAGCTGCCATGGCCCGAAGGGCCTGGGGACGCCTCAGTTGCCGCGTCTGGCCGGCCAGCATCCGCGTTACATCGAGGATCAGTTGAAGCAGTTCAACTCCCGCGAACGTAACAACGACAACGCGGTCATGCACACGGTTGCCTCAAAGCTATCCGAAATCGAGCGCCACGCGGTGGCTGAATACATCGCCACCCTGGAATAAGCCAGTTTGCTCCAAATAAGGAAGGCCGCCGGTGGGCGGCCTTTTTCGTTTGTAACCTGGGCGAGGTAGATGCCGATGCAGGGATTGGCTAGACTGCGCTCTTCTTTCAGCACCTGAAGCAATCATGGCAAAAGAGGTCGAGCTCAAGCTGGCGTGTCCGGCCGAGGCATTGTCCCGCGTCGAACACCATCCTTTGCTCCAGCAGGCCGCTCTGTACGGCGAGCCGGATACCCTGGAGAACGCCTATTTCGATACTCCCGACCTGGCGCTGAGTGCCGCCAAGGTCGCGTTGCGCACGCGCAAGACGCGCGATGCCAGCCTGCAGACCGTCAAATGCGCGACCGAGTCGGTCGGTGGCCTGAGTTCGCGGCCGGAGTGGGAGCAGTCCTTCAACGGGCGCTTCGACTTCTCCGCAATCGAGGTGGAGCCGGTGCGCGCCATGTTGGAGCGTCACCGCGACCAACTGGCGCCGATGTTCACCACGGTCTTCCATCGTCAGACCCGCTTGGCCGAGCCACGTGCCGGTGTGCAGATACTGGTCATGATCGACCGCGGTTGCATCGTTGCCGGCAAGGCCGAAGAGGCGATTTCCGAGGTCGAGCTTGAGCTGGTGGCTGGCGAGCCGGCCGACCTGATCAATTTCGCCATCGCCCTGGCAGCCGACTTGCCGCTGGTGCCTTTCGACCTGAGCAAGGCCGAGCGCGGCTATCGCCTGTTCGAGAATAATCCGATCCGGCCGCAGCGGGCAGGGCGGGTCGCCGTGACCGGCAAGATGCCTCCCTTGCAGGCATTCCTGGCCCTGGCCAACCATGGGCAGCAGTGCTGGCAGGCCAATCTGCACGGGGCGCTGGCCTCGAATAATCCGGAATTCGTGCATCAATTCCGTGTCGCCTTGCGTCGTTTGGGCGCCTTGCTGCGTATTTTCGAGCCGGTCCTGCCGGAGCCGTTTTTCGCCGAATGGGCCGACGGTTTGAAGCAACTGGCGGCGGTGACCGGCGAGGTGCGCGACCTCGATGTCATGCGTGCGGCCGTGCTCGAGCCGATGCTGCAGGCGGACGACAGCGAGCGCCATCGCGAGCTGGTCCAGCGTGCCATCGTGGCTTGCGGCAAGGCGCGCGAGAAGGCGGGGGCCGCCATCGAACAGTTGTCGAACGGCGTGCCGTTGCTGGCCTTTGCCCGCGACGTGCATACACTTGAAACCGGCAAGGAGAAGAAGGATTTTGCCCGCTTTGCCGAAATCCGGCTCGGCCGCGCCCATCGGCGGGCGGTCAAGCGTTTCGACCGCGTCGTGCGCAAGCCGACCTCGGAGACGGCCCACCGTTTCCGCATTGGGCTGAAATATCTGCGCTACAGCTGCGAATTCTTCTCGCCCTTGTTCGACGAGGACGAGATGTTGCAATACGCCAAGGGCGTTTCCGAGCTACAGGACGAATTCGGTTTCATTAACGACCTGCATGTCGCTTTGACCCGGCTCGACCAGTGGGTGCGTGACGATGCCTCGCTCAAGGAGGTGCGCGATTACATCGCGCGCTGGCACAAGGGCAAGATCGACAAGAAGATGCAGGCGGCACTGACCAAGGCCGGCGAAGTTTTACGCCAATGTCAGCCGTGGTGCGGTGAATGCGAGCGGCGCGGCATCAAGTCGGCACGCAAGCGCCTGCGCGAGGGCATCAGCCTGAAGCTGCGGTGAACAGGCCAAAAAGGCCAAAAACCGGGCGATAAAAAAGGCCGCAAATTGCGGCCTTTTTCGTTGCGCCGGAAAGCGCTCAGGACAGCATGTCGGCCCAGATGTTCTTGGCCCAGCCCAACGCGATCTTGCCTTCCAGTTCGTTGCGCGCAGCAGAGACGCCGCCGGCGCCCTTGACCGGTTGCACGACCTTGGTCGCGGCATCGTACTGATGCACCGAAGAAACGTGGATCACGTTCTTGGCATCGACGAAGCTGTAGCAGGTGTTCATCACGACCGGCGTCGGGTTCGGCTCCTGGCCCGACAGCATGTTCAGGATGGCGGCGGCGGCCAGCTTGCCGTGCTGGTTGGCCATGTGGCCGGACTTCGGCATGGTCGGCGCCGGGAAGATGGCGTCGCCCAGGACATGGATGCCCGGCGTGCTGGTCGATTCCATCGACAGCCAGTTGACGTCAACCCAACGGTTGTTGATCAGCTTGATGCCCGACTTGTGGGCGATATCGCCGGCGCGGTGCGGCGGGATCACGTTCAAGACGTCAGCCTTGAACTTGTCGAATTCGAGCACGGCGGTGTTGGTCGCTACTTCGACGTCCTTCACCTCGCTGTTGTTGCGATACTCCAGGATGCCCTTGTAGAGATCTGCCCAGGCCTTGGTGAACAGCGGCTTCTTGGACTGCACGTCTTCGTTGGCATCGAGAATGACCACCTTGGATTTCGGCTTGTGCTTCTTGAAATAGTCGGCCACCAGGCTGGCGCGCTCGTACGGTCCGGGCGGGCAGCGGTAAGGGGCTTTCGGGATGGAAATGGCATAGACGCCGCCATCCTTCATCGATTCCAGTTGCTTGCGCAGGGCGACGGTCTGCGGACCGGCCTTCCAGGCGTGCAGGATCTTGCTCTGGGCATCGGCATTGGCCAGGGCAGGGATTTCATTCCACATGAAGTCCACGCCCGGCGACAGCACGAGGCGGTCGTAGCTGACGTTGCCACCCGACTTCAGGCTCACCGTCTTCTTGGTGGCATCCACGCCGGCCACTTCGTCCTGAATGATGCGCACGCCCCACTTGTTCTTCAGGCCGTCGTAGCTGACGGTGATGTCTTCCATGGACTTGCTGCCATGGATGACGAGGTTGGAAATCGGGCAGGAGATGAAGGTCGGATTGCGTTCGATCAGGGTCACCTGGACGCCGCCTTCGCTCCACATGCGCAGGTATTTGGCGATCGTGGCGCCGCCGTAGCCGCCGCCGACCACGACCACATGGCCGCTCGCCTTGCCACCGCCAGCGCAGCCGTACATCGAAGCCATCGCACCGGCTGCCGCGCCAACTTTCAGGAAATCGCGTCGTTTCATCAGCATCATGTTGTTATCCCCTTACTTTTGCGCGGCGAAATAGGTGGCGATCAGGTCGAGCTGTTCTTCGGTGTAGCCCTTGGCGATCTGGTGCATGATCGAAGCCGGCTTGTCGCCGCTCTTGAAATCGGCGAGCTTCTGCAGGGTCTTGTCCTTGGGAATACCGGCCAGAGAGTCGATTCCCGCACCCTTGACGGCGTTACCGTTGGTGCCATGGCAATTGGCGCAGGTTGCGGCCAGATTGCGGCCGAGATTTGGGTCCGCGGCATGCGAGGCGCCGGCAAAAGCCAGCAGGCCGATCGCTGCGACGTGGGCAAGCATTTTCATCTTCACATCTCCTCAGAATGTTGTGGCACGAAGAATATAGCCATTTGTCGTAGATGCTGTCACTGCCAGCACAGGCGGAAGAGTAACGTCCTTTCCGCCGGAATGCATGCTGCGACGCAACAATATTAGTTGTTGACTATATAAATACTGAGTTATACAGTTATTCTGATACGGATCAAAAAAACATCATGGACGAGACGCTGCAGGTATTCGAACAAGTCGCCAACTACTTCGGTTTGCTCGCCGACCCGACGCGTCTGCGCATCCTGTCGTGCCTGTGTTCCGAAGAGCGTTCAGTCAATGAAGTGGTGGACAAGATCGGCCTGACCCAGGCCAACATCTCGCGCCACCTGAATATTTTGTTCCGGGCCGGCGTGGTCGATCGTCGCCGGGAGGGGAATCTGGTTTTCTATCGGGTCATCGATCCGAATTTCGTCGATATCTGCCGCACTGTCAGCATCACGGTGGCCAGCCGCGATCTGGGGGATGAGCTGGGCGTATCGGCGAAACAAGCAGCTCATTGAAGTCTAAGTAGTCAAACAGCGGAGGGGAGTGATCTCTATGGGTGATAGTTACAAGCAACCGGGGCGCCTGCGGCCGGCTCCGGAAAACTTCCTGTCGGAAGAGCAGATCAAGGCCGTCGGAGCCGGGCGCCGGGATTTCCTGCGCAAGAGCTTCATGGCAGCCGGTGCCGCCTTGGCAGCGCCGCTTGCAGCACGCGCCAGCGAAGGCGATTCCGCCATCCTGAACCTGCCGGAATGGAGTACCTCGCTCGGCCAGCCGGTGGCGACCCGCCCGTACGGCATGCCGTCGAAATACGAAAGCCAGTTGCTGCGCCGCGAATCGCCGGGGCTGGCCCGCGTCGGCGGCGCTTCGGTGTCCTTCTGCCCGCTGCAGGGCCTGTTCGGCATCATCACGCCGTCCGGCCTGCACTTCGAGCGTCATCACCAGGGCTGGCACGACATCGATCCGTCCAAGCATCGCCTGATGGTCAACGGCTCCGATGATTCGCTGCTCAAGAAGCCGAAGGTTTATACGCTCGACGAATTGATGCGCCTGCCGTCCGTGTCGCGCATCCACTTCATCGAGTGCGGTGCCAACACCGGTCTGGAGTGGGGTAACGTCGCCGTGCCGACCGTGCAATACACGCACGGCATGCTGTCCTGCTCGGAATTCACCGGCGTGCCGCTCAAGCTGCTGCTCGAAGACTGCGGCGTCGACTACAAGAAGGCCCGCTACGTGCTGGCCGAGGGCGCCGACGGTTCGTCGATGACCCGCACCATTCCGATGGAAATGGTCGAGTCCGGCGAAGTCATCGTCGCTTACGGCCAGAACGGCGAAATGCTGCGTCCGGAAAACGGTTATCCGCTGCGTCTGGTCGTGCCGGGCGTGCAGGGCGTGTCCTGGGTCAAGTGGCTGCGCCGCATCGAAGTTGGCGACAAGCCCTACGCCACCAAGGACGAGGCCGTGCACTACATCGACCTGATGCCGGATGGCATGCATCGTCAATACACCTCGATCCAGGAAGCGAAGTCGGTCATCACCACCCCGTCCGGCGGCCAGACGCTGCTCGACAAGGGCTTCTACAACGTTTCCGGGGTCGCCTGGTCCGGTCGCGGCCGAATCAAGCAGGTCGATGTCTCCTTCGATGGCGGCATCAACTGGCAGACCGCTCGCCTCGAAGGTCCGGTGCAGAACAAGGCGCTGACCCGCTTCAACATCGGTTGGGTGTGGGACGGCAAGCCGGCCATCCTGCAATCGCGCGCCATCGACGAAACCGGCTACGTGCAGCCGACCTACGGCCAACTGCGCAAGGTGCGCGGCACCAAGTCGATCTATCACAACAACGCGATCCAGTCCTGGAAGGTCGTCGAAAGCGGGGAGATTACAAATGTCCAGGTTCTCTAAATCGATTCTGGTTTTGGCCCTTTTCGGGGCGTCCACCGCAGCAGTCGCCTTCGACAACTACAAGGGCGTCGGCCGTCAGGCCACGCCGGCCGAAGTGAAGGCCTGGGATATCGATGTGCGTCCGGATTTCAAGGGTCTGCCCAAGGGATCGGGCAATGTCGAGCGCGGTCAGGAACTGTTCGAGGAAAAGTGCGCTTCCTGCCACGGTTCCTTTGGTGAGTCGAACGAAGTGTTCACCCCGCTGATCGGCGGCACCACGGCCGAGGACATCAAGACCGGCCGCGTCGGTGGCTTCGTCAAGGGCGAGATTCCGCAGCGCACGACCTTCACCAAGGTCGCGACCATTTCGACCATCTTCGACTACATCCAGCGCGCCATGCCCTGGACGGCGCCGAAGTCGCTGAAGCCGGACGATGTCTATGCCATCCTGGCCTACTTCCTGAACCTCGCCGAGATCGTTCCGGCCGACTTCACCTTGTCGGACAAGAACATCGCCGACGTGCAGAAGAAGATGCCGAACCGCAACGGCATGACGACCGACCACGGCATGTGGCCCGGCCCGTCCGCCAAGAAGGGCGGCATCGGCAACGGTGGCATTCCGGACGTCAAGAACGTTGCTTGCATGAAGAACTGCAAGAGCGAAGTGCTGATCGGTTCGACCTTGCCCGACTACGCCAAGACCGCCCACGGCGAATTGGCCGAGCAGAATCGAACTTTTGGCCCGGTCCGTGGGACCAAGACGCTGGGCGCAGCGGCAGCCAAGCCGGCTGCTGCACCGACGACGATGGATATGGCCACCAAGAACGGCTGCATGGCCTGTCACGGTGTGAACAACAAGATCGTCGGTCCGGGCTTCAACGAAGTCGTCGCCCGCTACAAGGATCAGCCGGACGCCGAAGGCAAGCTGGTCGCCAAGGTCAAGGCTGGCGGTCAGGGTGCTTGGGGCACGATCCCGATGCCGCCGAACGCGCATGTCAAGGATGAGGATTTGAAGACGCTGGTCCAGTGGATTCTGTCCGGAGCTAAGTAAGTCAATTTTTGAGAGGAGTAGTCATGAACAATCAACGTCGTAACGTACTGAAAACCGGCTCCGGCGCTGCCCTGATGGGTGTGCTGGCTGCTGCCGGCATCATCAAGCCGGGCATGGCCCTGGCCGAGTGGAACAAGGCTGCCTTCGACGCGAAGAGCATGGCCGACACGCTGAAGGCACTGGGCGCAGCTTCCCCGGCTGACAGCAAGGACGTCCAGGTAACCGGTCCGGATATCGCCGAAAACGGCGCCGTCGTGCCGGTTGGCGTGGCCTCGACCCTGCCGGGCGTGACCATGGTCGCCATCCTGATCGAAAAGAACCCGAATGCCCTGGCGGCCAGCTTCACCCTGCCGGAAGGCACCGAAGCCAACGTTCAGACCCGCGTCAAGATGGGCCAGACCTCCAACATCTACGCCCTGGTCAAGTCGAACGGCAAGTTCTTCATGGCCACGAAAGAGATCAAGGTCACCCTGGGCGGCTGCGGCGGCTAATCGACACGAATTCAAGGAGATAGAAACATGGGCAATCCGATGAAAATCCGCGCCGCCACCAAGGACGGCGTTACCGAAGTCAAGGTTCTGATGAGCCACGAAATGGAAACCGGCCAGCGCAAGGATGCCGCCGGCGCCATCGTTCCGGCCTGGTTCATTACCGAGCTGTCAGCCAAGCACATCGACAAGGTCGTGCTGGCGGCAGAATTCGGCCCCTCCGTCTCGAAGAACCCCTACCTGGCGTTCAAGTTCAAGGGCGGCGCCAAGGGCGACAAGGTTGTCGTTTCCTGGAAGGACAACAAGGGCGACAGCCGTACCGACGAAGCTGCCATCGCCTGATTGGCACCCCACTGACGGCAGCAACGCGGCGTAAGACCGCGGCTGCCGTTGCACAACCCCAGGAGGAATTGCGATGAACCAACGTTTGACGAAAACGCTGGTCGGTCTGGCTGTTGCGACAGCCTGTATCGGCAGTGTTTCGGCCCAAGACAGCAAGGTCGCCGACGAACTGGCCAAGTACCGCGAGGCACTAGCCGACGGCAATCCGGCCGATTTGCTGGAAGTTAAGGGCGAAGGGCTGTGGACCGAAAAGCGCGGTCCCAAGAATGCTTCCCTCGAACAATGCGATCTCGGCATGGGCCCGGGTAAGCTCGAAGGCGCCTACGCCAGCCTGCCGAAGTACTTCAAGGACACCGGCAAGGTCATGGACGTCGAGTCCCGTCTCGTGCATTGCATGATGACCCTGCAGGGCTTCACCTACGAGCAGGCGACCAAGAACTGGTATTCCAAGCCGGGCAGGGATTCCGATATCGAAGCGCTGGTCACCTTTGTCGGCGCCAAGTCGAACGGCATGAAGATCAATGTGCCGGCCACGCATCCGGAAGAAGCCAAGATGGCCAAGATGGGCGAGTACATCTTCTACCGTCGCTCCGGTCCGCAGGATTTCTCCTGCTCGATCTGTCATGGCCAGGAAGGCAAGCGCATCCGCCTGCAGGAACTGGGTAACCTGACGACCAAGGAAGGTGCCGGTACAGCCATGAAGACCTGGCCATCCTACCGCGTGTCGCAAGGCGCCGTGTGGACCATGCAGCGTCGCCTGATCGACTGCATGCGTCAGGCCCGCTTCCCGGAACCGAAGTATCTGGCCGACTCCATCGTCGCACTGGAAACTTTCCTGCAAAAGAACGCCACCGGCACCGTCATGGAAACGCCGGGCATCAAGCGCTAAGAGGGGATAAGACATGAAACTGAAATTTGCCCTTTTTGGCCTGTGCACCGCAGCAGTGAGCGGGATTGCGTTTGCCGGCAAGTCGGTTGAGCCGCCGGGCGGCAAGTTTGCAGCCGAGGCCGAGCAGATGTTCCGTGAGTCCTTCCGTGAGGATGGCCCCAAGGAATGGAAGCTGCGTCTAATGCAGGACGAGACGATGCAGACCTGTGGCATCTACCGCGACAACCCGCCGCGCAAGATCGGCGAGAAGCTGGAAAAAGCCAACAAGGCGACCATCCAGTACCCGGCCAGCGGCAAGCTGATGGGTAACTGGAAAGAGGGCGAGAAGCTCGCCGCGGTCGGTACCGGTGGCCATATCGGCTTCATCCAGCCGGACCCCCCGGGTCGCGTCAAGGGCGGTAACTGCTACGCCTGCCACCAGCTGGCCAAGAAGGAAATCGCCTACGGCACCATCGGCCCGAGCCTGCAGCATTTCGGCAAGATCCGCGGCAATTCGCCGGAGATGGTCAAGTATGCCTACGAGAAGATCTACAACTCCAACGCCTTCACGGCGTGCACCAACATGCCGCGCTTCGGCCTGCATGGCTGGATCACCCCGGAGCAGATCGCCGATATCGTGGCCTTCCTGATGGATCCGGAATCCCCGGTCAACAAAGATTAACTTGCGTGATTTCCCGGCGGGGCGACTCGCCGGGCTTTTTTACAGGACAAAAACATGAGCATGAATCGTCGTGAATTCCTGCAGGTGCTGGCCGTTGCGGCCGCTGGTGGCATGTCGCTGCACAGCGAGCTGGCCATGGCCGAGAAGGGCGCCAGCAAACTCTACGATATGCCGAAATTCGGCAACGTCAGCCTGCTGCACATCACCGACTGCCATGCCCAGCTGCAGCCCATCTACTTCCGCGAGCCGAACGTCAACCTCGGTTTCGGTGCCCAGATGGGCCAGGTGCCGCACCTGGTCGGCGAGCATCTGCTCAAGCACTTCGGCTTCAAGCCGAACAGCATCGAGGCTCACGCCTTCACCTATCTGAATTTCGAAAAAGCCGCCCAGACCTACGGCAAGGTCGGCGGCTTCGCTCACCTGGCGACCCTGGTCAAGCGCATGAAGGCCAGCCGCCCGGGCGCCGTCCTGCTCGACGGCGGCGATACCTGGCAGGGTTCCGGAACCGCGCTGTGGACCAACGCCCAGGACATGGTCGATGCCTGCAAGGCGCTCGGCGTCGACATCATGACCCTGCATTGGGAATCCACCGTCGGTGAGGCCCGCGTCAAGGAAATCGAGGAAAAGGATTTCGCCGGCAAGCTCGACATCGTGGCCCAGAACATCAAGACCACGGATTTTGGCGATGCGGTGTTCAAGCCCTATGTGATGCGCAACATGAACGGCATCCCGGTCGCCATCATCGGCCAGGCCTTCCCCTACACGCCGATTGCCAACCCGCGCTGGCAGATTCCGAACTGGAGCTACGGCATCCAGGAGGAAAACATGCAGAAGACCGTCGACGAAGCCCGCGCTGCCGGTGCCCAGGTCGTCGTCGTCATCTCGCACAACGGCATGGACGTGGACCTCAAGATGGCCTCCCGCGTGCGCGGCATCGACGCCATCTTTGGCGGCCACACCCATGACGGCGTGCCGGCCCCGGTCGTCGTCAAGAACGCCGGTGGCCAGACCCTGGTCACCAACGCCGGCTCCAACGGCAAATACCTCGGCGTGATGGATTTCGAGGTCAAGAGCGGCAAGGTCACCGGCTATCGCTACAAGCTGATGCCAGTCTTCGCCAACCTGCTGCCGGCCGACAAGGAAATGCAGGCCCTGATCGACAAGGTGCGCGCACCTTACCTCGACAAGCTCAACGAAAAGCTGGCCGTCACCGAAGGGCTGCTCTATCGCCGCGGCAACTTCAACGGCACGTTCGACCAGGTCATCCTCGATGCCCTGATGAAGGTCAAGGACGCCGAAATCGCCTTCTCGCCGGGCTTCCGCTGGGGCACCTCGCTGCTGCCGGGCCAGCCCATCCTGATGGAGCACGTGCTCGACCAGACCGCAATCACCTATCCGTGGACCACGGTGACGATGATGACCGGCGAAACCATCAAGACCGTGCTCGAAGACGTCTGCGACAACCTGTTCAACCCCGATCCCTACTACCAGCAGGGGGGCGACATGGTGCGCGTCGGCGGTCTGCAATACACCTGTGACCCGACTGCCAAGATGGGCAGCCGTATCCAGAACATGATGCTCAAGGGCCAGCCGATCGACCCTAGCAAGACCTACAAGGTTGCAGGCTGGGCGCCGGTATCGGAAGAAGCCAAGGGCGCCGGTGCGCCGATCTGGGACGTCGTTGCCCAGTACCTGCGCGACATCAAGACGGTCAAGCCGGTCAACCTGAACCTGCCGACGCTGAAGAGCGCTGCCGGCAACCCGGGAATCGCCTGATGAGTGCCAAGAGCAAGCTGCAGGCTGCGTTGTTCGCAGCCGCCTTGACCTCCATGTCGTTTGCGCATGCGGCGGATTGGGCTCCGGGTAACACCGAGTGGTCCAAGTTGCCGGAGATCAAGCAGTCCAAGCTCGGTCTCTACCTGACGCCACAGCAGGCCTACGACATGAAGAAAGCCAATCCGAAAGGCGTGGCTTTCTTCGACGTGCGGACGCGGGCAGAAGCCATGTACGTCGGTTGGCCGAGCGATGCCGATGCGCTGGTGCCCTTTGTCGAGCATCCGGAAATCATGAGCGACTGGGACGACAAGCGTTTCATGTACAAGCTGGAGCCGAACCAGGACTTCCTGCCTGAGCTGGAGCGTCGTCTGCAGGAAAAAGGCTTGGGCAAGGACGCCAGCATCATCCTGATCTGCCGTTCCGGTGATCGCAGCTCGAAGGCGGCTGACCGCCTGATGGCAGCCGGCTACACCAAGGTGTATAGCGTGGCCGAGGGCGTTGAGGGCGATACGGCCAAGGACGGAGCGAAAGCTGGCCAGCGTGTGGTCAATGGCTGGAAGAATGCCGGTCTACCCTGGACCTACAAGCTCGACAAAGCCAAGATGTACTTCCCGCGCTAAGCCGAGTCCTTGCGTTAAACCACGAATAATCCCCGCCACCGCGGGGATTTTCTTTTATGTGCGCTGTCGTTCATGGCGTCACCGAATGCACGCGTTTCAGGCAGCGCAAGGCGAAGGTCGAGCGGCTGTTGCGGATGCCGGGAATCTTGAACAGGCGCTGGCGCAGGAAGTGTTCATAGCCGGCTGTGCCGGCTACCGCCACCTTGATCAGGTAGTCGTACTCGCCGGTCACCAGATAGGCCTCCATGACTTCCGGCATCTCGGCCAGCGCATCGCCGAAACGCTGGAAGACATCGTCGTCGTGGCGGTCGAGGGTGACTTCGATGATCACGGTGTCGGGCACGCCAAGTGCCTGCTGGTCGAGCACGGCAACGTATTCCTTGATGATTCCGGACTGCTCCAATGCCCGCACTCGATTCCAGCAGGGCGTTGGCGAGAGATTCACCCGTTCCGCCAGCTTCTGGTTGCTGATCCGCCCATCTTCGCGCAACACACGCAGGATGCGGCGGTCGGTCTCGTCAAGTTGATGCTCTTTCATGGTGGTTTTCTCGTATTGGCGGTTGTTTGGATGATTCTTCTTTGAAGTTTAAATTTTTGCGTTAAATATTCTTTATTTTGCCTGTTTTTTCTGAATAAACGAAAGCACATTTTTCTCCTGAGTCGCTACTATTTTCCTGTGCCCACAAGGCATCAAAACCTGCCGACAGGCGAGCCGCCATCCCTACCGGAGCGACGGCGAACCTGCCGGCCTCTTGGAAAAACCGCTCAGGAGCGCATCATGTCCGATGTATTCGTCCGCACGCAGGTCGGCTACCGGGGCGATCCCCTTGTTTCCGGCCTGCCTCTACTCTTGCTCACCCCGGCGCTATTTGCCGTCAATATGCTGGTTGCCCGCTGGGCGGAGAGCGCAAACATTCCGCCGCTCTTCCTGGCTTGGGGGCGCTGGGCCCTGGCCTTCCTAATCCTGTTGCCGGTCGTTGCACCGCGTCTGTGGGCATGGCGCCAGGCTTTGCGCGCCAACTGGCTGCACCTCACTGCCCTGGCCATCTTCGGCATGGGCGTTACCGTCGGCGCCCAATACATCGGGGCACGCGATACCAGCGCGGCCAACGTGGCGCTGATCTTCGCTGCCTGCCCGATCATGATTGCCGTCATCGAAAGCCTGGTCTGGCGCACGCCGATCGCGACATTTCGCGCTTACGGCATGTTGTTCGCAGTCTGCGGCGTGCTGGTCGTGCTGGCCCGCGGCGAAGGATTCGTCTTCACGCATTACCGTATCGGCGAGGGCGACCTGTGGGTCCTGTTGGCCGCTTGCGGCTGGGCAGCCTACACGGTGCTGAGCAAGCGGCAGATGGCCGTGCCGCTACCCGGTGGGGTACGTCTTGCAGCCTTGATCGGGGGCGGGGCATTGGTGTTGCTGCCTTTCGCTGTGGCCGAAGGCGTGAGCGGCAAGCTGCCGGACTTTGGCGATTACCGCCTCTATGCAGCGCTCGGCCTGCTCGCCGTGGTCCCCAGTCTGGGTGCCTACTTCTGCTATGACCGGCTGGTCGCTCAGGTCGGAGCTTCCGGAGCGGGCGTCTCGCTCTATCTGGTGCCGATCTACACGGCGCTGGCGGCCTGGCCGTTGTTGGGCGAATTGCCGCAGCTTTACCACGGCATTGGTTTCATGCTGATCCTGGCCGGTGTTGTGCTCTCCGGAATGAATCGGAGTGCTACGAACGAGAAGGCCGTGGCTTAAGGCTGGGGTGCGAGCGGCTCGGCCGGCAGATCGGTCGGCCGATGCTGCGGCCGGTCGACCAGTCGGTCGGTCAGGCCGGCGCCCAGCCACATGCTGACCAGGGTCAGCCAGGCGGTCAGCGCGAAGATGGCGGCACCCGAGACGCCGGCACCGACGGCGCAGCCGCCGGCCAGCATGCCGCCGAAGCCCATGCACAGGGCACCGAAGATGTAGCGGCGCATGCTCAGTCCGTCCTTGAAGCCTTCAAGCTTCAGTTCCTTGCCCCACAGCGCGGCCAGGAAGGAGCCGAGGACGACGCCCGGCACCAGTCCGATATCGAAATCCCACGGTTGTCCCGGAGGCGAAAGCACCAGCATCAGCATGTCGGCGGAGGGGCCGGTGAAGGATAGGCTTTGCACCGGAATGACCTCGAAGGAATTGGTGCCGACGCTATAGGTCAGCAACCAGGCCAGCGCGATCATCACGCCGACGCCCAGACCGCCCAGCCATTCGTGGTGCTTGAGGCGGCTGCGCCGGGTGAAGTGGATGGCGGCACCCAGCCAGACCAAACCGAAGAGCAAGCCGCCGACATGGCCGAGATGAGCTGTGGCGAGCAAGTCGCGGGCTGCGCCGCCCTGTATGGTCCACAGGCCGGATAGCCATTGGCGTAGCGGCGACAGGACGCCATTCAACGAGGCTTGTGCGGCGACGGCGAAGATCAGTCCGGTGAGCAGGGCGCGCAGGTTGCCGTTGGCAGCGAGGACCAGCATGCGCGAGGAGCAGCCGCGGGCCAGGATCATGCCGATACCGAACAGCAGGCCGCCGACAATGGCGCCGGAGAGGCTTCCAGTGGCTGACAGTTGCCGGGCTTGCGAGACATCGAGCCAACCGGCCAGGATGAAGCCTTGTGTGGCGATCAAGGCAGCGGAGAAAGCGCACAACCAGATGGCGACCTTGGCCGTACCCTGGCGATTCCAGAATTCGACGACGGCCGAGCGCAGGCAGAAGCGGGAACGTTGGGCGAAGGCACCAAACAGTGTGCCGATCAACAGGCCGGCCAGCGGAACGACGGTGGTTTCGCCCCAGGTTTCGAGCAGGCTGCTAAGGTCCATGATGCGCGAGAAGAGTTTCCGGTTGGCAAAGCAAGTGCTGATGTATTTGTCAGCACTTGATAATTTGCTAATTATGCGCCGGAAACAGCTCGTCTTCTAGAGAGGGCGGCCGCAGTGCAATTGCGGCCGCCGGCCATCAACTCATCGCTTTGAGTTGCTGGATGATTTCCCCAGCCATCGGCTGGGCGTCGCCATAGAGCATGCGGCAATTGTCGGTGTAGAACAGGGCGTTCTCCACGCCGGAGTAACCCGTCCCCTTGCCGCGCTTGATCACGATGACGTTCTGCGCCTTGTCGGCATCGAGGATCGGCATGCCATAGATCGGGCTGGCCTTGTCAGTGCGCGCACTCGGATTGACCACGTCGTTCGCCCCGATGACCAGCGCCACATCGGCCTGACCGAACTCGCCGTTGATCTCTTCCAGATCGAAGATCTTGTCGTACGGCACGCCGGCTTCGGCCAACAGCACGTTCATGTGCCCCGGCATGCGTCCGGCCACCGGGTGGATGGCGAACTTCACCTCGACCCCGGCCTCCTCCAGCAACTCGGTCATTTCCCACACCTTGTGCTGGGCATGCGCCACCGCCATGCCGTAGCCCGGTACGATGATGACCTTGGAGGCGTAACGCATCATGGCGGCCGCATCGATCGCCCCGACTTCCTTCATCGATCCGCTGATGGCTTCACCGGGACCGCTGGCGACCATGGGCGTAAAGAGGATGTTGGAGAGCGGACGGTTCATCGCCTTGGCCATCAACTGGGTGAGCAGCGTCCCGGCAGCACCGACGACGATGCCGGCGATGATCAGTGCCGGGTTACCCAGCACATAGCCTTCGAAACCCACGGCCAGGCCGGTGAAAGCGTTGAACAGCGAGATCACCACCGGCATGTCGGCCCCGCCGATGGGCAGGGTGACGATCAGGCCGAGGATCAGCGAGACGGCGAAGAAGAACAGGATCAACTCGGGTTTGGCCGGAGCCATCACCACCATGGCGATACCGAGGCCGATGGCGTTGAGCGCCAGCAGGACGTTGATGGTGTTCTGTGCCGGCAGACGATAGGCCTTCTTCAGCACACCCTGCAGTTTCGCCCAGGCGATGCAGGAGCCGGTGAAGGACACGGCACCGATCAGCGCACCGACCACGGCAAGGATGGTGGTGACCGTGCTGTGCGTATCGCCCCGGGCGAACTCGATGGCGGCAATGGCGGCGGCGGCACCGCCGCCCATACCGTTGTAGATGGCGACCATCTGAGGCATGTCGGTCATCTTGACCTTCTGGCCGGAGATCCAGGCCGCGGCACCACCGATGACCAGGGCCAGGGCCATCAGGCCGAGATTGTGCAAACCGGGGATCAGGAAGGTGCCGGCAATGGCGATCAGCATGCCGTAGCCGGCGATGACGATGCCTTGGCGGGCGCTGGCCGGGGAGCTCATGCCCTTCAGGCCGAAGATGAAGAGCAGTGCGCCGGCGAACCAGGCGCCTTGAACGTAGAGCGGAAGACTCATGATCAGCCCTCCTTCTTCTTGAACATGCCGAGCATGCGCTCGGTCACGACGTAGCCGCCGGCGGCGTTGGCGGCACCCAGCGCCACGGCGAAGAAGCCGATGGCTTGTTCGAGCACGGTCTCGGCTGAACCGAGGGCGATCATGGAGCCAACGACGACGACGCCGTGGATGAAGTTGGAGCCGGACATCAGCGGGGTGTGCAGGATGACCGGGACTTTGGCGATGATCTCGTAGCCGGTGAAGGCGGCGAGCATGAAGATGTAGAGCGCAAGCAGGCCGTCCATTACGACTCTCCCAGAACTTGTTTGACCGTGGCATGGACCGTGGCGCCGTCACGACAGAGGACGGTGCCGGCAAGGACTTCGTCGGTCCAGTCGAATTCGAGCTGGCCGTCCTTGATCCACGGGGACAGGAAGTTGTACAGGTTCTTGGCGTACAGCTCCGAGGCGTGGGTGGGCATGCGTGAAGGGAGGTTCAGGGGGCCGTGGATGTTCACGTCGTTGGCGATGACGTGTTCGCCCGGTTGGGTGAGTTCGCAGTTGCCGCCACTCTCGGCGGCCATGTCGACGATGATGGCGCCGTATTTCATGCGGCCGATCATGTCGCGGGTGATGATGACCGGGGCCTTCTTGCCGGGAATGGCGGCGGTGGTGATGACGACGTCGGCGGCAGCGACGGCCTTGGCCAGTTTCTCGGCCTGGGCGGCTTTCTCCTCGGCGGTCAGCTCACGGGCATAGCCCCCGCTGCCGTCGGCCGAGACGCCGGTGTCGACGAACTTGGCGCCGAGCGATTCGATCTGCTCCTTGGCCGCAGCACGGACGTCGTAGGCTTCGACCATGGCGCCGAGGCGCTTGCAGGTGGCGATGGCTTGCAGGCCGGCGACGCCGGCGCCGATGACCAGGACGCGGGCCGGGCGGATGGTGCCGGCGGCGGTGGTCAGCATCGGGAAAAATTTGGTGCAGCGGGCAGCAGCGATCAGACCGCACTGGTAGCCGGCGCAGGCGCCCTGCGAAGACAGGGCGTCCATGCTCTGGGCACGCGAGATGCGCGGTAGGAGTTCCAGGGAAAAGGCGGTGATCTTCTTGGCGTTCAGCGCGGCCAGACGTTCCTTGCTCTCGTAGGGCTTGAGCAGGCCGATCAGGACCGAGCCTTCGGGCATCGCTTCGATTTCTGCGGTGGACGGTGCCGTCACCCGCAAAATCAGGGTTGCGCCGGCATAGGCTTCGGCAATGCCGGTGACCAGGGTGGTTTCGGGGAAGTCGTGATCGAGGAAGTGGCTCGAAATGCCGGCGCTTTGCTCCATGCGGAGCTTGGCGCCGAGTGCGGCGAACTTCTTGGCGGTTTCGGGAACGAGCGCTGTCCGGTTTTCACCGGGCAAACGTTCCCTCACGACGGCCATGGTTAGGGTCATGCTGCTACTCCAGAGTGGTTTATGAATTTTTTCCGCATCCTCGCATCTTCCGCCGGCAAAGGCCAGAGTGCAGGGCCGGTGCAGGATTTCGATTTTTGCCGTTTTTCACGGTGCACCGCAGCAGGCATGGCTGACCATCGGTCAGCTGTCCGCCTGGAAAAAGGGCGGCCCCAAGCTTCGGGGCCGCCAAACGCAAGGCACAGCAGAGTCAATCGTTTCTCCTCAGCGATAGAGCGCGGCCATCTTGTCGAGCGGCACGGGCTTGATGCGGCTGGCCTGGCCGGCCGCGCCGAAGGCCTCGAAACGGGCGCGGCAGAGGTCGCGGGCGGCGGCCACGGCGGCCTTGAGGAAGGCGCGCGGGTCGAATTCCTCAGGCTTCTCGGCCATCGCCTGGCGCATGGCGCCGGTCATGGCCAGCCGGATGTCGGTATCGATATTGACCTTGCGCACGCCGTGGCGGATGCCTTCGACGATTTCCTCGACCGGTACGCCGTAGGTTTCCTTGATCGCTCCGCCGTACTGGCGAATCACCGCCAGCCACTCCTGCGGCACGCTGGAGGAGCCGTGCATGACCAGATGGGTGTTCGGAATGCGGGCGTGGATGGCCTTGATGCGGTCGATGGCGAGGATTTCGCCGGTCGGCGGGCGGGTGAACTTGTAGGCGCCGTGGCTGGTGCCGATGGCGATGGCCAGGGCATCGACGCCGGTCTTGGCGACGAAGTCGGCGGCTTCTTCCGGATCGGTCAGCATCTGCGCGTGATCGAGCTTCCCGGCGGCGCCTATGCCGTCTTCCTCGCCGGCTTCGCCGGTTTCCAGCGAGCCCAGGCAGCCCAGTTCGCCTTCGACCGAGACGCCGATGGCGTGCGCCATGTCGACCACCTTGCGCGTCACTGCGACGTTATAGGCGTAGCTGGTCGGCATCTTGCCGTCCTCGCCGAGCGAACCGTCCATCATCACGCTGGAGAAGCCGCTGCGCATCGACTGCTGGCAGACGGCCGGCGAGGTGCCGTGGTCCTGGTGCAGGCAGACCGGAATGTCCGGATATTGCTCGATGGCTGCCTCGACCAGCTTGCGCAGGAAGGGCTCGCCGGCGTATTTGCGGGCGCCGGCCGAAGCCTGCAGGATGACCGGGCTGTCGCAGGCCGCTGCCGCCTGCATGATGGCGTGGATCTGCTCCATGTTGTTGATGTTGAAGGCCGGCAGGCCGTAGCCGTGCTCGGCTGCATGGTCGAGCAACTGGCGCAGTGAAATCAGGGCCATGGTGTCTCCTCAGTGCATGATGTGGCGGGCGAGCCGCAGCAGGTTGCAGGTGTAGCCGTACTCGTTGTCGTACCAGGCCACGACCTTGACGAACTTGGGGTCGAGCGCGATGCCGGCCTCGGCGTCGAACACCGAAGGCTGCGGGCAGCCGCGAAAGTCGGTCGATACCACCTTGTCGTCGGTGTAGCCGAGCACGCCCTTGAGCGAGCCGGCCGCCGCTTCGCGCATGGCGGCGCAAATGGCCGCGTAGTCGGCGTCCTGCTCCAGTTCGACGGTCAGGTCGACTACCGAGACATCCGAGGTCGGCACGCGGAAGGCCATGCCGGTCAGCTTCTTGTCGAGCGCCGGAATCACCTTGCCGACGGCCTTGGCGGCGCCGGTGGCGGACGGAATGATGTTCTCCAGGATGCCGCGCCCGCCGCGCCAGTCCTTGTTGGAGGGGCCGTCGACCGTCTTTTGCGTGGCGGTGGCGGCGTGCACCGTGCTCATCAGGCCGCGCCGGATACCGAAGCGGTCGTTCAGCACCTTGGCCACCGGCGCCAGGCCGTTGGTCGTGCACGAGGCGGCCGAGACGATGGCCTCGCCGCGGTAGCTGTCGTGATTGACGCCATAGACGAACATCGGCGTGTCGTCCTTGGCCGGGGCCGACTGCACGACCTTGCGGGCGCCGGCGGCGAGGTGCTGGCGGCAGCTGTCTTCGGTCAGGAAGAGGCCGGTCGCCTCGATCACCACATCGACGTCTTCATCGGCCCACGCCAGCGCCGCCGGGTTCTTCTCGGCGCTGAGGCGGATGCGCTGGCCGTCGACCAGCAGGTGGCCGTCGCTGACCACGATGTCGCCGGCCGCGCGGCCATGGACCGAATCGTGGCGCAACAGGTAGGCAAGGTAGTCCGGTTCAAGCAGGTCATTGATGGCGACCACTTGCAGATCGGCGAATTCCGGCTGCTCGGCGATGGCCCGGAAGGCCATGCGTCCGATGCGCCCGAAGCCGTTGATGGCGACCCGTATGGGCATGGGTTTGTCTCCTGAGTTTTTGTGTGAATTCTTTGGCCTACAGATCGCCGTCGTCGGCGCTCTGGCGGGCGATGGTGTCGGTCACGGCGCGCGCCAGCCGTTCGGCGGTCAGGCCGAAATGGGCGTAGAGGGCCGGGGCAGGGGCCGATTCGCCGAAGCGGGCGATGCCGAGCACCTCGCCGTCGAGGCCGACATACTTGCGCCACAGGTCGGGCTGGCCGGCCTCGATGGCGATGCGCGGCACGTCCGGCGGCAACACCGACTTGCGCCAGCTCGCCGGCTGGCGGTCGAAGCGTTCGCAGCAGGGCATGGAGACGACGCGCACGGCGACGCCATGCTCGGCCAGTTGGCGGCGGGCGGCCAGGGCGATGGCGACTTCGGAGCCGGTGGCGAGAATGACCGCCTCGGGGTTGCCTTCCGCCTCGGCCAGCACGTAACCGCCGCGGGCGATGGCTTCGTCGCGCCCGCTGCCGCACTGTTCGAGATTCTGCCGCGACAGGATCAGGGCCGACGGGCAGTCGCGGCGCTCCAGTGCCTCGCTCCAGGCGATGGCGGTTTCCAGCTCGTCGCACGGGCGCCAGACGTCGAGGCCGGGAATCAGGCGCAGGCTGGCCACGTGCTCGACCGGCTGGTGGGTCGGGCCGTCCTCGCCGAGGCCGATGGAATCGTGCGTCAGCACATGGACGACGCGCTGCTGCATCAGCGCACTCATACGGATGGCGTTGCGCGCATAGTCGGAAAAGACGGCAAAGGTGCCGCCGTAGGGAATCAGCCCGCCGTGCAGCGCCACGCCGTTCATGATCGCCGTCATGCCGAATTCGCGCACGCCGTAGGAGATGTAATTGGCCGTCTGCTCGCCGGCGCTGTGCAGGGCCACGCTTCCCTTGCCGGCAGTCAGGTTGGAGGCGGTCAGGTCGGCAGAGCCACCGAGCAGTTCCGGGATGCGGTCGACCAGGAAATCGAGGCAATTCTGCGATGACTTGCGGCTGGCGATGGCGGCCGTCTTGCTCGCCGCCTGATCGAGCAGGGTGCGGCGGATTTCCGGCCAGTTTTCGGGCAGGCCGCCAGCCTGGGTGCGCTCGAATTCGGCAGCCAGGTCCGGCCAGGCAGCGCGATAGGTGGCCAGCCTGGCCTGCCACTCGGCTTCGGCGGCGGCACCGGCGGCGCGGTCGTCCCAGGCGCTGCGTACCGACTCGGGAATATCGAAGGGGCCGTAAGGCCAGCCGAGGGCGGCGCGGGTGGCGGCCGTTTCGTCGGCGCCGAGCGGCGCACCGTGCACGTCGTGGCTGCCGGCCTTGTTCGGCGAGCCTTTGCCGATCTGGGTGCGGCAAACGATCAGCGTCGGCTTGCCCTGGCTGACTTGGGCGCTGCCGATGGCGGCCGCGATGGCCAACGGATCGTGGCCGTCGATCGGGCCGACGACCTGCCAGCCATAGGCGCGGAAGCGGGCCGGCGTGTCATCGCGGAACCAGCCTTCGACATGGCCGTCGATGGAAATCCCGTTGTCGTCGTAGAAGCAGACCAGCTTGTTCAGGCCCCAGACGCCGGCCAGCGAGCAGGCTTCGTGGCTGATGCCTTCCATCAGGCAGCCGTCGCCGAGGAAGACCCAGGTGCGGTGATCGACGACGGCGTGGCCGGGGCGGTTGTAGCGCTGGGCCAGCAGCTTTTCGGCGAGCGCCATGCCGACCGCGTTGGCCAGGCCCTGGCCGAGCGGGCCGGTGGTGGTTTCGACGCCGGGCGTGTGGCCGACTTCCGGGTGGCCGGCCGTCTTGCTGCCGAGCTGGCGGAAGCGCTTCAGTTCATCGAGCGGCAGGTCGTAGCCGGTCAGGTGGAGCAGGGCGTAGAGCAGCATCGAGCCGTGCCCGTTGGAGAGCACGAAGCGGTCGCGGTCCGGCCATTTCGGGTTGGTCGGGTTGTGCTTGAGATGGCCGCGCCACAGCACTTCGGCGATGTCGGCCATACCCATCGGCGCGCCGGGGTGGCCGGACTTGGCCTGCTCGACGGCATCGATGGCAAGAAAACGCAGGGCGTTGGCCAGCTGGCTGGCCCGGGGCTGCGGTGCATTCATGAAGGTCTCCTAAAGGACTTTTTCGTCATTCCCGCGCAGGCGGGAATCCAGTTCGTTGCATTTCTGGGTTCCCGCCTGCGCGGGAACGACAAATTGTTCAGGCGCGGCGCTTCAGGTCCATCAGGCGCAGGACCATGGGCGTGAAGATCATCTGCATGGCCAGGCCCATCTTGCCGCCGGGCACGACCAGGGTGTTCGGGCGGGTCAGCATGCTGCCGTGCAGGATGGTCAGCAGGTACTGGAAGTCGATGCCCTTGGGGTTGGCGAAGCGGATGACCACCATGCTCTCGTCGGCGGTCGGGATGTCGCGGGCGATGAAGGGGTTGGAGGTATCGACGATGGGCACGCGCTGGAAATTGACGTGCGTGCGGCTGAACTGCGGGCACAGGTGGCTGACGTAATCCGGCATGCGGCGCAGGATGGTGTCGGTCACCGCCTCCTGCGAATAGCCGCGCATCTTCTGGTCGCGGTGCAGCTTCTGTATCCACTCCAGGTTGATGATGGGCACGACGCCGACGCACAGGTCCACCTGCGCCGCGATGTCGATGCCGTCACCGGCCCAGGCGCCGTGCAGGCCTTCGTAGAACATCAGGTCGGTGCCGGCCGGAATGTCCTGCCAGGGCGTGAAGGTGCCGGGTGGCTGGCCCCAAGGCTCGGCCTCGCCGGCATCGTGCAGGTATTTGCGCACCTGCCCGCTGCCGTCGCGGCCATAGCTCTTGAACAGCCCCTCCAGTTCGGCCAGCAGGTTGGATTCCGGCCCGAAATGGCTGAAATTGAGATTGCCTTTTTCTTCCTGCGCCTTCATCTCGGCGCGCATGGTGAGGCGGTCGTAGCGATGGAAGGAGTCGCCCTCGACGATCTGGGCGTTCAGCTTCTCGCGCCGGAAGATGTGCTGGAAACTCTGCATCACCGTGCTGGTGCCGGCGCCGGAAGAGCCGGTGATGGCGATGATCGGATGCTTGATGGACATGGTGGCTCCCTGCGAATGACGAATTCGTGCCGGCTCAGGCTTGTTCGCGGAAGAGCGAACGTTCCGAGAACAGCGGCGAGACGAAGGGGCGGTCTTCGCCGCTGTCGTACTCGCGGTGATAGCGCTCGACCCGCTCGACCTCGTTCTTCGAGCCGAGGATGACCGGCACGCGCTGGTGCAGGGCCTGCGGCTCGACATCGAGCATGCGCTGGCGGCCGGTGCTCGCCGCGCCGCCAGCCTGCTCGATCAGCATCGCCATCGGGTTGGCCTCGTAGAGCAGGCGCAGGCGGCCGGGCTTGGCCGGGTCCTTGTTGTCCTTCGGGTACATGAAGATGCCGCCGCGCATCAGGATGCGATGCACCTCGGCAACCAGCGAGGCGATCCAGCGCATATTGAAATCGGCGCCGCGCACACCGGTCTTGCCCGCCTTGCACTCGCTGACGTAGCGCTGCACCGGCGGCTCCCAGAAGCGCTCGTTCGACGTGTTGATGGCGAACTCGCGGGTGTCTTCCGGCACGCGGATATCCGGGTGGGTCAGGATGAAATTGCCGCTCTCGCGGTCCAGCGTGAAGCCGTGCGTGCCGTCGCCAACGCTCAGTACCAGCATGGTGGCCGGGCCGTAGATGGCGTAGCCGGCGGCCACCTGTTCGTAGCCCGGTTGCAGGAAATCGGCCGTCTCGGCATCGCCTGCTGCGGTGCACCGGCTCAAAATCGAAAAAATGGTGCCGACCGAAACATTCACGTCGCTGTTCGAGGAACCGTCGAGCGGATCGAACAACAGCAGGTAACGGCCACGCGGGTAGTTGTCCGGAATGCGGTAAGCCTCTTCCAGTTCCTCGGAGGCCATGCCGGCCAGCTGGCCGCCCCATTCGCAGTGGCGCAGCATCGCCTCGTTGGCCAGTACGTCTACCTGCTTCTGCTCCTCGCCCTGCACATTGGTCGATGCCGCCGTGCCGGAAAAGCCGGAGAGGGCCCCCTTGCCGACCAGCGCCGAGATGGTCTTCACAGCAGCCGCCACGTCGATCAACAGCGCCCCCATTTCGCTGTGCTGGCCCCGCGTGTGCTCGATAACGAACTTCGAGAGCGTCGTGCGTCCGAATAACATGGTGTCTCCAATCATTGTTGTGTTACCGCGTTGGAGCCCAAGATAAATGACTTGTTAATTAAGCCCTAGTCAGACTTTCTTAATGAGGTGGTCAGTGATCGTTTATGTCTGGCCGGTAAGGCGGCCTTAAGCCCGCCTTCAAAAAACCTGACTGGTTTGCCGGGCCGGCGGCCGCTAAGGTGAAGGCATGAACGCAAACAACACACCCCTGCAAGCCCTGATCTTCGATGTCGACGGCACGCTGGCCGATACCGAGCGCGACGGCCATCGCTGCGCTTTCAATCTGGCCTTCGCCGAGCACGGCCTCGACTGGTTCTGGGATGAATTGACCTACGGCGACTTGCTCGCCGTCACCGGTGGCAAGGAACGCCTGCACCACTACGCCGAGCGCTACGAGCCGCAAATCGCGGCGCGGCCCGACTTCGCCGAACTGGTCAAAGCCATCCACACCACCAAGACGGCCCACTACGTGCGCCTCGCCAGCAGCAGTCGCATCCCGCTCCGCCCCGGCGTCGCCCGGCTGATCTTCGCAGCGCGCCGGCAAGGCATCCGCCTCGCCATCGCCACGACCACCACCCCGGACAATATCTTCCCCCTGCTGCGCTCCACACTGAGCGCCGACGCGCCGGAATGGTTCGAAGTGATCGGCGCCGGCGACATCGTCCCGGCCAAGAAACCGGCACCGGATATCTACGAATGGGGCCTCGCCCGCCTCGGGCTACCGGCCGAGGCTTGTCTGGCTATCGAGGATTCAGAAAACGGCCTGCGCGCTGCCACTGGCGCTGGGCTGCGCTGCCTGGTGACGGTCAACGACTACACGCGCGGGCAGGATTTTTCGGGGGCTTGGCGGGTGGTTGAGGATTTGGGGAAGGTTTCGCTGGGGGAGTTGTTGGCGCAGGAGCCCATGGGCGTTTAATAGGCTGCGGCTATTTTTAAGTAACCGCCGAATCCTTCCGATCAGAACAGCTCAAATCGACCCTAAGCGGCAATTTCCGGACTGAAAAAGCGGACGCTCAGCAACGTTTGACGTGATGGGCTGCCGCAGCGGCGAAGGGACCCGCGAGCGCAGCTTGCGGATTGTCCCTCTCGACTGCTTGTCTAAAATCAAAGGGCGGCAACCATCTTCGAGCCTTTTTCGACAATCTTGTTGAACAGCTCGATGACTAACTTCGCGCTATATCCACAGCCGAAGCTTAGAAGCTCGGGTGAAACGGTCACTTCCTTTAGGCTGCCTGATTCATTGAAAAACAGTACGACAAGTATTATCGGAACGACAATCGCGAGAAAGAAACGGATTGTGTGATGAAGCACAGTCGAGAACCCCGGTTTTTCAGTTAGCACCTCTGCATGGGAGAGGACTGTGGTGGCAAGGTAAACAAGTGCGCCAGCTATGCCTAGCGTTATTAGCTTTCCCGGTGTTTTTACACCTAGCGTACCTTCTATGAATTTTGGGATATCCACAGAGGTTGCGATTAAGAAAACTACGGCAATCGCGAAGTACAACATCAAAATTGAGGGGAGCGCCCCGAGTATTACTGCCCTCTTTTTTGTTGTTCTCTCAAGTGAAATAAACTCTTTGTGAAGATCGAAAATTGAATTTCCGTCATCTTCTGATGCATACACTTTCTTTTGAAAATCTATCAAGCGCTCTGCGTATGTATCGATCTTTCCTGGACGACTTGGCGAAAACAAGAGAACGACAAAACTAATTTGCTCTCCTCTTAGTTGATCAATTAAGTCGTCGGTTTTGCTGATCAGATCTTGTTTCGTAATCATTGGCTGATAGTAGGTCTTGATTTCTAACGTTTGAGCTGAGCCGCAAGTGCCACACCGGTGGGAGTCGGCTCGAGCGAAGGGTTACCCGTCACTGCGCTTCGGAACCAGCTTGGCCACGGAATCAAGAAGTTCCTTCATGCCTCCAAGAACCTTCTCTGACTTCTCCTTCTCGGGAATTCTTGATGTTGGAATGGCGAAGATCACGTTGGTAGCGCCAGTTACGATTTGGTCTCGGACTGCAGGCTCGCGCGTCAGATCACCATAGTTCGGCAGCGAAGCGGCTACCGCTGCCTTGTGTGCATATTCCTCTTCGAAATCGCGCTCCTTCTTGTACTGCGCAAAGGAGAAGCCGAAAGCTGCATAGAGCGGGATCAGTACAACTGATCGGATGAGGACAGATAGCCAGATCAGGTCGCCAGACCCTGCTGCTGGCTTGCTTGCGATTACTGCATCGCCTACAGCGGATGCAAAGCCATAAGTGGCGTGGATGCAATACGCACCTAGTGCAAGTGCAATTACACCCCAGGCGATACGGCCTCGAAGGAGGATCTCTTTGCGGGCCGTAAATGCTTGTGAGAGCGAGCCTGCGACCGCAGGTGCTACAAGAGTTTTCACTTCGTCTCTCAACTTCTCAACGTCGCTTCGAGCCAAGGTAAGACGGTCGAGCTCACCTGTGAGTGCGCTAGACAGGCGCTCAATCTGGAGGCCGCCAGCCACAATTGCCGGAACACCGAACAGGCGTAGGTGATACGCCAGGGAGTCCAACTGAGCAACGAAGTTTTGCCAAGAATTCTGATCTCGCGCGCTACGGAGCTGTGCGTAGGCGTTGTGAAGCCCTTGGAGAAGGCTTTCTATCGTTCCGTAGGCATGCCAGCTAAGTTCGCCCCACGTTTCCGTGCTATTTAGACCGTCAATCGTCTGTAGAACGAAGGACAGAGTCTGTCGGGCCTCTTCCAGATTGAGTCCGTCGAAGTCTGAGAGTGCAATCTGCATCGTCTCAAGTTCACGTGGATTCAGCGACAGAAACTGGTCGTAGAGTGCCTTGCAGCGCGCTTCTTTTGTTTGCTTTGACATGAGCCTACCCTGTGGTCTTGTAACTGCTAATGGTGGTTACACGGACACTGGGATCCGTATGACAATTAATATTGTTGCCGCTAGGTTTGCAGCCTTAAGTTTATGATTTTCATCGATTTGGTATGCTTGCTATCAGTATAACAAGTCCAATATGCCAGACAACTGCCATCGGGCAATGGCTGCTTTGGGGATGGGTGGCTGAGTGTCCGCTTGTGGCCGATAGCAGCCCGATACCGCCAGAGACAATCTCTGGCGTTGGGATGTGGCGAAATCAGGAGGCGCCATAGCCGGGATTCAGCCTCCCGGCCCGACGCTCAATCCAGAATTTCCGGATGCTTCTGCATAAACTCCGTGCGCTTGGTGCGGACGATGACGTCGCCGGAGATGTAGGCGTAGCCCTTGTGTTGCAGCTTGGCGAGGTCGGTCATGGCGGCCGGGACGACGGTGACGAGGTCGTAGAAATCCTCAGGCTTGTAACCGCGGAAGCGGGCGGCGTTGCGGCAGACGTGGATTTCGACGCCCTGGCTGGTCAGTTCCTTCAGGCGGTCGTAGACATCCGGGTAGGCGGCGCGGTTGAGGCGCGACAGCATGTGCAACTCGTTACCGTGAGCGACCAGCACGAGGTGCGATTTCTTCAGGTCGCCGAATTCCTTCAGGCCGCTCAGGTGGTTGTTCAGGTAGCCGAGCGCCTGGTAGAGGTCTTCCGGCTTTTCCAGGTTGACCTGATAGACGGCCTTCTGGGCGCCCAGCGGGCTGTTGTCGAACTTGGAAGGATCGTCGGGGCCGGCCCAGGCAACACTGGCGGATAGCAAAAGGGCGCAAAGCAGGGGCTTCATGGAAATCTCCTCGGGGGTTTGGGGCGGCGCCTGATTGGATGGGGCACCGCGGCGACCCCGCAACCCGGCATGGCGCCAACGCCGGGTCGTCAGTGAGCCTTATACCGTATTTCAGGCCGCTGTCGTATGACGGCTTGGCCGGCACCGGGCGGTTTGGTTTTTGGCCAAAATGGGCAGTGCACCGCAGCAGTGGGCTTGATGCCGAGCGCGGGCGTTAAACTGCGTGCCTTGTATCGAGATGCAGCACATGAACCGATTCCTTCGCTCCCACAATGGCGCCCCGACCACGGGCTGCGCCGGCCAACGCCGATGAATTTTCTCGCCCATGCCCTCCTGGCCGGCGAGGAGCCGGCGCTGATCGTTGGCGGCGTGGTCGGCGATTGGGTCAAGGGGCTGCTGCCGGCCGGTTTGCCGGCCGATCTGGCGCGCGGGGTGGCGCTGCATCGCGCCATCGACAGCCATGCCGAAACGCATCCGGCCTTCTGCCGCAGCCGCAACCGGGTTTCGCCGGAACGCCGCCGCTACGCTGGCATCCTGGTCGATATTTTCTACGACCACCTGCTGGCCCGCGACTGGCCGCATGCCGCGCCGCTGGGCGAAACCTGCCAGGGCATCTACGCGCACCTCGCCGCCTGGCGCGAGCATCTGCCCGAGCATGCCCGCCCGGCCATGGCGCTGATGGCGCGAGAGGATTGGCTGGGTAGCTATGCCGAACTCGACGGCATTGCCGACGTGCTGTGGCGCATGAGCCAGCGCGCCCGCCGTCCGAACCCGCTGGCCGGCGGCGAGGCGGAATTCATCGCCGATGCGGCGGGCTTCGCCGAGGATTTTGCCGAGTGGTACGCCGACGCGCAGCGCTTCGCTGCGGCGTGGCGGGTGGCTTAGCGGTTCTCCAGCCGGCTGTAGTCGAGAATGCCGAATTCCAGCGGCCGGATAGCTTTTTGCCGGGCGTGGATGGTGTCGCTGACCGACCAGAAACGCGGGTCGGTGCGGCGCACGCCGAAGCGGTCGACCAGACGGGTGAGCGCTTCTTCGCTGTCGAGGCTGTGCACGGCGTCGACGAAGGCCGGCAGGCGGGCGGAATCGACGGCGAACAGGGCGTTGGGATAGGCGCCGACGGCGCCGTTGAGGGCGAGCAGGGTGTCTTCCTGCGGCAGGCGGCGATCTTCTTCGTCGAACAGTTCGGCGACATTGGTGTGGGCGCTGTTGCGCAGCAGGGCGATGACCGCCGGCTGCCCCTGGCGCGGCGTGACCAGCAGCAGGCTGTCTTCCGGCATCCATGAGGTGGCGCGGCCCTTGAGGGCGGACAGGCGTTGCAGTTGGGCAATGTCGCCGGTCGGCAGGCCGGAATTGGCCAGCTCGCGGCTGCGGTCGGTGGCTTTGGTGGTGTGCTGGCGGAGCAGGGCGTAGAGCTCGGTCAGCGTGTCTTTCTGGCGGAAGCGGATGCCGGTTTCCTGCGGGAAGAAGCGGGCGGCGTCGGCCAGGTATTCGTTATGCGGCTGGCTGCGCTGGCGATACCAGTGTTCGAGCACCGGCTGGCGGTCCTTGATCGGCAGCAGGGCGAGGAAGTTGAGCTCGCTCTCCATGCGCAGGAAGTCCATGTACAGCCGGGTGGCAAGCTGATGGCCGACGTTGCCGAAGACATCGAAGCCGGCGGTGAGCAGGTAGTGCATGCGTTCGAGCACCGGGTAGCCCATGAGGAAGGCGGTTTGCGGGCGTTCGCCGGCCAGGCCCTTGACCACCGAGGCGCTGTCGAAATGGCGGAAGATGGTCAGCGTGGCGTTGGGGTTCTGGCCGTCGCCGTTCCAGATGTCGGTGAGCAGCGGGCGCTCGTCCTTGATGCGCAGCTTGGCGGTGACGGCGCTGCGCGCTTCGGTGTATTGCTTTTCCAGCTTGGCGTATTCGCGCCAGGCGAGCAGGCCGACGGTGCTTTCGCGCTCGGCCGGTAGGGTCAGCACCGGGCTGGCGGCGTCGATGATGGCGGACATGAAGTCGGCCGCCTTTTCGTTCGGCGCCACGAAGAAGACCCAGAAATGGTCGTTGATCGAATTGAGCGCCACCTGGCCGCGGCAGACCGGCCCCTTCATGAAGCCGGCGATGGTGAATTGCGCTTCGTCGAGCAGCAGGCGGTAGCGGGCGTTCAGCGGCAGCTCGCGGAAGGTGATGAAGGGGTTGGCGGCGCGCTCCGGCGCGTAGTCGGGCAGGGCGCTGACCGTGTAGTCCGGCGCGATGAACCAGCTGCGCAGGCGTTGCAGGCGGGCGGCGTCGAGTTGCAGCGGCATCAGCGTCTTGGCCAGCGGCGTTGCTTCGCTGGCGCGCAGGCGATACCAGACGCGGTCGACGCCGGGATCGTCGAATGGCCGGCGCGAGGCGATCACGTCGATGGGCTGGCCCGGTGGCGTCTTGCTGCGCACCAGTTCGAAATACTGGCCGGGCTGCTCGGCAAACCAGATGTGGCCGATGAACCAGTGCTCGTAGAGGTAACGCGCGGTCAGTTGCGACTTGAGGTCGTTGCCGTTGAAGAAGGCTTCCCATTCGTCGACCTGGCGCAGCACGGCGGGGAGGGGCGGCGCTGCCGGGCGATAGGGGGCGCCGGCTTCGAGCCAGCGGCTGAGCGTCTTGTGCTCGCGGGCATCTAGCGCCGGCAGGCCGAAGGGCATGCCGCGCGTCGGGTGCTGGCGTTCGTATTGGTCGAGGCCCTCGCTGGCGACGCAGATTTCGGCACGGTTGAGCGAAAAATCGAGGTCGGAGTCGGCGATGGGGCCACTTTTGGGGCCGGGGTGCGCCTGCTTGAGCGCGAGCAGGCGATACATGACGCCGCCGACACGATTGGCCTCGGGTGTTTGCGAGCGCTCGTTGAGCACCGGGAAGAAACCGAGATCGCGCCAGGCCAGGGTGGTCTGCGCATCCATGCCGAGCCGGGTCGGCCGGTCGGCCAGCAGGCGCGGGTTGTTGCCATAGACCATGCGTGGATTGGCGCCGCGCACGACGCCAGCGTAGCTGCTCAGGTTGAGCTGGCAGGGCGAGTCGTAGCAGGCGTGGCAAGTGACGCAGCGCTGGTCGAGAATCGGCCGCACATCGCGCCAATAATCCGGCGCATCGGCCATCGCCCGCGGTGGATTATCGAAGTGGCCGGGATTCGGTCGGCCATAGCGGTCGTCGAGTTGCAGCGCGACCACCGTCGCGCAGGCGCTGAGAAAGAGAACGGCAAAAAAGGGTAAAAGGCGCATGGCGGCGTCGGCAATTGGCTGGGGAGGGCTTCGGGCGGGATGCTACCAAAAAGGCGGAGGGCATGACGCTTAATTAGAAGGGGCTTCTACTGCGGGGAAAGGAGCTCGGTTTTTGGCAAAAAAAGGCGGTGCACCGCAGCAGTTCGGCCGAAATGGCCTTTGCGATCCTCGTGGGGTAGGGCGAGTTGTAAAAAAAGAGCCTCACGCGGAGGCTCTTTTCCCAAATGGACAGGGGTTTCTTCGGTTTTGCATCACCTCCTGAAAATTCGCATGAGAAACAAGGCAGCAATCACTGAAGCGATTCCAGCTGGGTCCGAATGACCTGGGTGTCACAAGGGTGGGGCATTTCCAGGCGCCCGTAGCCCAACTCCTCGGCGATCCTCGAGTATTCCTCGGGGCCGCCACAACTGGCACCGAGCAGTATCACGGCGTCCGTTCCATAAAGCTGTCGTGAAGCTGCCGCACCGCCAACGATAGGGGATAGTGTGTTCATGACGCATTTCCTCTCGCTTCAAACCTTCGATACCCAAGAAAAGATACTTGCCGGAAGCCCATATCGTGCCGCCCGGACAAACTGCCCGAGCCGGGCGGCACGCATTCAGGCCATGTCGAAGGGGTCAGTAGTCCATGTCCGGCATCGCCGGTGCGGCGGCTTTTTCTTCCTTCGGCGCTTCAGCCACGGTGGCGTCGGTGGTCAGGATCAGCCCGGCCACGGAGGCGGCGTTCTGCAGGGCTGTGCGGGTGACCTTGGTCGGGTCGATCACGCCCATTTCAACCAGGTCGCCGTAGTTGCCGGTGGCGGCGTTGTAGCCGAAGTTGCCCTTGCCATCCTCGACCTTGGCGATGACCACGGACGGCTCATCGCCAGCGTTCGCGGCAATCGCACGCAGCGGCTCCTCGAGCGCGCGCAGTACGATCTTGATGCCGGCATCCTGGTCGTGGTTGTCACCCTTGAGCGACTTGATCGCGGCGCGGGCGCGCAACAGGGCGACGCCGCCACCGGGTACGATTCCTTCCTCGACAGCAGCGCGCGTGGCGTGCAGGGCGTCGTCGACGCGGTCCTTCTTTTCCTTCATCTCGACTTCGGTCGCTGCGCCGATCTTGATCACGCCCACGCCGCCAGCCAGCTTGGCCACACGTTCCTGCAGCTTTTCGCGGTCGTAGTCGGAGGAGGTTTCCTCGATCTGGCGCTGGATGGCGGCCACGCGATCCTTGATTGCCTGCTGGTCGCCGGTGCCGTCGATGAGGGTGGTGCTCTCCTTGCGGATTTCGACCCGCTTGGCCCGGCCGAGGTCCTTGGCCGTGGTTTTTTCCAGCGACAGGCCGGTTTCTTCGGAGATGACCGTGGCGCCCGTGAGGATGGCAATGTCCTCGAGCATGGCCTTGCGCCGGTCGCCGAAGCCCGGCGCCTTGACCGCCGCTACCTTGAGCACGCCGCGCATGCTGTTGACCACCAGCGTGGCCAGCGCCTCGCCATCGACATCCTCGGCGATGATCAGCAGCGGTTTGCCGGCCTTGGCTACTTCCTCTAGCACCGGGAGGAGATCACGGATGCTGGAGATTTTCTTGTCGTGCAACAGGATCATTGGATCCTCGAGCACGGCCATCTGCTTGTCCGGCTGGTTGATGAAGTAGGGGCTGATGTAGCCGCGGTCGAACTGCATGCCTTCGACGACTTCCAGTTCGTTGTGCAGCGACTTGCCTTCCTCGATGGTGATGACGCCTTCCTTGCCGGCTTTTTCCATGGCTTCGGCAATGATGTCGCCGATGGCCGAATCGCTGTTGGCCGAAATGGTCGCCACCTGAGCGATTTCCTTGTTCGTGGCGCAAGGCTTGGAGAGCTTTTTCAGCTCATCGACCACGGTGGAAACGGCCTTGTCGATGCCGCGCTTCAGGTCCATCGGGTTCATGCCGGCGGCCACGTAGCGCATGCCTTCGCGCACGATGGACTGGGCCAGTACGGTGGCGGTCGTCGTGCCGTCGCCAGCGATGTCTGCCGTCTTCGAGGCGACCTGCTTGACCATCTGGGCGCCCATGTTTTCCAGCTTGTCCTTGAGCTCCACTTCCTTGGCGACGGAAACGCCATCCTTGGTGATCAGCGGCGCGCCGAAACTGCGCTCAAGGACCACATTGCGGCCTTTCGGTCCAAGCGTGACCTTGACGGCATCGGCAAGTACATTGACCCCGCGAACGATGCGGGCACGGGCGTTGTCATGGAATTGAACGTCTTTTGCAGCCATATCTCTGCTCCTTTGCTAGCGAACGAATATCAGGCGGCCTTTTTTGCAGAATCGGCCGAAGCGGTTTCAATGACGCCGAGGACATCCTCCTCGCGCATGACGAGGAACTCCTCGCCGTCGATCTTGACGGTCTGACCGGCATACTTGCCGAAGAGCACGCGCTCGCCGGTCTTCACCTGCAGCGGGCGGACGCTGCCATCCTGCAGCAGGCGGCCGCTGCCGACGGCGATCACCTCGCCTTGCTCTGGCTTCTCGGCGGCAGAGTCGGGAATGACGATGCCGGATGCCGTCGTACGTTGCTGTTCGACACGCTTCACGATAATCCGGTCGTAAAGGGGACGAATAAACATCATTGATCTCCTATGCGATAGCGAATTAATAAAAAAGCTGGCAGGCCGAAACGACGGAAAGCGATTTCCTCGCTCGGCGCTACCGGCCGGCAAATGCCGACGCAGCGAGATATAGGGACGGGAATTTTCCTTTTCAAGTCCACCTCGCGGTGGCTAGCAGTTGGCGATGTTCGGGGCCGCCTCAAGCATGGCCGAGAGCTGCTTGTCGATGACTATTATTCAGCGATCGCTGATCTTTGCCATAAAAATAAGTGACTGTTATTTATCAATAGCCACTCCTACCATGCTCTCCATCGCAGCCATTCGGCTGACACCCACCGAGGAGACAAGAGCATGGATCAATCGAATCGCTACGCCGACCTGAGCCTCAAGGAAGCCGACCTGATCGCCGGCGGCAAGCACATCCTGTGTGCCTACAAGATGAAGCCGAAGGCGGGGCACGGCTACCTGGAGGCGGCGGCGCACTTTGCGGCGGAGTCGTCGACCGGGACCAATGTCGAGGTGTGCACGACCGATGATTTCACCAAGGGGGTCGATGCGCTGGTCTATCACATAGACGAGGCGACGGAAGACATGCGCATCGCCTACCCGCTCGACCTGTTCGACCGCAACATGATCGACGGCCGGATGATGATGGTTTCCTTCCTGACGCTGACTATCGGCAACAACCAGGGCATGGGCGACATCGAGCACGCCAAGATGGTGGATTTCTACGTGCCACGCCGCGCCATCGAGTTGTTCGACGGGCCGTCGAAGGACATTTCCGACCTGTGGCGCATCCTCGGCCGGCCGGTCAAGGATGGCGGCTACATCGCCGGCACCATCATCAAGCCGAAGCTCGGCCTGCGCCCCGAACCTTTTGCCCGTGCTGCCTACGAGTTCTGGCTGGGCGGCGATTTCATCAAGAACGACGAGCCGCAGGGCAACCAGACCTTCGCGCCGATGCAGCAGACCATCCCGCTCGTCTACGATGCGATGAAGCGGGCGATGGACGAAACCGGCGAGGCCAAGCTCTTCTCGGCCAACATTACGGCCGACGACCACTACGAAATGGTGGCGCGCGGCGAATACATCCTGCGCACCTTCGGGCCGGATGCCGACAAGGTGGCCTTCCTGGTCGACGGTTACGTCGGCGGGCCGGGCATGATCACCACGGCGCGCCGCCAGTTCGCCAACCAGTACCTGCACTACCACCGGGCCGGCCACGGGGCAGTCACCTCGCCGTCGGCCAAGCGCGGCTACACGGCCTACGTGCTGGCCAAGATGAGCCGCCTGCAGGGCGCCTCGGGCATCCACGTCGGCACCATGGGCTACGGCAAGATGGAGGGCGACAAGGATGACCGCGCCTGCGCCTACATCATCGAGCGCGACAGCTATCAGGGTCCGGTCTATCACCAGGAGTGGTACGGCATGAAGCCGACGACACCGATCATCTCCGGCGGCATGAATGCCCTGCGCCTGCCCGGCTTCTTCGACAACCTCGGCCACGGCAACGTGATCAACACCGCCGGTGGCGGCTCTTATGGCCACATCGACAGCCCGGCCGCCGGCGCCCGCTCGCTGCGCCAGGCCTACGACTGCTGGAAGGCCGGGGCCGACCCGGTGGACTGGGCGCGCGACCACTACGAATTCGCCCGCGCCTTCGAATCCTTCCCGCAGGATGCCGACAAGCTCTATCCCGGCTGGCGCCACAAGCTGCGGCCGGCGGCGTGAGTGAAGGTAGGTGGGTTTTTTTGACGCCGTTGAAACCCCTCCCAGCCTCCCCTTGTCAGGGGAGGGGCTCGCTCTTGGCAGTCGGTGATGCCCGCGCGCTATCGTGCCCTTGCCATGGGGCAGCCTGGGTGTGGAGGCGTCCTTTATCGGTAATCTGCAACTCCCTCCCCTGACAAGGGGAGGGTCGGGGAGGGGTTTGGGGCGTGTCAGCGAATCCGCCAGATTGCCCGCCAATACGCGAGTCGGCTTGCTGAAGCTTGTTTCAGTATCACCCGGCCATGGCGGAGTTTTTTCGCCAATTAGTCGGCTGGTTTTTGCCCAAAAAGCGCCGTGCACCGCAGCAGTCGCCCAAGTACCGATCCGGAGTTAAACTTTTGCTGATCTCAAACCACGGCAAAGCAAGCGAAACATGAACTTCGTCCGCACTCTGACCCTGCGCCAACTGCAAATCTTCGTCGTGGCCGCCCGTCACTTGAGCTATGCCCGCGCCGCCGAGGAGTTGCACCTGACGCCGCCGGCCGTGTCGATGCAATTGAAGCAGCTCGAGGATAACGTCGGCCTTCCGCTGTTCGAGCGCATGGGGCGCGGCGTGGCGCTGACCGATGCGGGCGAGCTGCTGGTGCACCACGCGCTGCGCGTGCTGGGCGAGATCAAGGACGCCGAAGCCAACCTGCAGGCCATGCTGGGGGCGGAGAGCGGGCAGATTTCGGTGGGGTTGGTCAGCACCGCCAAGTACTACATGCCTCGCCTGCTGGCCCGCTTTGCCCAGCAGCATCCGGGCATCGAGGTGCAGTTTTCGGTGGGCAACCGCGAATCGCTGTTACAGAAGCTGCAGGACAATGCGATCGACCTCGCCGTGATGGGGCGCATCCCGACCGAGATCGATGCCCACGCCGAACCGCTGGCGCCGCACCCTTATGTACTGATCGGACCGGCCGACCACCCGCTGCGCGGGGCGCGCCGTTTCGACATGCACGAGCTGCGTCACGAGACCTTTCTGCTGCGCGAGGAAGGCTCCGGTTCGCGCCGGGTGGCCGAGGAAATGTTCAAAAACCACCTGTTCACGCCGCAGCGCACGATCAGCATGGGCAGCAACGAGACGATCAAGCAGGCGGTGATGGCCGGCATGGGCGTGGCGCTGATTTCGCTGCACACGCTGCCGCTGGAATTGAAGACTGGCGAGGTCAGCGTGCTCGATGCGATCGGGACGCCGATCGAGCGCACCTGGTACGTGGTGCATATGAATGCCAAGCGCCTCTTGCCGGCTGGCCAGCGTTTCCGTGAGTTCTTGCTCGATTGCGCCGCCGAGGCGCTGGATCAGGAGTTTGCCGTCTTCTTGCAGACGGCCTGAGCGGCACTCGGGGCGCTGCGGTTTTTGCCCGAAACGGGCAGTGCACCGCAGCAGTGCCCTTTTATTGCGTCAGAACAGCTCGATGTCGCCGTCGTCCTTGCTCATGGCGTGCTGGGCGGCGTTGCCGCCGCGGATTGATTCGGCCTTGACCTGGGAATCGACCAGCAACTGGACGAGGCTGTCGCAGCGAGTGCGGAAGCGCTTCAGGCCGTCCTTCTCGCTCTGATCCTGTTGCAGGCGCAGGAAGGCATGCAGGTAGCTGCCGACGTTGTTGGTGCGCTGGCTGATGCGGCTCATCATCTGGGTGACGATATCCTCGAACTGCATGGCCATCACGCCTTCCTGCGTCATGCCGTGCATCTGCTCGGTGATTTCAGTGATGTGGCGCGAGTGTTCGCGGGCCTTGTCGGTCAGTTCCATCAGTTCGGCGCCGAGTTCGGCCAGGGTGGCCTGCGAACGCTCGGCAATGCTGAGGTCGATCTGGGTCGCTTCGTTGACTCGGCTGCCGACGGTTTGCAGCGAGACCAGGATGTCGTCGAGCGCCTTGCGGATGTCGACGTTGAAATCGGCCGTGCGGGCAGCCAGGTTGCGCACTTCGTCGGCAACCACGGCAAAACCGCGCCCGGCTTCGCCGGCACGGGCCGCTTCGATGGCGGCGTTGAGGGCGAGCAGGTCGGTCTGCTTGGTGATGCCGGAAATGTCGTTGAGCGTGCCGGTGATGTTCGAGACTTGGCCCTGCATTTGCTCGAAGCTGGCGGCGATGCCGTGGCTGGTCGCTTGCAGTTGCGTCATCTTGCTGACGAATTCGGCGATCAGCGTATTGGTTTCATCGAAGAAACGCTGCAGGCCGGCCTGTTCGGCAGCGTGCGAGTTGTCCGAGCCGGTCATCTGCAACATTTCCTCGATCAGCGAGCGCAGGATCTGGCGCTGGTCGGAGGATTGCGACTCCAGGCCGGTCAGGCTGCCGCTGATGCGGCTGACCGAGGCGCGGATCAGTTCCTGGGCTTCGGACATTTCCTTTTCCAGCGAGGTGAATTGCAGGTCGGCGTGAGCCATCGCTTCGCTCGACAGCACGTGGTATTCGGCCATGACCTTTTGCAGTTCGCTCACATAGCCCTGGTTGCGCGCTTTCCAGCGTCGGCGTTCGCCGAAAGACAAGGCCATGGCGCCGATCAACACAAGGCCGATGAGCAGGAATAGCCAGCCGGGCGGCGTGCCGCCGGCCAGGCCCCAGAGGCCCAGGCCCAGGCTGAGGGTTAAGGTAATTCCGATAAGCAGGTCGTCGATTCTTGTCATTATGTTGTTGCTTGAATGGGAGATCAGTCAGTGCTGGATGGGCTGTGGCAGAAGCGAATTTCCTGAGGATACGGGAAAAAGTCCTCGACGTGTCCGTCTCGGATCTTTTGTTGCGCTTCCTGCCAGAATTTCGGTGTCAGCAGATCCTTGTGGTGCTTCATGAAAGTCTTGCGCACCGTCGGCGAGCCGAGCAGGAAAGTGGCGAATTCTTCCGGGAAGACGTCGCCACGATTGACCGGATACCACACCTCGCCCGACATCTCGGTCTCGAAGTCCGGCGCTGGCGGAATCTTGCGGAAGTTGATGTCGGTCATGTATTCGATTTCGTCGTAATCGTAGAAGACGACGCGGCCATAGCGCGTGATGCCGAAATTCTTCCACAGCATGTCGCCGGGGAAGATGTTGGCCTGCGCCAGCTCGCGGATGGCATTGCCGTATTCCTTGATGGCGTGCTCCAAGCCTTCCTGGTTGTTGCTCTTGTCCATCCGGTCGAGGTGGATGTTGAGCGGCTCCATGCGGCGCTCGATGTAGAGGTGCTTGATGATCAGCTGCTCGCCGTCGACCTCGAACTTGGAAGGCGCAAGCCGGCGCAGTTCGTCGAGCACCTCGTTGTCGAAGCGCTTCAACGGAAACATCACGTTGGAGAATTCCAGCGTGTCGGCCATGCGCCCGACGCGGTCGACCTGCTTTACGAGCAGGAATTTGCGCTTGACGGTCGCCTGGTCCATCTCCTTCGAACTGCCGAAGACGTCCTTGATGATCTTGAAGACGTAAGGGTAGGAGGGCAACGTGAACACCAGCATGACCAGGCCGCGGATGCCGGGGGCCATGATGAACTGGTCTTCGGAATGGTGCAGGTGGTAGATGAAATCGCGGAAGAACATGGTCTTCCCCTGCTTGCCGAGGCCGAGCATGATGTAAATCTCGGAGCGCGGCTTGTTCGGCATGATGGCACGCAGGAACTGGACGTAGCCCGAAGGTACTTCCATATCGACCATGAAATAGGCGCGCGACAGCGAGAAGAGCAGCCCGATGCGCCAGGCGTCGAGCAGGATGGTGTCGAGGTAGAGCTTGCCTTCGTCGTCGTGCAGCACCGGGATGGTGAAGGGGTACTCGACGGCGCCGTTGATCGCCTTGCCGATGATGTAGCCCGCCTTGTTGCGATAGAAGGCCGAAGCCAGCACCTGGATCTGGAAGTTGAACTCCCGCTTGGGCATGCTCTGCAGGAAGCGGCCGATGGCACGATAGACGTGATCGACGTCGCGCTCCAGGTCGGCGAAGGGGCGGTGCCAGTTGAAATCGAGCACGATCTGCCGGATGGCGCCGCGCAGGCCGTCTTCCTTGACGTAGTAGCTGCGGTAGGTCGGGTCGAAATCGGCTTCCAGGTTTTCGGTCGAAATGGTCGGCCGGACAAAGATGAAGTCGTTGTGGAAGTAAGTGCGATGCAGAATCTTGGTTGTCACCGAGTTGAAGAAGGTCTCGGCCAGTTCCGGCTGCTTGTGGTTGAGCAAGAGCCCGATGTAGAGCAGCTTGACCTGCTGCCAGGTGGCGTCGTCGAGATGCTCGGCGTCGAATTCGTTGCGCAGGCGTTCGACGCATTCGTCTACCCGGTCGTCGTAGAAGCGGATGCGCTCCTTTACCGCTTCTTGTACCCCCGGCCAGTCGCCATGCTCGAAGCGGGTCTTGGCCTCGCGGCAGGTCTGGCGAAACAGCGTGTAGTGCTTGTTGAAACCCTGGATCATGGCCAGGGCGATATGGTGGGCGTTGGTGCCGTAGAGGCCGACGGAAATTTTCACGCGCGCTCTCCCTCCTCAGGGAATCCATATTACCACTCGTAACAATGGCTTAGAGCGGCTCTTTGGCAAATTTGGTGAATCCTTCCCGCGATGTGAAACGCCGCTTCGTTGACTGAGATCGAAACGCAGCAGATACTTCCAATGTTTTGCTGCAGCAGAACCGGTTTACATAGGGCACGGTGCGTCCGAGGCCCCATAACTCAATCCAACGCAAGGGGATATTCATGGCTGGTGGAAAGTCCAAAATCATCTACACGCTGACCGACGAAGCGCCGCTGCTGGCGACGTGCGCGTTCCTGCCGATCATCCGTACGTTCACGGAACCGGCCGGCATCGAAATCGAAAAGGCCGACATCTCCGTGTCCGCCCGCGTCATCGCCGAATTCCCCGAGTTCCTTACCGAAGAGCAGCGCCTGCCGAACACCCTGGCCGAGCTGGGCAAGAAGTGCCTGCTGCCGGATACCAACATCATCAAGCTGCCCAATATTTCCGCTTCCGTGGCCCAGTTGAAGGCCTGTATCAAGGAACTGCAGGAAAAGGGCTACAAGATCCCCGATTACCCGGAAAACCCGACCACCGACGAAGACAAGGCCCTCAAGGTCCGCTACGGCAAGTGCCTCGGTTCGGCCGTGAATCCGGTGCTGCGCGAAGGTAACTCCGACCGCCGCGCGCCGGGCGCCGTCAAGAACTACGCTCGCAAGCATCCGCACTCCATGGGCGAGTGGAAGCAGTGGTCGCAGACCCACGTTTCCCACATGGAGCACGGCGATTTCTACCACGGCGAAAAGTCGATGACCCTCGACAAGGCGCGCGAAGTGCGCATGGAGCTGATCGCCAAGGGCGGCAAGACCACCGTGCTGAAGCCGAAGCTCTCCCTGCTCGAAGGCGAGATCATCGACTCCATGTTCATGAGCAAGAAGGCGCTGTGCGACTTCTACGAAGCTCAACTCGAAGATTGCCGCCAGTCCGGCATCCTGTTCTCGCTGCACGTCAAGGCGACGATGATGAAGGTCTCGCACCCCATCGTTTTCGGCCACTGCGTCAAGATCTACTACAAGGAAGCCTTCGAGAAGCACGCCAAGACCTTTGCCGAACTGGGCATCAACGTCAATAACGGCATGGTCGACCTGTACGAGAAGATCAAGCAGCTGCCGGAATCGAAGCGCGACGAGATCATCCGCGACCTGCACGCCTGCCAGGAACACCGTCCGCGTCTGGCCATGGTCGATTCGGCCAAGGGCATCACCAACTTCCACTCGCCGAACGACATCATCGTCGATGCCTCCATGCCGGCCATGATCCGCGCCGGCGGCAAGATGTGGGGCGCCGATGGCAAGCAGTACGACTCCAAGTGCGTCATGCCGGAATCGACCTTCGCCCGTATCTATCAGGAGATGATCAACTTCTGTAAGTGGCACGGCAATTTCGATCCGAAGACCATGGGCACCGTGCCGAACGTTGGCCTGATGGCCCAGCAGGCCGAGGAATACGGCTCGCACGACAAGACCTTCGAAATCGCCGAAGACGGCATCGCCAACATCGTCGATAACAACACCGGTGAAGTGCTGCTGACGCAAAACGTCGAAGCCGGCGATATCTGGCGCATGTGCCAGGTCAAGGACGCGCCGATCCGCGACTGGGTCAAACTGGCCGTGACCCGTGCCCGTAATTCGAACACGCCGGCTGTCTTCTGGCTGGATGCTTACCGTCCGCACGAGAACGAGCTGATCAAGAAGGTCCAGAAGTACCTGAAGGATCACGACACCACCGGCCTCGATATCCAGATCATGTCGCAGGTCCGCGCCATGCGTTACTCGCTCGAGCGCGTCGCCCGCGGCCTCGACACCATCTCGGTGACCGGCAACATCCTACGCGACTACCTGACCGACCTGTTCCCGATCATGGAACTGGGCACCTCGGCCAAGATGCTGTCCATCGTTCCGCTGATGAACGGCGGCGGCATGTACGAAACCGGTGCTGGCGGTTCGGCCCCGAAGCACGTGCAGCAGCTGACCCAGGAAAACCACCTGCGTTGGGACTCGCTGGGCGAATTCCTGGCCCTGGCTGTGTCGCTGGAAGAGCAAGGCCTGAAGGACGGCAACAAGCGCGCCATCCTGCTCGCCAAGACCCTGGATGCCGCGACCGGCAAGCTGCTCGACAACAACAAGTCGCCGTCGCCGAAGACCGGTGAGCTGGACAACCGCGGTTCGCAGTTCTACCTGGCCATGTACTGGGCCCAGGAACTGGCTGCACAGAAGGAAGACGCCGAGCTGGCGGCTCACTTCACCAAGCTGGCCAAGACCCTGACCGACAACGAAGCCCAGATCGTGGCCGAGTTGAAGACCGTCCAGGGCAAGCCGGTGGATATCGGTGGCTATTACAAGGCCGATTCCGAGAAGTGCAAGGCCATCATGCGTCCGAGCCCGACGCTGAATGCCGCGCTGAAGGCCAGCCGCGGCTAAGGCGAGCTGCCGATCCGGCGGCCGTGTGCCGCCCCGCTAGAAAGAGCGAAGGTCATCCGGCCTTCGCTTTTTTGTTTTTTGGCTGTTTTGGCTGGTGCACCGCAGCAGTCGGTCGTGCGGCGCAAGAAGGCTGACAGCTATTAGCATTTTGCGCATAATCGACTCCGCTGCCCGGCCGCGCAAACGCCAGGCCGGGCCTTCCCGTCGCAGAGGCAAGACGCGCCTGCCGCGTCGCATAACAAGGCAAGGAGAGACTATGACTTCACATCTCAAGGTTCCGCAGGGTGGTGCGAAAATCGTTCCGGGGCAGGCGATTCCGGATAACCCGATCATCCCGTTCATCGAAGGCGACGGGATCGGCATCGACATCACGCCGGTCATGATCAAGGTGATCGATGCGGCTGTGGCGAAGGCCTATGGTGGCCAGAAGAAAATCCACTGGATGGAAGTCTATGCCGGCGAGAAATCGACCCGCATCTACGGTCCGGATGAGTGGTTGCCCAAGGAAACCTTCGACGCCCTTAAGGAATACTCGGTGTCGATCAAGGGGCCGATGACGACGCCAGTCGGCGGCGGCATCCGCTCGCTGAATGTCGCCCTGCGCCAGGAACTCGATCTCTACCAGTGCGTGCGTCCGGTGCGCTATTTCAAGGGCGTGCCCAGCCCGCTGAAGAACCCGGAGCTGACCAACATGGTCATCTTCCGTGAGAACACCGAGGACATCTACGCGGGCGTCGAGTGGGCAGTAGGCTCCGAGGGCGTCAAAAAAGTGGTCGAATTCCTGACTCAGGAAATGGGCGTCAAGAAGATTCGCTTCCCTGAAACGTCGGGTATCGGCATCAAGCCGGTCTCGGTCGAAGGCACGGCCCGTCTGGTCCGGGCCGCGATCCAGTACGCCATCGACAACGACCGCAAGTCGGTAACCATCGTGCACAAGGGCAACATCATGAAGTTTACGGAAGGCCTCTTCCGTGACACCGCCTACAAGCTGGCTCAGGAAGAATTCGGCGCCCAGCCGATCGACGGCGGCCCGTGGTGCCACTTCACCAACCCGAAGACCGGCCGCGAGATCACCGTCAAGGATTCCATCGCCGATGCCTTCCTGCAGCAGATCCTGCTGCGTCCGGCCGAGTACGACGTGATCGCCACCACCAACCTGAACGGCGACTACATCTCCGACGCGCTCGCCGCCCAGGTCGGCGGCATCGGCATCGCACCGGGGGCGAACATTTCCGACCAGTACGCCTGCTTTGAGGCAACGCATGGCACTGCGCCGAAGTATGCCGGGCTGGACAAGGTCAATCCGGGTTCGCTGATCCTCTCGGCCGAGATGATGCTGCGCCACCTCGGCTGGAAGGAAGCGGCCGACCTCGTCATCAAGGGCATGGAAGCCGCCATCGGCGACAAGCAGGTGACCTACGATTTCGCCCGCCTGATGGAAGGGGCTGACGAAATCTCCTGCTCGGAGTTCGGCGACGCGATGATCGCCCGCATGTGATCTCCCAAATGGTATATTTCTGGGCCCCCTTTATGGGGGCTTTTTTATGTTCATTGCATTCAGGGAGAAAAATGAAACGGTCCGTTTATTTGTCGCTGGGTATTCTGTTTGCCTTATTGCTTACTGGCTGCGCCAATCGCTTGCCCATGGCGGTTGATTCATCGACCAAGAAACTCGATGTCTCCGACAAGGCGGTGGTGTTGATGACCATTGATATAAAGCGTCAGGAAAAGAGCCGTTTTACTCCAGTCCCATTTTTCGCTGCAGTTGGTATCACCGATGGAAGTGGCAAGTTGGCAAATTCCATTCAGCACATGGAGGGGGATGGTTATCTATATCCCACAGACGATCATGCGGTGTATGCCTTTCGTGTTCCCGTCAGCGGGGATTCGCTCCTTATTCGCAACGTATATGGACAGGCCAAGGCTTTCCCCATCATTGGCCAGTTCTGGGTCCCCTTGGGTATGAAGCTCCTGGTGCGGAAAGGCGAGGTTGTTTATGCCGGAAGAGTTGAAGCCATTCTCCGTCCACGAGCGGATCACGAGTATCGGGCCGGGCCTTTGTTCCCGCTGCTGGATCAAGGGGTTTCAGGAATGTCCGGCGGAACCTTCGATGTGAAGGTTGTCGATAGCTTTGACGAAGATATGCGCCTGATGCGCGAGGCCTATCCTGCGCTGGCAAACACTCCCGTTGAGAAGCGAATTGGAGAGGTCGTGGCGCGAGATATTCTCGATAAGGAGTGGGCAGGCAATGAGCCTCAAGCCGTTAAGACAGCATCGGAGCAATCGGATACGAAGCCGGAGGTTAAAGAGGCAAGCGCTTCGCAATGATCGTCTATTAGCTTTTCAGGGCTCCTTCCAGGAGGCATCAGGCCGCTTGGCGACATGTCGCCAGCGGCCTTTTTGTTGATGTTGAATCTAGTCATTTGTCGTTATCGCCAGCTGCGTGTCTCCCCAAAAACGCGATAACTAACGCATGCTCCTGGAATGGTGATTTTTGGTGATTTGTCCGCATTGGCGGCACAGGGTATTTTCTCGCCTTGATCCAGTTCAAACACTCGCGCATGCTCCACGACGACGTTCTGCCGCCGCTCTCCATCAACGCCCAGGCGACGTTGGAAAAGACGCGCCTGATGTTCCGCAATGCAGGGATTGCGCAATGTGTTGTCGTCATCAATGCCAGCATCCTGCTCCTCGTGTTGGGCTGGAGCAGCGCACCCGTCTGGGCCTGGCTGTGGTGGGGGGCGATGCTGCTCGGTGCCGGGGCGCGTTATGCATTGGCTCGTCGTTTCCTGGCAATTCAGCCGCCGGCTGCCGAGGCCTTCCTGTGGCAACGCCGGGGAACCATCGGAGCGACATTGTCCGGTCTGCTGTGGGCGGTTGGCATCTCGTCCATGATGCTGATCGAGCCGGGAGCGACGCGCTATTTCGTTGCCTTGGTCGCAGCCGGCATGTTCGCCGGAGCAGTGCCCTTGCTGGCGCCGGTGCCGGCAGCCTTTCGCGGTTACGGTCTGCCGATGGCGTTGGCGGTGGCTTTGACGGCACTGCTCGATTCGCATGGCGTACGCGACTGGATGCTGGCCTTGATGGCACTGTTGTTTACGATTTCCATGCTGCAGGCCTGCTACTACTACCATCAGACGCTGGATCGCTCCTTCGTTCAGGCCGCCGAAATGCAAGCGATGGCTGAGCGTCTGGAAAAAGCCCTGCGCGGGACCGAAGCAGCTAACCTGGCGAAGAGCCAGTTTCTTGCCACCATGTCGCACGAGATTCGTACGCCGATGAACGGCATCCTGGGCATGGCCCAGTTGTTGATGCTCCCCGGGTTGGTCGAGGCCGAGCGGCTGAAGTACGTGCAGGTGATCATGAATTCCGGCCAGACCCTGCTGACGCTGCTCAACGATATCCTCGATCTGTCCAAGATCGAGGCAGGGCGTGTGGAACTTGAGGACCTGCCTTTTCAGCCCGAGCATTTGCTGCAGGAACAACTGGTTCTGTTCGGCGAGGAGGCTGCGGCCAAGGGGGTCGAGCTTTCGGCGCACTGGCAGGACAACACGAAGTTGCGCTACCGCGGCGACCCCGGGCGTATCGGCCAGATGCTGAGCAATCTGATCGGCAACGCGATCAAGTACACCGAACAGGGCTCGGTCCGGGTCGAAGGCCGGGTGTTGGCTTCAGAGGGCGATAGTGCGCGCCTCGAATTTTCGGTCACCGATACGGGCATCGGCATTCCGGCCGACAAGCTTTCGCTGCTCTTTCAACCCTTTTCCCAGGTCGATGCATCGACGACGCGGCGCTACGGCGGTACGGGTCTCGGATTGTCCATCGTGAGCAATATGGCGGAATTGATGGGCGGCGAGGCCAGTGTGGAGAGTCGGCAGGGCGAGGGCAGTCGCTTCCGATTCACGATAACCGTGTTGGTCGATCATTTACCGGTCGAAGTGCCTCCCAGCCTGGAAGCGGCAAAGTCAGTTGATGATACTGCTGGGAAAAAAGGCCAACTACGCATCCTCGTGGTCGATGACGAACCCCTGAACATGATGGTGGTCAGCGCCATGCTCAAGAAAATGGGCCACGTTGTCGAGACGGCGGCAAATGGTGAAGAAGCCGTGCACAGCGTTTGCGCTGGCTCCGCACCCGATCTGGTCCTGATGGATTGCCACATGCCGGTGCTCGATGGCTATGAGGCGACGATGCGGATTCGCGATCACGAGCGCCTGCACGGCAGCACGCCTGTCCCTATTGTGGCCCTGACGGCCGATGCCTTTGCCGAGAATCGCGAGCGTTGCCTGGCTGTCGGCATGAACGATTTTCTGAAGAAGCCGGTGAACGTCGGGGAACTGAGTGGTATCCTCAAACGGATTGCCGATGCCCGTTCGCCACTAGTTTCTTCGTGAGTTCACAACCTGTTGCCGTCTTCGACTCTGGTCTCGGAGGACTGACTGTCCTGCGCGCCTTGCGCGCGCGTCTGCCGCACGAAGACTACTTCTATTTCGCAGATACCCGCTTCCTGCCGTATGGTGACAAGCCCGAGGCCTTTCTGCGTGAGCGCGGCGTCGCCATTGCCCAGGCACTTGCCAAGCGTGGAGCCAAGGCGCTGGTCGTGGCCTGCAATACTGCGACGGCTGCCGCGGCCGAGGCCATCCGCGCGGCCACGCATATTCCCATCGTCGCCCTCGAGCCAGGTGTCAAACCCGCAGCCGGCTTGACGCAATCGGGCGTGATCGGCGTCCTGGCCACCACGCGCACCCTGCACAGCGAACGCTTCCAGCGCCTGATCGGCAACCATGCCAACCATGTCCGGGTCGTCGCCCAGCCCTGTTCCGGCCTGGCCGACGCCATCGAGAGCGAAGGACCGACCAGTCCGCGCGTCGAGGCCTTGCTCGACACTTTTGTCGCGCCGCTGGCCGAGGCGGGGGCCGACGTGGTCGTGCTTGGCTGCACGCATTACCCCTGGGTGCGCGAGGGCATCGCCCGCCGCATGCCGGCGGGGACGACGTTGCTCGACACCGGCGAGGCGGTGGCCCGTCAGCTCGAACGTCTGCTCGCGGCGGGTAATCTGCTCGGCGGCGGGCACGGTCGGCTGGCCGTGAACACCAGCGGGGCGCCGCAGCAGGTGACTGCTACGGTGCACCGGCTGTGGGGCGAAAAATTGTCGGTCGAACATTGGGAACCCTGACATGAGCCAAACGCAGAAACCCCTGGCCGGCCTCAAGGTGGTCGAACTCGGCACGCTGATCGCCGGGCCGTTCTGCACGCGCATCCTGGCCGAATTCGGTGCCGAAGTGATCAAGGTTGAAGCGCCGGATGGCGGCGACCCGCTACGCAAGTGGCGCAAGCTGTACGAAGGCACCTCGCTGTGGTGGTACGTGCAGGCGCGTAACAAGAAATCGGTGACGGCCAATCTGAAGCACCCGGACGGATTGAAATTTATCCGCGAACTGATCGCCCAGGCCGATATCCTGGTCGAGAACTTCCGTCCCGGCGTGCTGGAGAAGCTGGGGCTGGGCTGGGAAACGCTGAAAGCCGACAACCCCGGCCTGGTCATGGTCCGCCTCTCCGGTTTCGGCCAGAGCGGTCCGTACAAGGAGCAGCCGGGCTTCGGCGCGGTCGGCGAGTCGATGGGCGGGCTGCGCTACATCACCGGCTTCCCGGACCGGCCACCGGTGCGCACCGGCATTTCCATCGGTGATTCCATCGCCGCGCTGTGGGCCGCCATCGGTGCGCTGATGGCTCTGCGTCACCGCGAGGTCAATGGCGGGCAGGGGCAGGTGGTCGACGTGGCCTTGTACGAGGCAGTGTTTGCCATGATGGAATCGATGGTGCCGGAGTTCGACGTCTTCGGCTTCGTGCGTGAGCGCACCGGCAACATCATGCCCGGCATTACGCCGTCCAACACGCACACCACGCGTGACGGCAAGCACGTCACCATTGGCGCCAACGGGGACGCCATCTTCAAGCGCTTCATGCTGGCCATCGGTCGCGACGATCTGGCCAACGATCCGACGCTGGCCGACAACGCCGGGCGCGATGCGCGGCGCGACGAAATCTACGCCCTGATCGATACCTGGTGCGCCGGGCTGGATGAAGCGGAAGTCCTCGATGTGCTGGCCAAGGCCGAGGTGCCGTCGTCACGGGTCTATTCGATCACCGACATGTTCGCCGACCCGCAATTCATCGCCCGCCACATGTTCGAAAGCGGCCAATTGCCGGATGGCAAAACCTTCAAGATGCCCGGCATCGTCCCCAAGCTATCGGCGACGCCGGGTGGAACGGAATGGGTGGGGCCGGCCCTGGGCGAGCATACGGACGTGGTGTTGCGGGAGCTGGGATACAGCAACGAGGCCATTGCTGGCCTGCGTAACGCGGGCGCCATCTGAGGCGACGGCGCCCGGACTGAAACGGGGATCAGACGCGGAAGCGGCCGATCATTCCTTTCAGATTGGTGGCGATCTTTTCCAGTTCATGGGCATTTTCCGCGGTGCCGCGGATCGTTGCCGTAGTTTCTTCGACCATGTTGGCGATCTGCTCGACGCGCTGGGCGATGGAGGTGCTGGCGGCACTCTGTTCCTGCGTCGCATCGGCCACTTCGCCAACGCGTTCGAGGGTGCGGCGGGCGCCTTCCTCGATGGCGCGCAGCGATTCGGAGGCGGATGCGGCCAGCTGAACGCCTTGCTCCACTTCCGGCAATGCCGTTCCCATGGCTTCGACGGCGCCGACGGTGTCGGCCTGGATGCCGGTGATCATCTGCTCGATCTCGGTGGTGGCTAGCGAGGTGCGCTCGGCCAGCTTGCGAACTTCGTCGGCTACCACCGCGAAGCCGCGCCCTTGTTCGCCGGCGCGGGCCGCTTCGATGGCGGCATTGAGGGCGAGCAGGTTGGTCTGGCCGGCGATGTCCTTGATCACGTTGGCGATCGAGGAAATCTGGTTGGCGCGTTCTTCCAGCGCACGGATGCGCTCGGAGGCATCGGTCACGGTGGAGGAAATTTGCTGGATCGCCTGTGCTGCCTGTTCGACGCGACCGGCGCCCTGGCCGGACAGTTCGACAGCTTCGCTGGAGTCGCGCGAGGTTTCGCGGGCGCTGTCGGAAATGTGATTGGAGCTGACGGTCAACTGCTCGATGGCCGCGGCCATGGCCGAAGTGGCATCTGCTTGATGTTCGGCTGCCTTGGCGACTTCGTCGGAGGCGGTGGCGATCTGTTCGGCGTTTGAAACCAACTGATTTGCGTCGTTATTAATTTCGCTGACCATCTGGCGCAACGAGGAAACCATGCCACCGAGCGCGCCAAGCAGGCTGCCTTGCGGTGCGTTGCCGGTATCGGCGGTGAGGTCGCCGGCGGCGACGCGTTGCATGACTTCGGTGGCCAGCTTGGGCTCGCCGCCGAGTTGCTTGATGACGCTGTTGCCGACCATCCAGCCGAAAACGATCAAAATGAACAGGAGGGCAACGGAAATGCCGCCGAGCAGCATCGCATTCTTGCGATATTCGGTATCGACGTCATCGATATAGATGCCGGTTCCGACGACCCAGCCCCAAGGGGTAAACAGCTTGGCGTAGGATAGCTTGGGTTCGGGAGTTTGCTGACCAGCACGAGGGAACCAGTAGTCGACAAAGCCACCGCCGGCTTGGGCGGCAGCGATCAATTCCTTGGTCAGCAGTTTGCCGTTGCTGTCCTTGAGATCAAGCTTGGTTTGCCCTTCCATGGCCGGGTTGCCGCCATGCAGGTAGTAGGTGCCTGAGGTGTCGAAGCCGAAGTAATAATCGTCCTTGCCGTAGCGCAGGCCGCGCATCGCATTACGGGCAGCCAGCTTGGCATCGGCTTCGCTGAGTTTTCCCTCGCTGGCCAGCTTGTGATGGTGAGCCAGGATGCCCATGCCGACCTCGACAACATTCTGCGTAGTCGCCTTGCGGTCCTCCAGCATGCTTGTCTTGAGCTGATAGAGCGCAGACAGGCACAGGACCAGCAACCCGACCAGCGTCAGCGCCACCAGGATCTGCATACGCGTGGCCACGCGCAGATTGGTCAATGCGTTCATCACAAGCCCTCCCTTATTGGCTGGTGTGCAGCCTTGTTGGATACAAAAATATACATCTTGTTATTCTATTTAAAAAAAATCAAAAAATGTTTATGTTTTTGTATTTTCTGGCGAGTTCTCTTTTACCTTAGGCGAAAACGCACCGGCAGCAAAGCTTCACGCGGCGCATCGGAGGGCAGGGAACGCAGGGAGCGGACGGCGCGTAGCGCCGCCGCATCGAGCAGGGGGTAGCCGCTGCCTTGTTCGACGCGAGCCGCGGCCACGGCACCGGATTCGTCGACGATGATCAGGACAAGGACTTCGCCTTGTTGCCCCTGGGCGATGGCTTCGGCCGGGTAGAACTGGCCGGCGGCATCAAGTTGTTTCAGGTGTTGGCGGACGACTTCGGTCCACGGGCGAGTTTTGCTGGGCAGCGGGCGTGCGGCTTTTGGGGGCGGCGGTGGAGGCGGTTCGCTGCGCGGCTTGGGTTGCTCCGGCATGGTCAGCGGCAGATCGGCCGCTGGAGGCTTGGGCATCGGGGGGCGCAACTCGGCGACGAGCGGTGCTGCGGTGGACGGGCGTTTTTGCGCAAAATCCGGCAGCGAGACGAAAGGCAGCACGTGCAGCAGCAGAGAGAGCAGCAAGGCGAGGCCAAGCCGACGCAGGTTGCGGGTCGTGAGAGAATGCGCGGATTGCAAATTGGCGAGAGTTCGGAAGATGCAGATGGTGAAACAGCGAGTGGCGGCAATGATAATCGGTATGACCCTGGTTTTGCCGGGCCTGGCTGCCGAAAACCAGAACGGTGTTGCGCTGCCATCGCCGATCGCGTTTTCCAACAACATCGAACTGGGCGATATCGCCCAGGCCACCGAGTGGCTGGATGGCGGCATGCCGCCGGATTTCGTCGGCGGCCGTATCGGCACCGGGCTGATGATCGCCGCCTGGGAAGGCAATTTGCCGATGATGCGACTGTTCATCTCGCGCGGCGCTGACATCAATGCCATCAACAGCAACGGCGAGACGGCGGTGGCGCTAGCCGCCTGGCGCGGCAAGCTGGAATCGGTCAAGTGGCTGATCGAACGCGGAGCGCGCATCAATCCGCCGGCCAAGCAATGGTCGGCACTGCATTACGCCGCCTTTGCCGGGCATGAAGAGGTGGTCGATTACCTGCTGGAGCAGGGGGCGGACATCAATGCGCGCAGCACCAACGGTTCGAGCGTCCTGATGATGGCGACTTACGAAGGAAAGCACGACATTGCACGTAAGCTGATCGAGAAGGGCGCCGACCGCACGGTCAAGAACGATTGGGGCGATGGCGCGCTGGAATGGGCGATGCGTTACAACCACCTCAACATCGCGCGCATGGTCAGCAATCCGGAAGAATTCAACATCGCGATCAGCCAGCCCAAGGAAAAATGGGGAGAGCCGACGCGTTCGATGCGCATGTCCAAGGAACTGGAAACCCTTCTCAACATGCGCGAGAAGCTGGTCGAGCGCAATATGGCGACGGACGCCATCGACAAGCGCATCGCCGCCGAGCGCGTGCGCATCATGCGCGCCGAACTCGATCATCCGGCACCGGCGCGGGCAGCCAGCCTGGAAATTACCGCCAGCCGCGACAAGCCGCAGCAGCAGTCGGCCAATATCGTCTATGACGAGAAGGGCAAGGCCGTCGGCTACAAGGTTCCTCCGGCGACCTTCACCGGCAAGCCGCGCATGCCGCCGAAGGTGCCGGTGAGGAATTACTGATCAGTCTTCCAGCGGGCGGTTGGCGACTTCCGGCAGGAAGAAATAGCCGACGACGGTGGCCATGATGAGCAGGGCCGTGGGATACCACAGGCCGCCGGCAGATGTGCCAGTACTGACGTTGATCCAAGTTACCATGAATGGGGAAAGACCTCCGATCCAACCGGCAGCAAGATTGTGTGGAAGTGCTACGGCAGAATATCGTGTGCGAGCGGGGAAAAGCTCTGGAAGGGTTGCGGTTTGCGGGCCAGTAATACATGCGAGAGCCACCACGAGGATCAATAGAAGGGCAATGATCATAGGCTTGTTGACGGTGGCTGGGTCTGCTTGGTCAGGCCTGCCTGCACTACGTAGCTGCGTCTTAACTTCTTCCGGCTGAAAGCCAGTGATTTTCTGTTCCCCAATGTTGACCGCCAACTCTCCCTGGGCTAACCGATGTTCGACTCCGAGTTTGGCAAAGAGCTCTTGATAGCGTTCGCAATCGTTACGCGCGCCACTGAAAGGGTTGTAGGTACAAGTGTCGCCAGATAAAACAACGGGAACATCGCGATTGAATCGCTCTAGTGCGGGATTGCCGTAAGCCAAGAGTCCATGAAACACGGGAAGAATAGAGGCAACACCAAGTACCAGTCCGGCAATTAGAATGGGGCGCCGGCCAATCTTGTCTGATAGCCAACCACAGAAAAGCGTAAGTGGGAAAAGCGCAATTGTGGCTACCATGACCAGAGCGCTAGCATCTGCCGATGAAAGCTTGACGACATTCCTCAGGAAAACGTTGGTATAGACCTGCGCCGAGAAGAAGATCAGCGAGCCGCCAGCCGAAATGCAGAAGAAGAGCAGGCCCATGCGGCCCAGGGTTTGTTTGTCGCTCAGGCAATCGCGCAGTGGGGCCTTGGCCAGGGCATTCTTTTCGCGCAGATGACGGAAGACCGGCGACTCGTGCAGGTTCAGGCGGCTCTTGATCGAAATGGCGAGCAGCACGGCGGAGAGCAGGAAGGGAATGCGCCAGCCCCAGGTCTTGAAGTCGGCGTCGTCGAGGAAGTGTTGCATTACGACGATCTGCAGCGTCGAGGCCATCATGCCGAGCGGTCCCATCAGTTGCAGCACGCTGGTGTACAGGCCGCGTCGGCCTTCCGGGGCGTGTTCCGTCAGGTAAACCGAGGCGCCACCGATTTCACCGCCAACCGACAAGCCTTGCAGCATGCGCAGGAATAGCAGCAGGGCCGGGGCGAGCAGGCCGACCTGCTCGTAGGTCGGCAACAGGCCGACGCAGACCGTGGCTAGGCCCATCAGCACGATGGTGACGAGGAAGATGGTACGGCGGCCGTGACGGTCGCCCAGCGAGCCGAAGAGTGCGGCGCCGAGCGGGCGGACGATCATGCCGATGCCGAAGGTGCCGAGGCTGGCAAGCAGCGCGGCAACCGGATCGTCGGCCGGGAAGAAGAGCACGCTGAAATAGGTGGCCAGCGACGCGAAGGTCAGGAAGTCGTACCACTCGAGGAAGGTGCCGAAACAGGCGGCAACGACGACCTTCTTCTGGATGTTGGAATCGGAATGGCTGGCGGTCATGATGGAGCCGAGTTGGAAAAAAGCGAATTATCGCCGGTACACCGCAGCAGTCCAATTGCCAAGCTGCAATGACTGATGCAAACTATTTGGGATATCGATCAGGGGGTGGCGATGCTATACGTGGCGCGAGACAAGGAAGGCCGGATTCGTGAGATGCATCCGGCGCCGCATGGCGATGCGCAGGAGGCGCTACCCGCCGATAACGCCGAGGTGCTCGAATTCATCAACGAGCGCTGGCGCCAGAACGAAATGCTGCAGCTCGACCTCGATTTCATCCGCGTCATCGAGGACTTGATCGAATTGCTGATCGCCAAGAAAGTCATCCTGGTCACCGACCTGCCGCCGCAGATCCAGGAAAAACTGATGCGCCGGAAGATTGCCCGTCAGCAGATCTCGCTGGAAGAGAGCGTCGGCATGCAGGGGAACGACATCATTCCGATCTAGCTTCAGGCATTCGTCGTCATCACCGCCTTGACCAGTTCGGCCAGGGTACGCACCCCCATCTTTTCCATGACCCGGGCGCGATGCGCTTCGACGGTCTTCATGCTGATGTTTAGCTCGTCGGCGATCTGCTTGTTGAGCTTGCCGGCGACGACGAGATCGAGCACTTCGCGCTCGCGCTGGGTCAGTTGATCGAGGCGATGGGTGATGGCGCCGTCGCGCTCGCGGCGGGCAGCCATCTGGGCATCCAGTTCGAGGGCTCGGCGGATGCGGCCGAGCAGGTCTTCGTTGTGGAAGGGCTTCTCGATGAAATCGCAGGCGCCGCGTTGCAGGGCGGAAACCGCCATCGGAACGTCGCCATGGCCGGTGACGAAGATGATCGGCAGGGTCGAGCCCAGCGCATCCAGTTTCTCGTGCAGTTCCAGGCCGCTCATTTCGGGCATGCGTACGTCCAGCACCAGGCAGCCGCGCAGCCCGTCGTGGCGTGCTTTCAGATAGCTTTCGGCGGAGTCGAAGCAGGCCACCCGATAGCCTTCGCCCTCGAGCAGCCAGGTCATCGAATCGCGCATCGCTTCGTCGTCATCGACGACATAGATTGTTTGCAACTCACTCATCTTCTTCCTCGCGCGGTACCGTGAAGTGGAAAAGCGTCCCTCCCTCGCGGCGTGGTTCCACCCAGAGCCTGCCCTGATGGAACTCGACGATGGAGCGGCAGATGGCGAGGCCAATGCCCATGCCTTCCGGCTTCGTCGTATAGAACGGTGCAAAGATACGTTCGATATCCTCTTCTGCCAAGCCATGGCCGAGATCGGCCACGGAGATTTCCAGCATGCGCTCGTCCACCGGGCGGGCCGCGATGGTCAGGCGACGACGCTCAAAGGGGACGTCGGCCATGGCTTCGATGCCGTTGCGCACGAGGTTGAGCAGCACCTGCTCGATCATGATGCGATCAACCACGATACGCGGCAGGTCCTCCGGCAGATCGACGACGATCTGCGTGCCGGTACGTTGGGCTTCGATGTCGGCGAAGGCACGGGTTTCGTCCACCAGATCGGCCAGGCTGACTGGCTGGCGGTTCGGCTCGCCCTTCTTGACCATGTCGCGCATGCGGCGAATGATCTTGCCAGCCCGCTCGGCCTGTTCCGAAGCCTTCTGCATGGCGCCGAGCAGGTCGTCCAGGCGGTAGTTGCCCGATTGCATGCGCTTGACGCAGCCGGCGCAGTAATTGGCGATGGCGGAGAGCGGCTGGTTCAGCTCATGCGCCAGCGAGCTGGCCATTTCGCCCATGGTGATCAGGCGCGAGGTCTGTTCCAGGCGTTTCTGCTGCTGCAGGTTCACTTCCTCGATGTGCTTGCGGTCGGTGATGTCGGCAGCGATCTGCACGCGCACGGTGCGGCCGTCCACCCAGCGGATCGCCCGTTCATGCATGTGGTACCAGTGACCGGACAGGGCATGCTGGATTTCGCCGTCGAACAGTTCGCACGGCAGTTGCTCGGCGCTCAACTCGGCCGGGTCGAAATGCAGCCATTCATTGGCCGGGCGACAGGCGGCGGTGACCTGGGCGGAGTTCTTGCCGACCGCATCGAAACCGAAGATGTTCTGGAAGGCCCGGTTGGCGAAGAGGATTTCACCGGTCTGTACGTCGGCCACATGCACCGGCGAGTCGAGGCCGTCGATGACCGTCGTGAAGCGCTCGTGCGCCCGCTCCAGTTCGACGCGCACGCGCTTCGGTTCAGTGATGTCGTTCATCGATGCCATCCAGCCGATCTGCTGGCCGTCGGTGGTGTCGATCAGCGGCGAGAAATATAGTCGGACGTCGAAACGCTCGCCATTCTTGCGCATGATACGCATCTCGAAGCCACTGGCCGGAGCCTGTCCGCTCAAGGCCATGCGGATGTTGTTCTCCAGTCGGTCGAATTCTTCGGGCGGCCAATAGGGGTAAGGCGGCTTGATGCCAACGAGTTCGGCTTCTTCGAAACCTGTCATGCGGCAGAAAGCGGCATTGACGAAGGTGATCCGCCCTTCGAGATCGATGGCGCGCAGACCGGTGATCATCGATTGCGACATGGCCTGACGAAAGGCGTAGGCGGCCCGCAGCTTTTCCTCGGTGTCGGCCCGGCTCTGCGAATGGCGGCGCAACTGGATCAGCGTGATGGTGGCGATCAGGGTCAGCACGATGATCAGCGTGGCCGGTACGAACTGCAGCCAGGTGCCGCCGCCGCGATAGGCGACGAGGTTCAGGCCGAGCCGGTTGTTCGGGAAATCGAGGTTGATCGCGCCGCTGATGCGCTTGTCGGTCGGCTTGATCGACGAGTTGCTATACACCTCGCGATTGGCGCTATCGACGAGACTGATGCTGTAGCGCGTCGTGAATAGTGTCGGCAGGCTGGTGCGCAGCAGGATTTCCAGTGACTGGATGGCGACGAAGGCACCGAGGTCGGCACTGCCGCGCTGTACCGGCAGGATGATGTCGTGCAGGGGTTTCTGGAAAACATCCGGATAGTCGCGCGAGACGCTCTCGTGGCGCACGCGCAAGGCTTCCTGCAGGGCTTCGAGGCGGCTGCCGGCCAATTGTTCGCCGACGAAGGTGACGTTCGATTCGTTTGGTGCCACCCATTCGATCTTGCCCTCGGTGTCGACCCAGACAATGGCCAGGATCTCTGGGGCTTCGCGCACATAGCGCGAGGCGCGGACCTGGAAGGATTCGTAGGTCAGCTGCTTGAACTCGTGCTCGCGGCCGAGTTCGCTCAAAAAATCGACGTGTCCGTGCAAGCGGCTTTCGATGGTCCGCTCGGCCCAGTGCATGTCGCCTTCTAGCGCCGAGCGTGCAGTGTCGTGCTCGCGCCATTGGAGCAGGCCGGTGACGATGAGCATGGCCACGGCAAAAATGCCAATGGCGATATAAGGCGCAAGCCAGAGCCAGTCTTGTTTACGCGAGGGAGCGGGAGAACGGAGAAACATGGCTCAATTCTTCGCCCCGCCCACGGCATCAGCCATTGGTAGTTACCCTAATGACGAAACGGTGAAGCTTCCTGCCGCCTTCATCAGCCACCCAGCCGGCTGGCAATCAGTGGCAGCAAAAACGCCGTCAGCGCACCGTTCAATCCCATGGCCAAGGCAGCGAAGGCGCCGCTTTGCTCATTCACCTGGAAGGCGCGGGCGGTGCCGATGCCGTGCGAGGCGATGCCGATGGCGAAGCCGCGGATGGCCGGGTCGCGCACCTTCATGGCGTCGAACACATAGCGCGCGCCGACGGCGCCGAGAATGCCGGTGACGATGACCAGCACCGCGGTCAGCGACGGGATGCCGCCAATACGCTCGGCCACGCCCATGGCGATGGGGGTGGTGACCGACTTGGGGGCGAGCGACAGTTGCGTTGGCTGGCTGGCGCCAAAGGCGCGGGCGACGAATACCGCCGATAGGATGGCGGTGGCGCTACCGCCGACCAGCCCGATGATCAGCGGCCAGAACATGGCCTTGACCCGCTTCGCCTGCTGATAGAGAGGAATGGCCAGCGCCACGGTGGCCGGGCCGAGCAGGAAATGGACGAACTGGGCGCCGGCGAAATAGGTCTCGTAGCGCGTGCCGGTGAGCAGCAGGAAGCTGACCAGAACGGTGACGGCGATCAACACCGGGTTGGCCAGCGGGTGCGAGCCGGAGCGGCGATAGAGGGCGAAAGCCAGCTGGTAGGCGATCAGCGTCAGGGTCAGGCCGAGCAGTGGCGAGGCGGCGAGATACACCCAGAGTTGGTCGAGGCGCGGGGTCATGGCGTTTCTCCGGTCGGCGCGGAGTGGCACAGGCGCATCAGCAGCGCCGTGACGGCCAGCGTGGCGAAGGTGCTGATCAGCAGCGAGAGCAGTAGCGGCAGCCATTCGTCGGCGACACGGTGCAGATGTACCATGATGCCGGTGCCGGCCGGCACGAAGAGCAGCGACAGGTGCTGCAGCAGGGTCGAGCCGGTGTGTTGCAGATCCTTGTCCGGGCCGCCGCGGACGATCAGGGTGGCGAACAGCAGCACCATGCCGATCACTGGGCCAGGGACGGACACATCCAGCCCGCGGGCGATCACTTCGCCGATCAGCTGGAAAACGAGCAGTTGGGTCAGGGCGGATAGCATCATGCGCTCCTCGATCAATGAGGAGCGCAGTTTATTACTCCGGAACGGTAATCAATAGACCGCTTTTTGTCGATTTATCTTTGACAAAAAGTAATCGATCGTCCCGTCGCGTTTGCCTGTCCGATCAGTGCTCTTTCGACGACTCGTCCGCTTTGGCCGGCTTGACTACCGCAGGCGCGCCCAGCGTGAAGCCGATCAGCAAAAGCAGCATCAGGCTCAGGCTGACGGCAAAGACTTCGAAACTATCGAGGCCGATGCCCAAGGTGCCGGGCAGTACGAGCAGGCCGCAGGCGAAAAATTCGGTCCATTTGCTCCAGGTATCCATGGCTGTAACTCCTGTCATCAATCCGACAAATTTTCTTTGTTGTGATTGTTGCAGTGCACAAAACGTGCCTGCGGCGAACAGGGGTGTTGACCGTCAACCGACCAGAATGTGCCCGGCCGTACGCAGGGCGATCCCGACACAGGCGCCGAGCGCCGCCGGCTTCCACACATTGGCGACGCGCCGGCCGGCCGAGATCAGTACGGCGACACCGGGCAGGTCGAAGGGGGAGATCAGGAAACCGGCGCTGGCGTTGAGCAGGGATTCGCTCATCTGGCCGGCGCGGCGCATGTCGTCGACCACGCCCATCATCGCCGTGCCGCCGGCCAGGTATTTGGTCAGCGTCGGCAGGATCAGGCCGGGGTCAATCGAGAGCAGCACCAGAACAGGGGTCAGCAGTCGGGTGATGAGGTCGATTGCACCAAATTGGCGCAAGGCGGTAACGACGACCAGCGACAGCACCAGCATCGGGATGGCGCCGACGGCGATCTTGAACGCTTCGGCCCCGGCCCGGTTGATCACGTCGAGCACGCCCTTGGCCGATTCGGCCACCGGGTGATGCAGGGTTTCATCGAGTGTCGCCTCCGCGGCCGAGAGTTGGCGGCCGAACAGGTAGTAAGTCGCCGCTGCTGCGGTGCACCCGCCTAAAACGGAAAAAACCAAGGTCGTGCCGAAGTGCAGGCCCATGGTCAGCATCGGGAAAGCGGCGTTGGCTTGGGCCATGGCGAAGACCATGGCCAGCGTGGCGGCCAGATGACGGTCGGAGGCGCCGCGTTGTTCCATCATGGTCAGCGTTGCCATCGGCGCGGCAAAGCTGACGAAATTGATCTGCAGGGCGGCGAAAACGCCCAGGCCGGTCAAGCCGAAGGGCCGCAGCACCGGCGTCAGCGCGGCGACAAGCCAATCGAGCGCGCCACGCGCTTCGAGCAGGCGCATCAGCGATAGCATGACCACCATCACTGGCAGCAGGATGAACAAGGAGAGCTCCACCGCGGAGCGGCCGGCTTTCAGGATGATGTCGATCAGGATGTCCATGAACGGTTTTTCGAGGCAATGGGCAAATGGCAGGAACGCAGCGCCGGGGCAGCAGTCTACCCGGCAGACGGCGATAGCGTGTCGTCATTCGACAAGGAGCGCAATCATGGATTTCCAGCATCACCACCTGCCGCATCTGTTCGAACAACTCGGCCTGGCTGCTGCACCTGAGGCCATCGAGCGCTTCATCGCCAGCCACCGCCCGCTGCCGCAAGCCATGCCGCTGGATCAGGCACCCTTCTGGACCCCGGCCCAGGCCGCCTTCCTGCGCGAGGAAATGCTGGAGGACGGCGATTGGGCGGAAGTGGTCGATGAACTGAACCTGCGCCTGCACAGCTAGCCCGTTTTGGTTTTTGCCCAAAACGGGCAGTGCACCGCAGCAGTCGCTTTCAGGCATAAAAAAACGCCGGGTTGCCCCGGCGTCAAGTCTCTCTCCACTTCGTATTTTTTTAGGCCATCGCTTCGTACAGCGGCAGGGTCAGGAACTCCGGGTAATCCGGGGTCAGCGACATGCGGTCGAAGATTTCGGCGGCCTGGTCGTAGGTGGCGGTGTCTTCGCCTTGGGCGGTGACGGTGGCCTTCACCTTGGCCAGTTCTTCGGCGATCATCGGGCGGACCATTTCAACGGTAACCTTGCGGCCGTCGTCGAGGATGCCCTTCGGCGAAACCACCCACTGCCACACTTGCGAGCGGGAGATTTCGGCGGTGGCGGCGTCTTCCATCAGGTTGTGGATGGGCACGCAGCCGTTGCCGGCCAGCCAGCTGCCGAGGTAGTGAATACCGACATTGATGTTGTTGCGCAGGCCGGCTTCGGTGATCGGGGTGGTCGGGCGGAAGTCGAGCCACTGTTCCGGACCGAACTTGCCTTCCACCTGCTTCTCGAACTGGTTCGGGCGGTCGCCAAGCACCTTGACGAATTCTTCCATGGCGATCGGCACCAGGCCCGGGTGAGCCACCCAGCCGCCGTCGAAGCCGTCATTGGCGTCGCGGGTCTTGTCGTGACGGATACCGGCCAGGGCCTTTTCGTTGGCGACCGGGTCGTTCTTGATCGGGATCAGGGCCGACATGCCGCCCATGGCCGGGGCGCCGCGCTTGTGGCAGGCCTGGACGAGAGCCAGGGCGTAGCCGCGCATGAAGGGCACTTCCATGGTGATGGCGCCGCGTTGAGCCAGGCAGAAGTCCTTGTTCTTCTTGAACTTCTTGATGCAGGAGAAGATGTAATCCCAGCGACCGGCGTTCAGGCCGGCAGAGTGGTTACGCAGTTCGTACAGGATTTCTTCCATCTCGAAGGTGGCGAGGATGGTTTCGACCAGCACGGTGGCCTTGATGGTGCCTTGCGGGATGCCGCAGTGATCCTGGGCCATGACGAAGGCGTCGTTCCACAAACGGGCTTCGAGGTGGCTTTCCATCTTCGGCAGGTAGTAGAACGGGCCGGCGCCGCGCGCGATCTGTTCCTTGGCGTTGTGGAAGAAGACCAGGCCGAAGTCGAACAGGCCGCCGGCAACGCGCTGACCGTCAACGAGAACGTGCTTTTCGTCGAGGTGCCAGCCGCGCGGACGGATCTGCAGGGTGGCAATCTTGTCGTTCAGCTTGTATTCCTTGCCGGCTTCGTTCTTGAACGACAGTTCGCGGCGGATGGCCTTGTACAGGTTCACCTGGCCCTGGATCTGGTTTTCCCAGTTCGGGCTGTTGGAATCCTCGAAGTCGGTCATGTAGGAGTCAGCGCCCGAGTTGAAGGCGTTGATGATCATCTTGGCTTCGACCGGGCCGGTGATTTCGACGCGGCGGCATTGCAGGGCGGCCGGGATCGGGGCAACCTTCCAGTCGCCTTCGCGGATGTGCTTGGTTTCCGGCAGGAAGTCCGGCATTTCGCCGGCATCGATGCGGGCTTGGCGCTCGACGCGGGCCTTCAGCAGTTCCTGGCGACGGCCTTCGAAGGCGCGGTGCAGCTTGGCGACGAATTCCAGGGCCTCGGTGGTGAGGATGGATTCCCATTCGGGCTTCACGGGGGCGGTAATTTGCATACCGGCGGGCAGATTGAGGGCCATGCGGAACTCCTGAGAAAAGTAGGTTTCGGATACTGCGATGGGATGCATTCTATGGGTCTTATATAAGACATGAAAGTGGGCTAGAATCAATTCATCTTTTACTTTGAGTATCAAATGGACCGGTTAAAGCAGATCGAAGCCTTTGCCAGCGTCGCAATACGCGGCAGCTTGTCGGCCGCGGCGCGGGCCGAAGGCGTCACGCCGGCCATCATCGGGCGCCGTATCGATGCGCTGGAAGCGCGGCTCGGCATCCGTTTGCTGCTGCGCACGACGCGCAAGCTGACGCTGACTTTCGAAGGGCAAGCCTTTCTGGAGGATTGCCAGAAAGTGCTGAACGACCTGGCCAATGCCGAGGCGGCCGTTTCACTCGGCGGGCTGAAGGCCGGCGGTTACCTGAAGGTGTCGGCGCCGGCCGGCTTCGGGCGGCAGCACGTGGCACCGCTGGTTGGCGACTTCATGCAGGCCAACCCGGAAGTGCGGGTCAATCTGAATCTGAGCGACCGCCTGGTCGATTTGATTAACGAGAACATCGATTGCGCCATCCGCATCGGTGAACTGACCGATTCCAGCCTGGTCAGCGTGCGCCTGGGCGAGATGCGGCGCATGGTGGTGGCCAGCCCGGCCTATCTGGTCGAGCATGGCGTGCCGCGCACGCCGGACGATCTGGCCAAACATAACTGCCTGTCGCTCGGCCAGCAGCGCGGCTGGGTCTTCAAGCGCCCGGAGAGCGGCGAGGTCGAAACGATCAAGGTCGGCGGTACCTTCGAGTGCAACGACGGCGCGGTCCTGCACGAATGGGCGCTGGCCGGGCGCGGCCTGGCCTGGCGTTCGCTGTGGGAAGTCGGTCGCGACCTGAAGGAAGGCCGGCTGACCTCGGTGCTCGACGCCTGGCAGGCGCCGCCGATGGGCATTTACGCGGTCTTCCCGCAGCGTCGCCACCTGCCGCTGCGGGTGCGCTTGTTCATCGACCTGCTCAAGGAAAACTACGGCAAAGCCGCCTATTGGGAGCTGCGCTGATGAAGGTGCCGCTCTATCGAGCGCTTGGGGCGCTGTCGGTCTTGCTTGGGATCATCGGCGCCTTCCTGCCGCTGATGCCGACGACGCCTTTCCTGATCCTGGCCGCCTGGTTCTTCGCCCGATCACATCCGGAGTGGGAGGCCAAGCTGCTGGCGCATCCGAAATTCGGTCCGGCCATCCGCGCCTGGCGCGACCATCAGGCCATCCCGCGCGTGGCCAAATGGGCGTCGACGATCATGATGTCGATCAGCGTGATCGGCTCCTGGTTCATCCTGCCCGAACCCTGGGGCTATGGCCCGGCCGTGGTGTGCGGCATGGTCATGCTGTGGATGTGGACACGCCCTTCGGCCTGAGCCTGGTTTTTGCCTATTTCGGGCAGTGCACCGCAGCCGTGCCCGAAATTAACTCGCCTGGACCGGAAATTCCTCGATCGGCACCGGTTTGCCGAACAGGAAGCCCTGGAAGGCATCGCAGCCGCGGCTGACCAGGGCAGCGCGCTGGTCGTCGGTTTCAACGCCCTCGGCGACGACCTTCAGTTCGAAGGAGCGGCCGAGCGCGATAACGGTTTCGGCGATGGCTGCGTCGTTCGGGTTGGTGCCGATGTCCTGCACGAAACTGCGGTCGATCTTGATCTGGTCGAGTGGCAATTGTTTCAGGTAGCTCAGCGAAGAATAGCCGGTGCCGAAGTCGTCGAGCGCCAGGCCGACGCCGATTTCGTCTTTCAGGCGGCGCATGCGTTCGATGCTCAGCTCCATGTCGTCGAGCAGCAGCGATTCGGTAATTTCCAGTTTCAGGCGTCTGGCCGGGGCGCCGCTTTGCTGCAGGGCTAGCGCCACGCTGTCGACAAAGCCGGGGTCGCGGAATTGCAGGGCGCTGACGTTGATGGCCAGGATCAACTCGGCGGTGGCCGGCTGCCGGCTCCAGGCGGCGAGTTGCCGGCAGGCTTCATCCAGGACCCACTGGCCGATGGGCAGGATCAGCCGGCTATCTTCAGCAATACCGATGAAATCTCCGGGGGCGACGTTGCCGCGGCTTGGGTGGCGCCAGCGGAGCAGGGCTTCGGCGCCGAAGATTCGGCCCTTGCCGTCGACCTGCGGCTGATAGTGCAGAACGAACTGTTGCTCTTGCAGTGCCGTACGCAATTCGCGCTCGATGCCGGCGCGTTCCTCGACTTCGGTCTGCATGGCCGGGTCGAAGAAGCAGAGGGAGTTCTTGCCGGCTTCCTTGGCTTTGTACATTGCCATGTCGGCCGATTTCAGCAGGTGCTCGACGGTTTCGCCGTTGTTGCGGAAAGGAATGGCGCCCACGCTGGCCGTGCAATGGTGGGCGAGACTGCCGAACAGGTAAGGCTGGCCGAGAGATTCCAAAATATTGCGGCCGACATGCTCGATCTGGGCAATCGCCTCGTGCAGGTTTTCACTGAGGTCTTCGAGCAGGATGACGAATTCGTCGCCGCCCAGGCGAGCCACCGTATCGCTCGAACGCACCGCATCGCGCAGGCGCAGGGCGACCTGACGCAGCAGCTGGTCGCCGACGTCGTGGCCCATGGTGTCGTTCAGGGTCTTGAAGTTGTCGAGGTCGATGAACAGCACGGCGGCGAACTCGCGCCGGCGCCTGCCGGCGATCAAGGCCTTGTCCAGCCGTTCAGCCAGCAGGCGACGATTGGGCAGGTGAGTCAGCGGGTCGTAGAAAGCCAGGAACTGGATCTGCTCCTCGGCTTCCTTGCGCTGGGTGATGTCGAGGAAGGCGGCGACATATTGCGTCACCTCGCCCTTGTCGTTGCGTACGCAGGAAATGGTCAGCCATTCAGGGTAGATTTCCCCGTTCTTGCGGCGATTCCAGATCTCGCCGTGCCAATGCCCGTTGGCTTGCAGCGTCTCCCACAATTCCTGGTAGAACGATGCGTCGTGGTAGCCGGATTTGAGCAGGGCAGGAGTTTGCCCGACTGCTTCCTCAGCGGTGTAGCCGGTAACCTCGGTGAACGCCCGGTTGACCTGCAAGATGCGGTTGCGCGCATCGGTGACGACCATGGCTTCCTGCGTTTCGAAGGCGATGGCGGCGATGCGCATGGCTTCTTCGGCACGGCGCTCGTGCGTGGTGTCGTGGAAGGTGACGACGGCCCCTTCGTTGCGCCCATCATTGGAGATGGGCATGACCGAATACTGAACCGGAAATATATCGCCCCCCTTGCGGAAGAACCACTCTTCGCCAAAGCGATGTTTCCCGTCCACCAGCGTCTGGGCAACCGGACACTTTGCCTTGGCATACAAGCTGCCATCAGGATGATGGTGATGGAAGAGCCAGTGCTGGTCGGCGCCGATCACTTCGTCGCGGGTGAATCCGAGCATCTCCAGCGCACGGGGATTGATGAAGGAGCACATGCCATCGCGGTCGACGCCATACACGCCTTCACCCAGGCTGTTCAGCAGGCTGGCACGTTCGCGCAGGGCGCTGCCGATCTGGCGACGGGAACGGAACAAGTAGAGCATCAACAGAAGCAGCAGGACCACGGCCGTACTCAAACCCGCCATCAATTGCCCGGGATATTTCTCGATGATGTCGCGCAGATCGAAGTGTTCGAGCCGTTCCGGGTGGGCCCGCAACTCCATCATGATGTTTTCCAGACCGGAATAGTCGGCCGGCGGCGAGAAACCATGGAACTTGCCGGCCTTGGCCGCTGGATGGCCGGGCGGAATTTCGAGCAGGGCCAGCGTGACGGCCTTGACCAATTCATCCGGCGTGCGGGGCACCGCGGTGAACGGCCATTCCGGAACCAGATCGGTCGATAGCAACTGCGGAAAATCGGGGCGGGGTTTCAGGTTGATGATCTTGATCTGGCTACGGTCAAGCTTGCCTTCGGCCATCAGTGATTCGAGCAGGCCGGTGCGGACGAAGCCGACATCGGCGCGTCCAGACAGCACTTCGTCGACTACCTTGTCCTGGGGCTGGCCAGTGAAGCTAAGCTTCTTGGCAGCGCGCACCAAATCCATGCCAGCCTGGCGCAAGGCCCACTGCTGGACACGATAGCCGCCCAGAGAGTGCTGTTGTGCGGCGGCGATCGTCTGGTTGCGCAGATCCTTGAGTTCGTTGATGTCGTTGCGTTCGCTACGGCAGAAGATGACGCCGCCCAGATGCGATACCGAGCGCTCGCCAATTTGCTGCGTCAACGTGGCGACAGCGGCCAGGCGGTAGCGGGAGCGGAGGAGGACATAGTGCTCCGGCTGGGTCAGGATGAAGTCGACCTCGCCATTGGCAACGGCTTTGCTCAGGTCGTCTTGGTGGAAGGGCTTGATGGCGAACAGGTAGCCGGGCATCTGTTCTTCCAGATAGCCGGCCAGTGGCGTCCATTGCTTGCGGGTGGCTTCGAGATCGCGAAAGGAGAGCACGCCGATGCGCACCGTGCTCAAGACTTGGGCCTGAGCTGCATGCAAGATGAATAGCAGTCCGACGACAAGCGCTCGTCGACACAGTACGCCAAACAATGAACGTAGTTGAATATTGGCCCGCACGTTTTCCCGTCACCCTGACCCCGGCCGGGAATGGCCCGATTCATGGCATCTAATTAATAATGTGACGAAATTTTAATTTAGCATCGGCTAGGTCTTTTGATCTAGGCCAAGGTGAGTGTGAATTTTTTCACACAAAAAAGCCGGCCCCTTGTGGGGGCCGGCCAAACGCTACCGGGTAGGTAGCGGGGATGCCTAAATCGTATGTCCGATTAGTGGAACTGTTCTTCTTCGGTGGAGCCGGTGAGAGCCTTGACCGAGGAGGAACCGCCCTGGATGACGGTGGTGACTTCGTCGAAGTAACCGGTGCCGACTTCCTGCTGGTGCGACACGAAGGTGTAGCCGTCTTCGCGGGCAGCGAATTCCGGTTCCTGAACCATGTTCACATAGTGCTTCATGCCTTCGCCGCGAGCGTAAGCGTGGGCGAACTTGAAGGTGTTGTACCAGTTGACGTGGATACCAGCCAGGGTGATGAACTGGTACTTGTAGCCCAGCGCCGACAGTTCTTCCTGGAAGGAAGCGATCTGCGAGTCGTTGAGGTTCTTCTTCCAGTTGAAGGACGGCGAGCAGTTGTAGGACAGCAGCTTGCCCGGGCAGGCGGCCTGAACGGCTTGGGCGAATTCGCGGGCGAAGCCGATATCGGGCACGCCGGTTTCGCACCAGACCAGGTCAGCGTACGGAGCGTAAGCAACGCCGCGGGAGATGGACTGCTCCAGACCGTTCTTGACGCGGTAGAAGCCTTCCTGGGTGCGCTCGCCAGTCAGGAACGGCTTGTCGTTCGCATCGTAGTCGGAGGTGATCAGGTTGGCGGCTTCGGCATCGGTACGGGCCAGGATCAGGGTCGGAACGCCCATGACGTCAGCGGCGAAACGAGCGGAGATCAGCTTTTCGACGGCTTCGCGGGTCGGGACGAGCACCTTGCCACCCATGTGGCCGCACTTCTTGGCAGCAGCCAGCTGGTCTTCGAAGTGCACACCGGCGGCGCCAGCGGAGATCATGTTCTTCATCAGTTCGAAAGCGTTCAGAACGCCACCGAAACCGGCTTCAGCGTCAGCAACGATCGGCAGGAAGTAGTCGATGAATTCCTTGTCGCCCGGGTTGATGCCACGCGACCACTGAATTTCGTCGGCGCGCTTGAAGGTGTTGTTGATACGGCGAACCATGGTCGGCACGGAGTCGTAGGCGTACAGCGACTGGTCCGGGTACATGGTTTCGGAGGTGTTGCCGTCGGCGGCAACTTGCCAGCCGGACAGATAGACGGCTTCCAGGCCAGCCTTGGCTTGTTGCATGGCTTGACCGGCGGTGATCGCGCCGAAGGCGTTCACGTAGCCCTTCTTGGCGCCACCGTTGACCTTGTCCCAGAGGACCTTGGCACCGCGCTGGGCCAGGGTGTATTCCGGCTGCAGGGAGCCGCGCAGACGGACGACGTCAGCAGCGGAGTAACCGCGCTTGACGAGCTTCCAGCGGGGGTTTTCAGCCCAGTCTTTTTCGAGGGCGGCGATTTGCTGTTCGCGAGTGCTCATGTGAATACCTCAAGTGTTAGGTTGGGATTACGGTCTCTGTTGCGCTCGGCCTACAGGGCTCAAGCGATGGGTGAAGTATAGAAGTCTTTTTGCGGAGCAGCAATAGTCTTATATAAGACATAAGACATTATTTTTTGATTAATAAACATATGCATACGATGAATATTTCACGATGTGAAATGCTGTTCGTCAGCGTGAAATGCGCTGCAGCAAATTTTCATTCCATGATGCATTTGAAAAATATTTATCTGTCAAAATTGACGACAAATTTTTGCGAATTGTGTTTTTTACCAATTGACGAAATTGTCGAATAGCGGTTGAATTCGACGGGTTTTCTTTGGTAGCAGATCACATGGAACTTTTGCGGCGCCTTTACGATTGGAATGAGCGAACCTTCTGGAATTCGCTGACCAAGAAACTGATGAGTTTCTTGCTGCTCTTCTTCATCGATGTCGCCTATCTCGGCATCTATCTTCGACAGAAGGCGCTGGTTGCAGAGGAGGCCGCCAAGGCCGGTGCGCCGAGCGAGGCCTTGCAGCGCATCGTAGCCAGTATGGATACCGGCCTGACGCTGATGATTTCACTGACGGTTGCGGCGCTGTTGTGGAATTTGCTGCAGATTCTCTACATCCGTTACCTGATCCTGCGTCCGGTCCGCATCATTTCGTCGATCTTCGACGAAATCGGTCGCGGCGAGGGCGATTTCTCGCGCAACCTGCCGACCATCACGCATGACGAGTTGCGCACGTTGGCCGAGTCCTACAACCGCTTCGCCGACAAGATGCGTGAAATCATCAGCGAAGTGCGCAAGATGAGCGTGAATATCGCGCGCGAGGCCGTCGTCGTCAAAAAAACAGTGTCATCCACGGCGGTGCGGGCGACCCAGCAGGGAGAAATTGCCAATGCGGTATTCGGTGCCAGTACCGAGGCAACGCAGGCCATTCACGAGGTCTCGGCAGCCACCGAGTTGATTTCCAATTCTACGGACGCCAATCTGGGTACCGCCCGTTCTTCACTTGAGGAAATGCGCGAAATCGTCAGCAAGGTGCAAGTGGTCTCCGACAAGCTGGCCCAGTTCAACGACACCGTGGGGCATCTCGCGAAGCGTTCGGACAGCATTCGCCAGGTGGCCGGCTTGATCCGCGAGATCGCCGACCAGACCAATCTGCTGGCCTTGAATGCCGCCATCGAAGCAGCGCGGGCCGGAGAAATGGGGCGCGGTTTTGCTGTGGTGGCTGACGAAGTGCGCAAGCTGGCCGAACGGGTCAATGTCGCGACGCAGGAAATCACCGACAACATTGGTGGCATGATTGCTCTGGTCGAAAGTACGCAGCGCGAGAACGAAATCATCAACGGCGATATTCAGCAGACGCGCGCGGTGGTCGAGCGTTCATCGGGCGAGTTCAGCCGCATGGTCGGGGATTTTGAGCGGACCGGCGATCAGTTGAACCAGATCGCCACGGCCATGGAGGAGCTGACGGCAACCAACGGCCAGGTGCACGATGCGGTGATTCAGGTGCATGAGCTATCCGGCAAAGTCGCGGATAGCATGAAGTCTTCCGAACAGACGACTCAGTCTTTAAGCCAGGCCACCGAAAGCGTGCAGGAACTGGTCTCGCGCTTCAAGATCGGCCGCGGCGCCTTCGACTACAACGTCGATCAGGCGCGCGTCTTCCGCGATGCCATCCAGGACAAGCTGGCCGAGTTGGCCCAGAGCGGTGTCAATATCTGGGACCAGACCTATCGTCCGATTCCTAAAACCAGCCCACAGAAATACGACGTCAGCTATTGCTCGGCTTTCGAGCAACAGGTCCAGCCGCTATTCGAACGTGCGCTGCATGCCCTGCGCGGTGGTGTCTACGCGCTGGTGGTCGACACCCGGGGCTATGGGGCAATTCACAACCAGAAATACTCGCGTCCGCTGACCGGGAATTACGAGGCCGACCTGGTCGGCAACCGAACCAAACGCATCTGGGACGACGTGACCGGCCAGCGCGGTGCCAAGAACCAACAGCCGATGCTGGTCCAGACCTATGCCCGCGATACCGGTGAAATCCTCTCCGAAATCAACATGCCGATCATGGTCGGAGGCAAGCACTGGGGCACGGTGCGGGTCGGTTGCGAGAGCTCGGTGCTGCTCGAAGGGTGAACAGGGCACAGCTGCGGTGCACAGGCCCAAATGGCAAAAAACCGGGGATTCCCCGGTTTTTCATTTTCAGACCAGCGGTTTGCTGGAGACTAGTACGCCGTCCTCGTCAGCGTACAGATACTCGCCGGGCTGGAAGGTAACGCCGCCGAAAGTGACGGCGATGTTCTTGTCGCCGACGCCCTTCTTGATGCTTTTTTGCGGGTGGGTGTTCAGCGCGCGCATGCCGATGTCGATGCCATTGATGTCGCCGGAATCGCGAATGCAACCGTACACCACGACGCCTTCCCAGCCGTTCTTCTGGGCCAGGATGGCCAGTTGGTCGCCGACCAGGGCGCAACGTAACGAACCGCCGCCGTCGATGACCAGCACCTTGCCCTGTCCGTTCTCGCCAAAGGCCTCGCGGACCAGCGAGTTGTCCTCGAAAATCTTCAAGGTGACGATCTCGCCAGAGAAGGCGGTGCGGCCGCCGTAGCGCTGGAACATCGGGGCGACGACGCGCACGCTCTTGCCCAGTTCGGCCTCGAATTCATCGCACAGGTCGGGGGTCTTGAAGCTCATTCTTTTGTCTCCGGAAATAAAAAAGCCGTGCAATCTTGCACGGCTTTTCGGGGTGATGGCAACTCGTCAGACGGTTTCGGCAGTCTTTTCTTCCTCGAAGTCGAGGGTGATCTTGCCATCCTTGTCGAGATCGACCGTGACGTGGCCGCCATTGGCCAGCTTGCCGAACAGCAGTTCGTCGGCCAGCGCCGAACGGATGGTGTCCTGGATCAGGCGAGCCATCGGGCGGGCACCCATCAACGGGTCAAAACCCTTCTCGGCGAGCATTTCCTTCACCGCCTCGGTGAAGTGCGCCTCGACCTTCTTCTGGTGCAGTTGCTCTTCGAGCTGCATCAGGAACTTGTCGACCACGCGCAGGATGATCTCGTGATCCAGCGCCGCGAAGCCGATGGTGGCATCCAGACGGTTGCGGAATTCCGGTGTAAACAGGCGCTTGATCTCGACCATCTCGTCGCCGGCCTGCTTGGACGAGGTAAAGCCCATGCTCGTCTTCTGCAGATCGGCCGCGCCGGCATTGGTGGTCATGATGATCACCACGTTGCGGAAATCGGCCTTGCGCCCATTGTTGTCGGTCAGCGTGCCATGGTCCATTACCTGCAACAGGATGTTGAAGATGTCCGGATGCGCCTTCTCGATTTCGTCGAGAAGCAGCACGCAGTAGGGCTTCTTGGTCACAGCTTCGGTGAGCAGGCCGCCCTGGTCGAAACCGACATAGCCCGGCGGCGCGCCGATCAGACGGGAGACGGCATGGCGTTCCATGTATTCCGACATGTCGAAGCGCACCAGTTCAATGCCCAGGCAGTAGGCCAGTTGCTTGGCGACTTCGGTCTTGCCAACGCCGGTCGGGCCGCTGAACAGGAAGGAGCCGATCGGCTTGCTCGGGTTGCCGAGGCCAGAACGGGTCATCTTGATCGCCTTGGCCAGCGCGTCGATCGCCTTGTCCTGACCGAAGACGACATTCTTCAGGTCGCGGTCGAGGTTCTTCAGTGCGCTGCGGTCGTCCATGGTCACATGCTGCGACGGGATGCGGGCGATCTTGGCGACGATTTCCTCGATGTCGGTCTTGTTGATGACCTTCTTCTGCTTCGATTTCGGCAGGATGCGTTGCGCGGCACCGGCCTCATCGATCACGTCGATGGCCTTGTCCGGCAGGTGGCGGTCGGTGATGTAGCGGGCCGACAGCTCGACGGCCGAGGTGATCGCCGTGGCCGAATACTTGATGCCGTGGTGCGCCTCGAAGCGCGCTTTCAGGCCCTTGAGGATTTCCACGGTTTCGGCCACCGACGGCTCATTGACGTCGATCTTCTGGAAGCGACGCGACAGCGCGCTGTCCTTCTCGAAGATGCCACGGAACTCGGTGTAGGTCGTTGCGCCGATACACTTCATCTGGCCGGAAGACAGCGCTGGCTTCAACAAATTGGAAGCGTCCAGCGTGCCGCCTGAAGCGGCGCCGGCACCGATCAGCGTATGGATTTCGTCAATGAACAGGATGGCGTCCGGGTTGTCCTGCAAGGACTTCAAGACGCCCTTCAAGCGCTGCTCGAAATCGCCGCGATACTTGGTGCCGGCGAGCAGGGCGCCCATGTCCAGTGCATAGACATTGGCCTTGGCCAACACCTCGGGTACATCGCCTTCGACGACGCGCCGGGCCAAACCCTCGGCAATAGCAGTCTTGCCGACACCAGCCTCGCCGACCAGCAGCGGATTGTTCTTGCGGCGACGGCAGAGTGTCTGGATGACGCGCTCCAGTTCCTTGTCACGGCCGATCAACGGGTCGATCTTGCCCTGCAAGGCCAGCGCATTCAGGTTGATGGTGTATTGCTCGAGCGGGCCGGCCTCGGCCTTTTCGCCTTCGGTCTCGACCTCGCCTTCGGGCGTCGACTTCTGCTGCGGCACCTTGCTGATACCATGCGAGATGAAGTTCACCACGTCGAGGCGGGTCACGCCCTGTTTCTGCAGGAAGTAGACCGCGTGCGAATCCTTCTCGCCGTAGATGGCGACCAGCACGTTGGCGCCATTGACCTCCTTCTTGCCGGAGGACTGTACGTGCAGGATGGCGCGCTGAATCACACGCTGGAAACCGAGGGTCGGCTGAGTGTCGATGTCGTCCTCGCCGGAGACGGTCGGCGTGTGCTCATTGATGAAATTGGACAGGTCCTTGCGCAGCGTATCGGGCTTGGCGCCGCACGCACGCAGGGCTTCCGCGGCGGAGGGATTGTCGATCAGCGCCAGCAGGAGGTGCTCGACGGTAATGAACTCGTGGCGTTTTTGACGCGCCTCGACGAAGGCCATGTGCAGGCTGACTTCGAGTTCCTGGGCAATCATCAGTTTTCCTCCATGATGCAGGCAAGCGGGTGCTGGTGTTGGCGGGCGAATGCAAGGACTTGTTCTACTTTGGTTGCAGCCACATCGCGGGAGTAAACCCCGCATACGGCACGACCTTCGTTATGAACTTTGAGCATGATTCGCGTCGCTTGTTCAGTGTCCAACGAAAAAAAACGCTGCAGAACGGTGATGACGAAATCCATCGGGGTGTAATCGTCGTTCAGCAACACCACCTTGTACATCTTTGGCGGTTGAACTCCGGCGCGCTGCGCTTCGAGTTGACCGCCTTCCTGAATCTTCGTAGCCATGCGTCCGATTCTATACAGTCCCAACCAATCTGCAACACGTTACATGGTGTCGACATTCAGATTTTCCAGTCCTTTCTTAGCAATTCTCAGGCCTGAAAAATTGTTGCAGCGCCGCAACGAAACCTGTTGACGAGAAAATTCATCTCGCGTAGAAAGCATTCTGTTTGGATTCAATTTGCAATCAAGGTTGCCTTGTGCACCGGGGCTTTGAGCACAAACAAGGGAGTCGGGGAGACCCGGGATTTGATCGTTTTTTGTAAGAAAGTTGCAGACATGGCAATCGGTACTGTCAAATGGTTCAATGACGCAAAAGGTTTTGGTTTCATTACGCCGGATGACGGCAGCGAAGACCTCTTCGCCCACTTCTCGGCTATCAACATGAACGGGTTCAAGACCCTGAAGGAAGGCGAAAAGGTTTCCTTCGAAGTCGTGCAAGGCCCCAAGGGCAAGCAGGCTTCCAACATCCAGCGCGCCTAAACCGCGGATTGTTGCAATAAAAAGCCCGTCTGATTTCAGACGGGCTTTTTGTTTGGCTTTGTCGTAAACCTGTCAAGCGACAGTGAGTTCGTCCTGGCGACGGTCGCCGGTGTTGTCCAGCCAGGAGACCCCGATTTTGTCTCCGGTCTTGATGCCCTTTGCCTTGAAGGCAAACAGCGGGTTCTTGGAAACGGATGTGTTCAGTTGGCCGTCGATGACCGGCTTGCCATTGAGTGTCACGGTGAAGGTCTGAATGAACTGCAGTGGCACGAGTTGACCACGTTCGTCCTTGCGCAACCCGGTTTCCATCGGATGCTGCATAAGGATGCGGATATCGGCAGTGTCGCCCTGAATTAGTGCGCGGATCTTGATCTGTTCGCCCATCTGCTTAGCCTCCACACCCACCGAGGGTGACCTTGATTTCCCAGAATGCCACGTAGGTCTTGCCGTCGGCCGCGCGTGCGACGGCACGGACGCGAGTCGTTTCCGCCAGTTTGATCTGAACGCGGGCAAAAGGCAGCACGGGGCCGGAGAAATCCAGGGCGGCGCACAGCGGCATCGGGTTCTTGTCGGCAAAGACGGCGAGGGTTTTTGTATTCGCGACGTTGCTCGTCACTTCGATTTCCACTTTGGCACCGTTCTCGGCGATTTCCGGTGCATTGATCAGGATATCGCGCGACTCGGCAGCATTGGCGCCGCCGAAAGCCTTCAGGGCATCGCCGACCGTCTTGGCGGTGAAGGCGTTGCGGTTCCATTCCGCCGCCAGTACGGCGCTCGGGCGTAACAGGCCGGCGGTCAACAGCGGCGACAGAATGGCGGCCGAGGCGCCGCCCTTGAGCAGTTTTCGACGTAGTTCAAGCATGATGGTGGTGTGGGTCAGTCGGCGAGCCAGTGGCCCGATTTGCCGCCCTTCTTTTCGAGCAGGCGGATGTGGTCAATGCGCATGCCGCGATCGACGGCCTTGCACATGTCGTAGATGGTGAGCAGGCCGACCGATGCGGCGGTCAGGGCTTCCATTTCGACGCCGGTCCGGCCGAAGCATTCGGCCGTCACTTCGCAATGCACGGCGTTCGTGGTTTCGTCGACCCTAAAATCGGCGGCGACCCGCGTCAGGGCAATCGGATGGCAGAGGGGAATCAAGTCGCCGGTGCGCTTCGAGGCCTGGATGGCGGCGATCCGGGCAATGCCGAGGACATCGCCTTTCTTGGCCGATCCGTCGCGGATCAGGGCCAGGGTTTCAGGCTGCATATAGATGCTGCCACCGGCGCGAGCCACGCGGGCTGTTTCATTTTTGGCGCCGACATCGACCATATGGGCCTGGCCGCTGGCATCGAAATGGGTGAGGGGAGAGGTGGTCACGGTGGGTTACAAAGGGTTACGTTCTTCGAGCCGGTGGGCGAAGTGGGTCGGTTATCATAGCACCATGCGCATGGGACAACGACTGACCGCCGGATTGCTGGCCTTTCTGATGGCCGTTGCGCCGTTGCGCGCTGACGATTTGCCGGAACTGGGCGATGTTGCCAGCACCGAGTTGTCGCTTTCCGCCGAGAAAAAAATCGGGCAACAGATCATCAACGAAATCCGCGCACGCGAGCCATCCTATCTCGACGATGCCGATGTTGAGGCCTACTTGAACCAGTTGGGTGGTCGCCTGGTGGCGGTCAGCAGCGATCCGGGCTTCGGTTTCGTGTTCTTCGCGATCAACGATCCGAGCATCAATGCCTTCGCCATGCCTGGGGGCTATATTGGCGTGCATACTGGATTGATTCTGTCGGCGCAGTCCGAATCGGAGCTTGCCGGGGTACTGGCCCACGAAATCTCGCACGTGACGCAACGCCACATCGCGCGCCAAGTGTATCAATCGCGCAATTACGGTATCGCTTCGATGGTGGCCATGGGCTTGGCACTGCTGGCGGCTCGTTCCAATGCCCAGCTGGCCAATGCGGCCATCGCCACTACGCAGGCCGGAATGATCTCCTCGCAACTGGCCTATTCGCGCGATTTCGAGCGCGAGGCTGATCGTCTCGGCTTCGAGACCTTGCGCCGGGCTGGTTACGACGTGCGTGGCATGTCGGACTTCTTCACCCGTTTGCAAAAGGCGGTCCGCCTGTATGAGAACAATGCCACCGCCTACTTGCGCACCCACCCGTTGACCGGCGAGCGCATGTCGGACATGCAGAACCGTGAGCAGGGTGTGTCCTATCGCCAGGTGGCGGATAGTGCGGAGTTCCAGCTGGTGCGGGCCAAGGTGCGGGCCATGCAGGGGCGGCCGCAGGATGCGATCAAGGATTTCGCCGAGTTGCTGAGCGACCGCAAGTTCGTTTCCGAAGCGGCGGCACACTACGGATTGGCCTATGCCCACTTCCGCAACCGCGATTGGCCAGCGGCCGACAAGGAGATCGACAGCGTGCGCGCAGCTCGGCTGTCCTCGGCGATGGTCGAGAAATTGCGTGCCGAGATTCGTATAGCTCGGGGCGACGTTTCAACCGGCTTGCAGATTTACCGCGATGCGATGGTCCGCTTTCCGCTCAACTACAGCCTGATATACGGCTATGGTGCGGCGCTCACCGGGGCGCGGCGTTACGAGGAATCGCGGCGCTTTGCCGAGATGCAGTTGCAGAATTATCCGGCCGACATTCGCCTGCATAAGTTGCGGGCAGAGAGCTATGCCGGGTTAGGGCGACAGGCGCTGCAGCATCGCTCCCTGGCCGAGGTCTTTGCCTTGCAGGGGCAGACGGCGCAGGCCGTCGAGCAATTGGAATTGGCGCAGAAAGCTGGCGATGCCAATTTCTACGAAATGTCGGTAATCGACTCGCGCTTGCGCGAACTGAAGCAGCGCTTGCGTGAGGAAATGAAGGAAAAACGCAATTAGCGGTAGAATGCCATTTTTAGCATTGCATAGACCTGAACGATCATGGAATTCGACCGCGACCTCGACGTGAAGGGCCTGAACTGCCCGCTGCCCATCCTGCGTACCAAGAAGACCCTGGCTGAAATGGAGTCTGGCCAGATTCTGCGTGTTCAGGCGACCGATCCCGGTTCGTTGAAGGATTTTCCCGCCTTCGCCAAGCAGACCGGTAACGAACTGGTCGAGCAGGTGGAAGAAGACAAGGTCTTCATGTATTTCCTGAAGCGCAAGTAAGCTCCCAGTTGTTTGCCTTTTTCGAAGATCGGCGGGCGCCGCAAGGCGAACCCGCCGCTTGGCTGTTTACGGACCTGATCGAATGCCGCGAGGTGTTCGACGCCGATGGCTGGGCGGCCACGTTGGCCGACCTGGAGCGGCAGCCTGGCTGGACAGTCGCTGCGCTCGACTACGAGTTGGGCTACCTGTTCGAGCCGAAATCGGCGCCGCTCGGCTGGCAGGCGGGCGCCAAACCCCTGGCTCGTTTCTGGTGCTTTGCCGATTGCCAAACACTCGACGAACAGGAAGCCGAGGCGTGGCTTGAGGCGCAGCTTGCCGGGGCGACTGCCGGGGTGCTCAATGTCCAGCCGGCGATCGACGAGAAAACCTACACTGCTGCGGTGCACCGCATCCAAAGCCTGATTTCCGCGGGCGACTGCTACCAGGTCAATTACACCTTTCCGCTGATTTTCGATTGGTTCGGTTCGCCGCTGGCGCTATATGCGCGACTGCGCCAGCAGCAGCCGGTGCGCTACGGCGGTTTCGTCGGCGATCCGGCGCAGGGCATCGTTTCGCTGTCGCCCGAACTCTTCCTCGAAAAGCGTGGCGACAAGCTGAACACGCGGCCGATGAAGGGTACGGCGCCGCGTACTGCAGCACCGGAAACCCTGCGCGACTCGGTCAAGGACCGGGCGGAAAACCTGATGATCGTCGACCTGTTGCGCAATGATCTTGGTCGGGTGGCGGAGAACGGCAGCGTGCGCGTCGAGCGCTTGTTTGAGATCGAGGATTATCCGACAGTCTGGCAGATGGTGTCGGAGGTGTCGGCAGCGGTGCCTGGGCGTTCGCTGGCGGACATCCTACGTGCTTTGTTTCCCTGCGGTTCGATCACCGGCGCACCGAAAATTCGCGCCATGCAAATCGCCGGCGAACTGGAAAGCGGACCGCGCGGCTTGTACACCGGAGCGTTAGGCTGGTTGGCGCCGAACGGCGATTTTCGTCTGAACGTGGCGATTCGCACCTTGCAACTGGCGGCCGATTACCGTGGCAGCCTTGGCGTGGGTAGCGGCATCGTCGCCGATTCCCGGGCCGATGCCGAGTGGCGCGAATGCCTGCTGAAGGCGCGTTTTTTGACCGATTGCGACCCTGGCATCCAGCTGATCGAGACCATGCGTCTGGAGGCGGGTGTCTTGCATCGGCGCGAACGCCATCTGGCCCGCTTGGCGAATTCCGCGGGCGCACTGGGTTTCCCAGTGGCCTGGGAAAAGTTGGAGGCAGCGCTTGGTGCGCTACCATCCAGTGGCAAATGGCGGGTTCGTCTGACTTTGAACAAGACGGGAATCTTTGAAGCCAAGCCTTTTGCATTGACCGACGAGCCGGCCGGGCCACGCTTCGCCCGTCTGGCCGCTACGGCAATCGATTCACGCTACCCATTGCGCCGGCATAAGACGACGGACCGGGCGCTTTATGACGCAGCCTTGGTTGAAGTGATGGCCGATCCCGCGCTGTTCGACGTCGTCTTCCTGAACGAGCGCGGCGAGGTGGCGGAGGGGGCGCGCAGCAACGTCTTCGTCGAGCGCGAAGGCATTCTGCTGACGCCGCCACTGGCCAGCGGCGCCTTGCCCGGCATCCTGCGTGAGGAATTGCTCGCGACCGGCCGGGCGCGGGAAGCGATATTGATGCCGGCCGATCTGGCCGATGGGTTCTGGCTGGGGAATTCGCTACGCGGGCTGATCCGCGTCAGCTGGCGCTGATTCGGACTGGCGACACACTGCCCATTTTTTGCCTTTTTGAGCAGTGCACCGCAGCAGCCGGCTTATTTGCGTAGTTTGCGCAGGTAAAGCAGCAGGGTGGTGACCAGCGCGCCAGCGATGGCAAACAGGAATACCTTGCCGTTGATTTCCTGATACTCCATCAGCACCGGCGTGTCATTGTCCAGGCGGTAGCGCACGGTGGTCTGGAAATTCCAGGCCGAGGCCTTGAGCTGGATGGTGTTGGGCAGGCGCTTCCAGGTCAGCGTGATCTGCTCGTAGGCCGCTTCGCCGGTTTCAGCCGGCGGCAGCAGCGACTTGATCTTGCCGGAAAGCTTGGCCTGAGCCAGTTCGCCAACGGGCAAGGTACATACGCTGTCGTCGGCACAGATGGCGACAATCGGGAATTCGGGCAGCCATTCGCCGCCCTTCTGCCAGGGCCAAAGCATGAACAGCCCGAGGCCCCACATCCAGACCATCACGCAGAACACCATGAAGGCGCTGAAAATGGTGCTGAAGCGCTCGCTAGGCTGTTTCATGCCTTCCGCCATTTCAGTCTCCCAACTTGGCCAGTTGCGGTTTCAATTTTTCCAGCGTGGCCGTAAATTCGGCGACGCGCTGTTTTTCCTGCTCGACCACGGCGGCCGGGGCGCGGGCTACGAAGCCTTCGTTCGACAGCTTGCCCTGGGCGATGGAAATCTGTTTTTCCAGCTTCTCGATCTCCTTCTTCAGGCGCTCCTTCTCGGCGGCAACATCGATCTCGACCTTGAGCATCAGGCGGGTTTCGCCGACTACGGCGACCGGTGCCATGGCATCGGCCGGCATGTCGTCGACGATCTGCACTTCGGACAGCTTGCCGAGGGCTTGCAGGATGGGGGCGAATTCCTTGATTTCCTCACCGCCGCCGGCGACCAGCAGCGGCGTGCGCTGGGCCGGCGAAATGCCCATCTCGCCACGCAGGTTGCGGCAGGCGTAGGCCAGCGCCTTCAGGCGTTCGACCTTGGCTTCGGCCGCTTCGTCGATGCGGGTCGGCTCGCAGGTTGGATAGCCGGCAAGCATGATCGAATCCTGCGTCTTGCGGCCGGCGATCGGGGCGACCGTTTGCCACAGCTCTTCGGTGATGAACGGAATCAGCGGGTGGGCCAGGCGCAGGATCGCTTCCAGCGTACGGACCAGGGTGCGGCGAGCGCCGCGCTGCTGAGCTTCGTCGCCGGTCTGGATCTCGACCTTGGCGATTTCCAGATACCAGTCGCAGAACTCGTCCCAGATGAATTTGTAAACGGCCTGGGCAACCAGGTCGAAACGGTAGTCGGTGAAGTGTTGCTCGACTTCCTTTTCCACCTTTTGCAGCAGGCTGACGATCCAGCGGTCGGCAAAGCTGAATTTCAGGCGGGGTTCGCCGCCTGGTGTGACGCATTCGCCACCGCGGCCCTGTTGGTGGTCGAGCGCCAGGTCGTGGCCTTCGACGTTCATCAGCACGAAGCGGGTAGCGTTCCACAGCTTGTTGCAGAAATTGCGGTAGCCGTCGCAGCGGTTCAGGTCAAACTTGATGTCGCGGCCCGGCGAGGCGAGCGAAGCGAAGGTGAAGCGCAGCGCGTCGGTTCCGAAGGCCGGAATGCCGTCCGGGAACTCCTTCTTGGTCTTCTTGGCGATGCTCTCGGCCTGTTTCGGGTTCATCAGGCCGAAGGTGCGCTTCTCGACCAGGGCATCGATGCCGATGCCGTCGATCAGGTCGATCGGGTCGAGCACGTTGCCCTTCGACTTGGACATCTTCTGACCTTCGCCGTCGCGGATCAGGCCGTGCACATAGACGTGCTTGAACGGGATCTTGCCGGTGATGTGCTTGGTCATCATGACCATGCGCGCCACCCAGAAGAAGATGATGTCGAAGCCGGTGACCAGCACGGACGACGGCAGGTACTGTTGCAGAACCTGGTTGGCGGCATCGGTCGCTTCGTCGCCGGTCCAGTCCAAGGTCGAGAATGGCCACAGGGCGGAGGAATACCAGGTGTCGAGCACGTCTTCGTCGCGCGTCAGCTGGCCGGCGTAACCGGCCTTGTCGGCCTGCTTGCGGGCTTCTTCCTCGTTCTGGGCGACAAACACCTCGCCATTGACGCCGTACCAGGCCGGAATCTGATGGCCCCACCACAGCTGGCGGGAAATACACCAATCCTGAATGTTGTTCAGCCACTGGTTGTAAGTATTGACCCAGTTTTCCGGATAGAACTTGATTTCACCGGAATGGACGACCTCAAGGGCCTTCTCGGTGATGGACTTGCCGTCGGCGCCCGGCTTGGACATGGCGACGAACCATTGGTCGGTCAGCATCGGCTCGATGACGACACCGGTACGGTCGCCGCGCGGCACCTTCAGTTTGTGCTTGTCGGTCTTTTCCAGGATGCCGAGGGCTTCCAGATCGGCGACGACGGCCTTGCGGGCATCGAAGCGGTCGAGACCGCGGTATTTTTCCGGGGCGTTGTCGTTGATTTTGGCGTCGAGCGTTAGGATCGAGATCATCGGCAGGCCATGGCGCTGGCCAACGGCGTAGTCGTTGAAGTCGTGCGCTGGCGTGACCTTGACGCAGCCGGTGCCGAATTCGAGATCGACATAGCTGTCGGCGATGATCGGGATTTCGCGCTCGGTCAGCGGCAGCTTCACCATCTTGCCGATCATGTGCTTGTAGCGCTCGTCTTCCGGATGGACCATGACGGCCGTGTCGCCGAGCATGGTTTCCGGACGGGTGGTGGCGACCACCAGGCTACCCGAGCCGTCGGCCAGCGGGTAGCGGATGTGCCACATGAAGCCGTCTTCTTCTTCCTGGACGACTTCCAGGTCGGACACGGCGGTGTGCAGCTTCGGGTCCCAGTTCACCAGGCGCTTGCCGCGGTAGATCAGGCCTTCGTTGTAGAGGCGAACGAAGGTCTCGGTGACGACCTTGTTGAGGCCGGCATCCATCGTGAAGCGCTCGCGCTTCCAGTCCGGGCTGGTGCCCATGCGGCGCATCTGGCGGGTGATGGTGCCGCCGGAGTATTCCTTCCATTCCCAGACTTTTTCCAGGAATTTCTCGCGGCCGAGGTCGTGGCGGCTGACGCCTTGGGCGTCCAGCTGGCGCTCGACGACGATCTGCGTGGCGATGCCGGCGTGGTCGGTGCCCGGTTGCCACAGGGTGTTGTGCCCCTTCATCCGGTAGTAGCGGGTGAGGGCGTCCATGATCGTCTGGTTGAAGCCGTGGCCCATGTGCAGGGTGCCGGTGACGTTCGGCGGCGGCAGCAGGATGCAGAAATTGTCTGCCTTGTTGGCGTCGACGCCAGCGGCAAAGTAATTCTTGGATTCCCACTCGGGGTACCAGCGGCGTTCGATATCCGCGGGCTCAAAGGCTTTGGCGAGTTCCATCTGTCTGGAAGAAAAGGGGAAAACCTTGAATTATACCGGACTGGGCCGGTGCACCGCAGCAGTGCTGCTGATCAGCGGATTTCGTCGGCGCCGGCCTGCTCGGCCAGAATCTCTGCGACGGTGTCGGCGATCAACTGCGGAAGTTCGGCCGCGAGGCGGCGTTCGATGCGTTGCGCGACCTCGCGGATCAGCGCTTTGCGCAATGCGACATCGGTGGCGGGTGACACCATGGCTGGGACGGGCTCTGGTTCTGCAGGCTCGGCCGGTTCGGCCAGTGGATAGGCTGCGAATTCAGGGGCTGGTGCCTCGGGCGAAAAAACTGTCGCGGTTGAAGCTTCGTCGGCCTCAGGGGGCAGCTCGGCGAAGCTGATTTCCAGGGTCGGCAACGGTTCGTCGAGCGCCGGATGTGTTGCTTCGAAGTGCGGCAGGTCGACATTGAACAGGACCGGGATGTCCTCGTCGTCCACCGCATCGGTCAGGACCGGAACGTCGTCCGCTTCGCTGCCATTCTGGCGGCGGCGCTGCATCAGGGCATCGGCACGGGCGATGATTGGGTTGGGCACGGCGTTTCCTTAACGGTTGCTCAAGTCGAAATACTGAACTTCGTAGCCTTGTTCGCGGTAGGACTTGACGCGATCGCGGGCAGCGAGGCGGTCGCCCTCGTCCTGGCCAACGACCTCGACCAGACTCTGGAAGCGGGAAAAGCCTGGCGGAATGTCGCGGCCGAGGTTCATCAGGCGTTCATTTTGCGTCGGCTGCGCAGGCATTTCGCCCGCGATCAGGATGGGTGTCTCGGAGGCCAAAGGGGAATCGGCCCGGCAGTGTGGGATGAAGCTCAGTTGTGCGTTGGTCCACAGCAGACGGTCGATGCCGTCGGCGATGGCGCTGTCTGGCGCATAGACAAGCATCGACTTCTTCTTGGCGTAGGTGCCGGAAATCAGCGCGCAGGTGGCGGCCAGCTTGTCGGAGGCGCCGTGGTAGAAGAAAACCTGGGTCAATCGATTTTCCCCGCGCGCCGCAACAGGTAGTTGGCCAGCAAGGGCACCGGGCGGCCGGTGGCGCCTTTGTCGCTGCCGGATTTCCAGGCGGTGCCGGCGATGTCCAGGTGTGCCCAGTCATATTTCTTGGTGAAGCGCGACAGGAAGCAGGCGGCCGTGATGGCGCCGCCCATGCGTCCGCCGACATTGCCCATGTCGGCGAAGGGGCTCTTCAATTGCTCCTGGTAGTCGTCCCATAGCGGCATGTGCCAGGCGCGGTCGTGAGCGTCTTCGCCAGCTTCCAACAGGTCGCGGGCCAGGCCGTCCTTGTTGGCGAACAGGCCGCTGGCGATACCGCCCAATGCGACGACGCAGGCGCCGGTCAGCGTGGCGACGTCGATCACCGTTTCGGGCTCGAAACGTTCGGCGTAGGTCAGGGCATCGCACAGTATCAGGCGCCCTTCGGCATCGGTGTTGAGGATCTCGATGGTTTGGCCGGACATCGAAGTGACAATGTCGCCGGGACGGGTGGCGTTGCCGCCAGGCATGTTTTCGGTAGCTGGAACGATGACTGTCAGGTTGATCGGTAAGGCCATCTGCGCCACCGCCTTCATGGTCCCAAGCACGCCAGCTGCGCCACACATGTCGTATTTCATCTCGTCCATTTCGGCTGCGGGTTTGAGCGAGATGCCACCAGTGTCGAAAGTGACGCCCTTGCCAACCAGAACGATGGGTTTTTCGCTGGCCTTGCCGCCCTGGTAGGTCAGCACGATAAGCTTGGGCGGCTGGTGGGCGCCGCGAGCCACGGCGAGCAGGGAGTGCATGCCCAGCTTTTTCATCTCTTCGCGATCGAGGACTTCGCAGCCGAGTTTGAATTCCTTGGACAGGGCCTGTGCCTGTTCGGCCAGATAGGTCGGGTGGCAGACATTGGGCGGGGTGTTGCCGAGATCGCGCGCCATGGCCATGCCTTCGGCGATGGCGATGCCTTGCTTCATCGCTTCTTCGGCAATCGCCAGTTCATTGCGCCGCTCGACGCCGAACATCAGCTTGCGCAACGGGCGACGCTGTTCGTTCTTCTTGCTCTTGAACTCTTCGAAGCGATAGGTGCTGTCGAGGGCGATCATCGCCGCCTGCCGCATGCGCCAGGCCAGATCGCGCTTCTTGACCGGAAGTTCGGTCAGGAAAATTGCCGCGTCGCTGGCGCCGGTATCGTTCAGCGCCTTTATGACCGTGCGCAGGGTGTTACCGAATTCCTTCTCGCGGAATTCCTTTTCCTTGCCCAGGCCGACCAGCAAGACACGGTCGCACAGCGTACCCGGTACGTTGTGCAGAACGACCGTGGTGCCAGCTTTGCCTTCCATGTCACCACGTCGGAGAATGTCGGCGATGAAGCCGTGTGCAGCCTTGTCGAGCAGTTCGGCGGGGAGTGTCAGTTTCTTCGATTCGAACACCCCGACGACGACGCAACCCGTACGCTGTTTTTCCGGGCTGCCGCTTTTTATGCTAAATTCCACAAGCTGCTCCTGATCAAGGAAATATCGGTTTTCGCGGGATTATCCCCGCATTTTTTTGGTTTCGTCAAAAGCATGATATTCGAGCGCGCCGCCCGGCGTGAATTCGCTCAGGCAGCAGCCGGCATCAGTGTCGCGTTGCTGGCTATCCTGACCTCTACCCAATTGATTCGCCTGCTCAAGGATGCAGCGGGCGGCCGCATCGCGCCTGAAGCGGTTGCTTCGCTGCTCGGCTTTGCCGCATTGAACTTCATGCCCATCCTGCTATCGCTGACGCTGTTCGTCGCGATTCTGCTCAGTCTGTCCAGAGCTTATCGCGATTCGGAAATGGTCGTCTGGTTTTCCTGTGGGCAGCCGCTGACTGCCTGGGTGCGCCCGGTCTTGCGTTTCGCCGCGCCTATTGTTGTCGCCATTGCCGTGCTGGCAGGCTTCCTTTCGCCCTGGGCGAATTACAGTACGGCCGATTATCGGCAAAGGCTGAAGGCTCGCAGTGAACTTTCGCAGGTATCGCCTGGCGCATTCCGCGAGGTCAAGCAGGGGCAGCGTGTCTTCTTCGTGGAGGCGATTGCCGACGATGCCAGCCGCGTCGGCAATGTTTTCGTGGCCTCCATGCAGGAAGGGAAACTGGGCGTCGTGATGTCCGATTCCGGCTATCAGGAAGTGGCCGAAAACGGCGATCGCTTCGTCGTTCTGGAGGACGGTCGGCGTTACGAAGTCGAGCCTGGCTCGCCGGAATTCAAGGTCATGGAATTCGAACGCTACAAGGTGCGCATGGAAGACGGCGAGGCGCGGCCGGCCGAGCGTTCGCCCAGCCGGATGCTGCTGACCGAACTGGTCTTCGAAAAAAGCAATGTGGCGCGTGGCGAGTTGCTTTGGCGTATCGGAATGCCGATTTCGGCTTTGATACTGGCGCTTCTGGCGATCCCTCTGTCATATGTGAATCCACGTGCAGGTCGGTCGGCCAATATGTTGATCGCCATCTTGATCTACGCCATCTATAGCAATCTGATGTCGGTCAGTCAGGCCTGGGTGGCGCAAGGGAAAATGTCCTTCTGGGTTGGTGTCTGGGCGGTACATGCCTTGATGCTGTTGCCTCTGTTGGCGCTTTTTTATCGTCGCGTCGCGATGCGCATGCCTTGGCAGCGGCGGAGGGGCTGATGTTTCGTTTGAGTCTTTACCAGCGCTACCTGATGCGGGAAACCTTTGCCGCGGTTTTCTTGGTGCTCGCCGCTTTCCTGGCACTGTTTAGCTTTTTCGATTTCATCGACGAATTGCGCAGCGTTGGCAAGGGAGGCTACACGCTAGGACATGCGGCGCTTTTTGTCGCGCTGAGCCTTCCGGGGTTGGTGTACGAATTGATACCGATCGCGACGCTGATTGGTTCCCTGTATGCCTTGTCGACTCTGGCCAGACATTCCGAGATCACCGTTTTGCGGGCTTCGGGACTGGCAACGCGTGATTTGCTGATGACCTTGTTCCGCGCGGCGGGTTTGTTGGCGCTGCTCACCTTCATCGTCGGCGAGGGCTTGGTGCCGTTCGCCGAGCGTTTTGGACAGGAGTTGCGAGCCACGGCTCTCAGCAAGGTAATTGCCCAGAGCGGGTTCGAGAGCGGGTTGTGGATCAAGGATGGGCGCAGTTTCATCAATATCCGTAAGGCGACCCCAGACGCAAAGCTCGAAGAGGTGCGTATCTACCGCTTCAAGGCGGACAATACTCTGGAGTCAGTAATTGAGGCCCAGCAGGCCGAGCACCATCTGCCGGATCGCTGGGAATTGAAAGATGTGGTCAGCACAAGCTTGGACGGAGATTTGTCGCGTGTTGAGCGCCAAGCGGTTGCTGATTGGCGTTCGGCGGTGAATCCGGATCTGCTGGCAGTCTTGATGGTTTCACCGGAGCGTATGTCGCTCTACGGCTTATTTAGTTACACGCGCCATCTGGCCGAAAACAAGCAAAAAACGGAACGCTACCAGATCGCGCTGTGGAAGAAGCTGGTCTACCCGTTGGCAGCGCTAGTCATGGTTGCTTTAGCCTTACCCTTCGGTTATTCGCATAATCGAGTGGGAGGCGTCAGCCTGAAGATTTTCGCAGGTGTGATGCTGGGGATTCTGTTCTATGCCCTGAACGGCTTGTTCTCCAACCTAGGCGTTATCAACGCTTGGCCGCCATTTGCCAGTGCCACCGCGCCTTCGGCGCTGTTCCTGGTGGCCGCGATCGGAATGCTGTGGTGGGTGGAGCGCCGCTGATCGATTAATCGGCTTTGGTTACGCGTGTGCCGGCAATCCGGTCATGCAAAAACTGAGCATCCTTATCGAGCAATGCCCACAGGATTCCTATGCCGAACAGCAAGATGCTCGGCCAGGCAGCCAAATAACGCAGAACGGCCTGTAACGGCCTAAGCTTTTGTCCTTCGCGGTCAACCAGGCGCAAGCGCCATGTCTTCATTGGCAGCGTCTGCCCAGCTTTAAGCCAGAACCAAACGAAATAAAACCCGAGCAACAGGAATACGTGGAGCCAGAGCAGTTTTGCGCTCTGCATGCCCCACATGCCGGCGACCAAAGCTTGCGGTAGCCAGAAGAAAATCAGCAGGACGGCGAAAATTACCAGCCCCTCGTACAACATGCTGGCCAGGCGGCGGCCAATCCCCGGTGTTTGTAGTTGCATCGACGTCAGTGTTTGCCAGTTTCGGCTGTATTTGCTGATTGGCTGCTCGAAACGGGTTCGCTAGTTTCGACAGGCGTGGGTGCGGCCAGGAGTTTGGAAGATTTTCCGCTCTCGCGCGCCCGCTGCTTTTCTTCTGCTGGAAGGTTGGAATAGGCCTCCCATTTTTGCTTGACCAGTTTTTTCTGCTCGGCGGGAAGTTGGTTGAAATCCTTGTAGGTGTCTCTCACCTTTGAGCGTTGTTCAGGGGTAAGTGCGGCCCACTCGCGCATGCGGTCCTGCATGCGTTGCTGCTCGTCGGATTTCATTGTCGGGTAGCGATCGGCGATACCCAGCCACTTCTTGCGCCGCACGTTTTCCATGCTGTCCCAATCCTTTGCCAGTGGAGACAGAATGTTGCGTTGCTGCAAGTTGAGTTGCGACCAAGTCGGTTGCGGCGGGGTGCCGATAATGACCGTTGTTGGTGGCTCGGCGGCTTGGCTACAGGTAAGCCATAGCGCGAGGATTATTCCTCCGGAGAGTCGTCGATTAGCCATTCAAGGAAGTCGTTGTCGAGAAATGCCTCGGGGGGTAGGTCATCCGAGAGAAGGGCGCTATCCACTTCCTCGAGTGCAGAAACGTATTGCACGCTGTGCCAGTAGAATGAAATCCACATCCCCAGCAGCAAGGCAAGCATTGCCAGCAGTTGCCGAAGATAGGGGAAGTGATGGCTGTGACCGAGATTGATATTGCCGACTCCAGCCCATGCAACCTCGCCAACGGCTTGTTTTTGTCGTGACAGGGCGAGATGGCGAGCCGCTTCCAGCCGACGGCTGGAGGCCGGAGGAATCTCTTTCAATCCATGGTTCAGCGCTTGCCGAATCCGATAAGCGCAACGTTCTTCTTTCATAGCTTTATTCCTCTAGCCGACAGGGCGGCTGCTAGCGCGTGGGTGGCGCGCGAGCAATGGGTCTTGACGCTGCCTTCTGAGCAGCCCATCGCAGCCGCGGTCTCGGCTACGTCCATGTCTTCCCAATAACGCATGAGGAACGCTTCACGTTGACGCGCTGGCAATTTTTTTATTTCTTCTTCGATGACTTCGAGCGTCTGGCTTTGCAGAAGCGTGGCTTCGGGGGTGCGCAGGCCGTTGTCGTCTTCGTCGGCGGCAAGTGTTTCCAGAGGGTCGCTGTCTTCGTCGTCGTCCGACGAAAATGCGGAGAGCAGGGTGGTCCACATGGAGCGGACCTTGCTGCGTCGGTAATAGTCGCGGATGGTGTTCTGCAATATGCGTTGGAACAGCATCGGAAACTCTTCGTCCGGACGGTCGCCATATTTTTCGGCGAGCTTCAGCATCGCATCCTGAACGATATCGAGAGCGGCTTCCTCATCGTGTACGGCAAAGATCGCCTGCTTGAAGGCTCTGCGTTCTACCGATTCGAGGAAGCTGGAAAGTTGTTGGGGTGAAGCCAGGGTAGTCTCTTCCGAAAAAGCCTTGAGCAATGCAGGGATTGCCTTGAAACCTTGACCGAAATTGGGCTCTAGATTAAGGTTACGCCCTTTTAGGCTATAGCTTTTTTGGGCTCAAGGATGATGATCAGCGGTGCAGAAATTGTAATCAGGTGCCTGCAGGAAGAAAAGGTCGACTACGTCTTCGGGTATCCGGGCGGTTCCGTCCTGCACATTTACGACGCCCTCTTCAAACAGGAAGAGGTCAAGCATATCCTGGTCCGTCACGAGCAGGCTGCTGTGCATGCGGCCGACGCCTATTCCCGTTCTTCGCAAAAAGTCGGCGTGGCTTTGGTGACGTCCGGCCCCGGTGTGACCAACACGGTAACCGGTATCGCTACTGCTTACATGGATTCCATTCCGATGGTCGTGCTGTGCGGTCAGGTGCCGACCGCCTATATCGGTCAGGATGCGTTCCAAGAGTGCGATACGGTCGGTATCACCCGTCCCTGCGTCAAGCACAACTTCCTGGTCAAGGATGTGAAGGACTTGGCGAGCACCATCAAGAAAGCTTTCCATATCGCCTCTACCGGGCGCCCTGGGCCGGTCGTTGTCGACATTCCCAAGGACATCACTGCGCAGGTCTGCGAGTTCGATTACCCGAAGACCGTGCAGATGCGTTCGTACAATCCCGTGGTCAAAGGGCACCTTGGTCAGATCAAGAAGGCTGTGCAGATCTTGCAGGAAGCCAAGCGTCCGATCATCTATACCGGTGGTGGCGTGATCCTGTCGGATGCTGCAGAGAAGCTGACCGAGCTGGCTCGCAAATTGAATTTCCCGGTAACCAACACCCTAATGGGGCTTGGTGGTTACCCGGCAACCGACAAGCAGTTTGTCGGCATGTTGGGTATGCACGGTACTTTCGAAGCCAATAATGCGATGCACTATGCCGATGTCGTTCTGGCAGTCGGTGCGCGTTTCGATGACCGAGTGATCGGCAATCCTGACCACTATGGGCAGGAGAATCGTCGCGTCATTCATATCGATATCGACCCGTCGTCGATTTCGAAGCGCGTTAAGGTTGATGTGCCTATCGTCGGTAACGTTGCCGACGTACTTGACGAAATGCTCAAATTGATGGATGGCAGTTTCAAGGCCGATCCTGATGTGGGCGATTGGTGGAAGCAGATTGACGAATGGCGCAGCCGCGACTCGCTAGCCTATCGTCAGTCGGAATACATCATGCCGCAGTATGTGGTCGAGAAGCTCTACGAAGTGACCGGCGGCGATGCTTTCGTTACCTCCGATGTCGGCCAACACCAGATGTTCGCCGCTCAGTACTACAAGTTCGACAAGCCGCGTCGCTGGATCAATTCCGGCGGCTTGGGAACCATGGGCGTTGGCTTGCCTTACGCGATGGGCGTATTGTTCGCCAACCCAGGCGCGCAAGTTGCCTGTGTGACCGGCGAAGGTTCGATCCAGATGTGTATTCAGGAATTGTCGACCTGCAAGCAATTCGAGCTGCCAATCAAGATCATCAACCTGAATAACGGTATGCTCGGCATGGTTCGCCAGTGGCAGGAAATGTTCTATTCCAAGCGTTATTCGCAGTCCTACGTGACCTCGCTGCCGGATTTCGTCAAGTTGGCTGAGTCTTATGGGCACGTCGGCATGCGTATCGAAAAGCCGGAAGATGTCGAGCCGGCGCTGCGCAAGGCCTTCACCGAACACAAGAACGACCTCGTCTTCATGGATTTCATTATCGATCCGGGCGCCAACGTTTTCCCGATGGTTGCCGCAGGCAAGGGCTTGACCGAAATGATCCTCGCAGAAGACATCTGAGCGGGGGAGGATAAGAAAAATGCGACATATCATTTCCATCCTGATCGAAAATGAAGCGGGGGCGCTCTCCCGTGTGGCCGGGCTGTTTTCCGCTCGTGGCTACAACATTGAATCGCTGACCGTGGCTCCGACGGAAGATCCCTCGTTGTCGCGGATGACCATTCTGACCTGGGGCTCCGACGAGGTGCTCGAGCAGATCACCAAGCAGCTCAACAAGCTGGTTGATGTCGTCAAAGTGGTCGATCTCTCCGAGGCTGCTCATGTCGAACGCGAACTGATGCTGATCAAGGTTCGGGCGACGGGTAAGGACCGCGAAGAGATGAAGCGTATGGCCGATATTTTCCGTGGTCGCATCATCGATGTGACGGAATCGACCTACGTTATCGAACTGACGGGTGCCAGTTCGAAGCTTGACTCGTTCATTGCTGCGCTCGATGCCGGGCTGATTCTCGAAACGGTACGTACCGGTGTTTGCGGTATTGGCCGCGGCGATCGTATTCTAAAAGTCTAACTATCTGTAAATAAAGAGGTTTTCATGAAAGTTTATTACGACAAGGACGCCGATCTCTCCCTGATCAAGGGCAAGAAGGTCACCATCGTTGGTTATGGCTCGCAAGGCCATGCCCACGCTCAGAACCTGAAGGATTCTGGCGTCAAGGTTACCGTTGGCCTGCGTAAGGATGGTGCTTCCTGGAAGAAGGCTGAAGCCGCCGGTCTGAAGGTCGAAGAGATCGCCAAGGCCGTCAAGGGCGCAGACGTCGTCATGATCCTGTTGCCGGATGAGAACATTCCGCAGGTCTACAACGAAGAAGTTGCTCCAAACCTGAAGAAGGGCGCTGCTCTGGCTTTTGCCCACGGCTTCAACGTGCATTACAACCAGGTCGTGCCGCGCGCCGACGTCGACGTCATTATGGTTGCTCCGAAGGGCCCGGGTCACACCGTGCGTTCCGAGTACCTGAAGGGTGGCGGCGTGCCCTCCCTGATCGCTGTTTATCAGGACAAGTCCGGCAAGGCCAAGGACATTGCCCTGTCGTATGCTGCAGCCAATGGCGGCACCAAGGGTGGCGTCATCGAGACCAACTTCCGTGAAGAGACCGAAACCGACCTGTTCGGCGAACAAGCCGTTCTGTGCGGCGGCGCCGTCGAGCTGGTCAAGATGGGCTTCGAAACCCTGGTTGAAGCTGGCTACGCTCCGGAAATGGCTTACTTCGAGTGTCTGCACGAACTGAAGCTGATCGTTGACCTGATGTACGAAGGCGGCATCGCCAACATGAACTACTCGATCTCGAACAACGCCGAATATGGCGAGTACGTGACCGGTCCGGAAGTCATCAACGAGCAGTCGCGCGTTGCCATGCGCAATGCCCTGAAGCGCATCCAGACCGGCGAATACGCCAAGATGTTCATCCTGGAAGGTCGCACCAACTATCCTTCGATGACCGCTCGTCGTCGCCTGAACGCTGTGCACCAGATCGAAACGGTCGGTGGCCAACTGCGCGACATGATGCCGTGGATCAAGAAGAACAAGTTGGTTGATCAGTCCAAGAACTAAGCGGACGGTTCATAAGCGGCTCGTGAAGTGTTCGGTGACTGGGTACCTGTTTCCCGTGTTATCGAGCAATTAGCGTAGCCGGCTGACGATGGGCGGTACAGGTGACTGTGCCGCCCTTGTTGTTTGCGGATTTGGCACCTTTACGGGTGTATCCTTCAACGATATTCCGACGCAGTGCAATCGACCCCATGACTGAACTCAAACCACGCAAGTCCTTGTTCAACCCTGAAGTCAAACGACGCGGTATTTACGTACTGCCCAATCTGTTTACCACGGCGGCACTGTTTGCCGGGTTTTTCGCCATCGTGCAGGCCATGCAGGGAGATTTCGCCCGGGCGGCCATGGCGATTTTCATCGCGATGGTGCTCGATGGCTTGGATGGACGGGTGGCCCGTCTGACCAATACGCAGTCGGCGTTCGGGGCCGAATATGACTCGCTGTCCGATATGGTGAGTTTTGGTGCAGCGCCTGCGTTGGTGATGTACGAGTGGGCGCTTAGAGATCTTGGGCGCCTCGGGTGGATCGCGGCCTTCGTGTATTGCGCTGGTGCTGCCTTGCGTCTGGCACGCTTCAATACGACGCTGGAGGTTATCGACAAGCGCTATTTCCAGGGCTTGCCTTCGCCCGCGGCGGCAGCACTGGTGGCTGGCCTGGTCTGGGTGATGATAGAAACAGGAGTGGCCGGCAGCGACGTTCGCTGGTTTGCTTGTGCGCTGACCGTTTTTGCTGGCGTTACGATGGTGTCGAACATTCGTTTTTATAGTTTCAAGGACATCAATCTGAAGAAGAGCGTTCCGTTCTTCGTCATCGCCGCAATTGCCTTGGGCTTTGCGCTGGTGGCATACAGTCCAGAAATCGCCTTGTTCGGCTTTTTTGTACTTTACGGTTTGTCTGGATATGTTCAGGCGGCAATTGGTTTGCTGAAGCGCAAGCCGCAGTAAGACGGAGTGGTTTTATGAAACAACATCTGGTGATCTTCGACACAACCTTGCGCGATGGGGAGCAAAGCCCAGGGGCGTCGATGACCAAAGAGGAAAAGATCCGCGTCGCCCGCCAATTGGAGAAGATGCGTGTGGATGTGATCGAGGCCGGCTTTGCCGCAGCCTCCCCGGGGGACTTCGATTCCATTCATGCCATTGCTCAGGCGATCAAGGAATCCACCGTATGTTCGTTGGCGCGTGCCAATGAGAACGACATTCGCCGTGCCGGTGAGGCCATCCAGCCGGCCAAGTCGGGGCGTATCCACACTTTCATCGCGACCTCGCCGATCCATATGGAGAAGAAACTGCGGATGACTCCCGATCAGGTGGTCGAACAAGCGGTGAAGGCTATCGGCTGGGCGCGGCAGTTTACCGATGATGTCGAGTTTTCGGCCGAGGATGCTGGGCGCTCGGAACTGGATTTCCTGTGCCGTATCTTTGAAGCAGTGATCAAGGCCGGTGCGACTACGATCAACGTGCCGGATACCGTTGGCTACAACATTCCCTTCCAGTATGCCGAAACCATGCGGCAGCTGATTGAGCGGGTGCCCAATTCCGACAAGGTGGTTTGGTCGGTGCATTGCCACAACGATCTCGGTCTTGCCGTTTCCAATTCTTTGGCTGCGGTGTTGGCTGGAGCTCGCCAGGTGGAATGCACGATCAATGGCTTGGGCGAGCGGGCTGGAAATGCTGCGCTGGAGGAAATCGTGATGGCAGTGCGGACACGTGCCGACGTGTTTCCTGTCGAGACACGGGTCGATGCGACGCAGATCGTGCCGGCCTCGAAATTGGTCTCCCAGATCACCGGTTATCCGGTGCAGCCGAACAAGGCGGTAGTCGGCGCAAATGCCTTTGCCCATGAGTCCGGTATCCATCAGGACGGGGTGCTAAAGCATCGTGAGACCTACGAGATCATGCGGGCTCAGGATGTGGGTTGGACGCAAAATAAATTAGTCCTTGGTAAGCATTCCGGGCGCAATGCCTTCAAGACCCGTCTGCAGGAGCTCGGCATCGAACTTGAGAGCGATGAAGCCCTGAATGCGGCATTTGCTCGTTTCAAGGAACTGGCCGATCGCAAGCATGAGATCTTCGACGAGGATCTGCACGCACTGGTTTCCGACGAAGTGGTAACGCCGGAGCAGGAGCATTACAAGCTCGTGTACTCCCATGTCTGTTCGGAGACCGGCGAATTGCCGATGGCCAAGGTCATCCTGAATGTCGGTGGGGTGGAGAAGAAGGGTGAAGCTGGTGGCGGTGGGCCGGTCGACGCGACTTTCAAGGCGATCGAAAGCATCGTCGGCAGCGGTGCCGAACTACTGCTCTATTCGGTCAATGCGATCACTACCGGGACCGATGCGCAAGGGGAAGTCACGACCCGTTTGGCCAAGGGGGGGCGTATCGTCAATGGCAATGGTGCAGATACCGATATCGTCATCGCTTCGGCGCGCTCTTACTTGAATGCGCTGAACAAGTTGCACTCCAGCTTGGACAAGGTGCGTGCTCAGGGCGATGTTTGATTGCGGGTCGTTCCAAAAAGCTGCTTCAGCCCTCTGAAGCAGCTTTTTTTTCGTCCGTTTGCCGTGTAGAACGGATGAACATTACTGTCGAGATAAACAACACCAAGGCGAGCAGTGTTTCACCGGTCGCGAGATGGCGGCTCAGCCCATGGTCGCTGGTGGCGCGGGTCAAACCCTCCAAGAGGTAAATCTGCACCAACAAAGATAGCCATTTGTAGGTGTAGCGCTTGCCGCGCAGGATGCCAAAAAGCGGAAAGAGAAGGATGACGGCTTTCAGTGTCATCCAGGAGCCGCCTGGCTTCAGTGGGGCAAGCCAGGCTTCCCAAGCTAGACAGAGGAAGATCAGGGCGATCAGACTGGTACTGGCCAACAAACGATAGTGCTTCGGGGTCATGAAACTACTCGGAGTTTTGGGGCGGGGCTGCTTGGACGGGGCGCTGTTGTCTGTCGGAGTCCCTGTGATTTCAATGGGGTGGGCTATTATACGGCCCCATGTCAATACGCCCCAGATCATCTAGAAAGCGCGCTAGCTCACCAAAAGGAGGTGGCGGAATTCTGCGTCGCTTCCTTGAGGAAAACATGATGCAGACCAGTGCTGCTCTGGCGTTTACGACATTGATGTCGTTGGTGCCCTTGGTTGCTGTCGTGGTGTCCGTAGCCAGTGCGGTACCGTATTTCGACGTTCTGCTGGGACGCTTGGAGCAATTGATACGTGAAGCCTTGTTGCCGGCGGGGGCTGCCAACACCATAGTTGGCAACATCGGGCGTTTTTCGCACAAGGCGCAGCAACTGACTTGGGCAGGTATCGCGCTGCTAGGTGTGACAGCTTTCATGTTGATGCATACGATAGAGCGAGCCTTCAATCACTTGTGGCTGGTTCAACCGCGACCGCTGCTCGCACGCTTGCGTTTGTATGCTTTTGTGATGGCGGTATGGCCATTCCTATTGGGAGCCGTAGCGGGGGTCGTCTCCTTTGCCGTGACTTCCTCTCTCGGTTTGTTCGACGAGCCGGCGTGGTTTCGCCGCATCGCCCTGAAAGGCGTAGCCATTCTGCTGATGGGCTTGTTCTTCTCTTTCCTCTATTACGCCGTGCCGAATGCCCGGGTGAGCAAGCGTGCGGCTTTGATCGGCGGAATTTTTGCGACAGTGGCATTCACCGCGATGCAGAAGTTGTTCGAGGTATTTCTCGTCAGTTCAGCGATGCTGAAAAGCATCTATGGGGCGTTTGCTGCCTTCCCGGTATTCCTGGTCTGGCTCCACCTGTCTTGGGCGGTGATCCTGCTGGGGGGGTTGATTGCTGCTAAGGTAAGTCCTCAGGCTGGACGCTGAAGGCTTCCACGTTTCCTGTCTGTTCGACGAGATGGGTGACCTGCAGTTCGAGTACTTCGAGCTTTTCGCTTTCGGCAAGGACCACCACCCGCCGTGAGCCTTCACGGATCAGCCCTGCCGGTGCGACCAGGCAGCGCTGGGGGCGTAGGGGCGGGGTTTCGGGAAGAATCAGGCCGAAAACCTTGCCGAGCATCTGTTCGTCGGCACGGACGATTTCCACGGCTCGTGCCCGGGAGGTCAATATTTCCAGCCCCAACTCCAAGTGCTCCGGGTTTTCCGAAGTGGCCCAGCGGATCATGCAGATATGCCAAACGGGCGTTGCTTCGGTGCGCTCTCCTTGTGGTTGAAGGGCAACGATTTCGCCGACCCGGATATTTTCAGCTTGGCCGGACATGTGCATCACGGCATAGCCGTCGGGACTTTCATTGGTGACCATCCATTCCCCGGTCGGCGGAGTCCGCGACGGATGCTTTGTCAGTTGCCAGATGGCCGGCAGTCCTATGCAAATGTGAGCCCGATAGGATTGGCGGCGCCGTGGGAATTTTCGTTTTGTCGGGTGTCCCCAGAGCTGGTGCAAGCGGAGCAGAATGGCTTGTCCGGCATGGGTGTCGGCAAAGGCCGGTAGCCCCAAGGAGGAGGCCGGCGCTCCTTGGCTTAGGGCTTCATGGTGGCGTTTTGCCTGCTCGGCGATGGCGTCGCAGACAAAATAGCGGGTTTGCACCGGATCGACCGGGAGGCGCCGTATCAGTGCGTATGCTGGGAAGTCGCGGTCGGGGTCGATCCAGAAGATGCCCGTGCTGTGCATCGGAGCTTGTTCGAGTAGCTCCAGCGCAGGGGTATGTTGCGTCGTATAAGCCCAAATAAACTCAAGTTCGTTTGACGAAAAGGAGGCTGGCTGGGCAATCGCAGCAAGGACGATGCGGCTGTATAGCTGGGCAATGCTCGGGGTGCCCTGCGGGCCCGGAAAACTTTCGATGCCGAGCCGCTGGGCCGTACGATAGGCAGCGTGCAGCTGTTGCCAATGGCCGGGTGTGCTCGGGGCAGAGAGCAAGTAGTTGATGTTGATCTGCCAGGCAATCGCCTGCATGGCACGCCGCAACGAGGTATGCGGCGTTTGCAGGGCACGCGGGCCGTCCGGATCAAACAGGTCGGCCAGGGTGTTGAAATAATCCTGCGCCAGCGTCTTCAGCATGTCGAGAATCACGCGGACGCGCTGGCGCAAGCGTCTGGAGATCGGCAGCGTGACGTCGTTGAGTTGCGGAATCTCGGCGTTGACGATGCGCTCCGCCTGACCGTAGAGCAGATCGAGAAGCTTCAGGCGTTGACCGGGTGGCACCGGGGTTTCGCGCAGCAACAGGAACTGGGCGTGCAACTGGTCGGCATCCTCCGAGCCGCTCCGTCCATGAGCGAGTGCCAGCCACTCAAGTATGCTCTTGACGCTGGTCTCGGTGGCAGGCGGTGACAGCGGTGTCGTCGTCATGTCCATGGTCGGAAGAGCATAACAAAGTTTTACAACTTAGCCAGTGCCGACAGGCGAACGGGCGCTGCTTGTCGATATGCGGTCGTCGCTCAGAATCGACTCCTCGGCTAAGTGGCTTGTTTTTCCTTGATAAAGGGATATAATCTCGGGTCTTTTTTCCAGCTAACGAAAGTATTCTCATGGTTGTTATCCGTCTTGCCCGTGGTGGCGCCAAGAAGCGTCCGTTCTACAACCTCGTTGTGACCGACTCCCGTAACCGCCGCGATGGCCGTTTCGTTGAGCGTATCGGCTTCTACAACCCGGTTGCCTCCGGCAATGCCGAAGCCCTGCGTATCGCTACGGACCGCCTGACCTACTGGCAGCAAAACGGCGCTCAACTGTCGCCGACCGTTGCTCGTCTGGTCAAGCAACACGCTGCCAAGCTGGCGGCCTAAGTCGTTTCGCCTTGTCTGGCAACGATATCGTCGTATTGGGGCGGCTTGCCGACCCTTACGGAATTCGCGGCTGGTTAAGGTTGTATCCCTTCGGGGACGATCCGCTGGAGTGGGGCAAGATGCCTGTCTGGTGGATCGGGAGTGAAGGCGGCCCTTGGCGTGAGGTCAAGCTGAAAGGTTTGAAAGTTCATGGCGAGGGTCTGGTGGTTGCGTTAGATGGCGTGCCCGACCGGAATGCCGCCGAATCGCTGAAAGGCATGTTGGTCGGTGCGCCGCGCGAAGTGTTGCCGGCGACCGACGAGGACGAATTTTACTGGGCCGATTTGCTGGGTCTGGAAGTCGTCAATACGGCCGATGAGAAGCTGGGCAAGGTTGCCGGGCTGATCGAAACCGGAGCGAACGACGTGTTGCGCGTTGTCGCCGAGGATGGCACCGAGCGTCTGCTACCTTTTGTCGACGCGGTCGTGCTTAAGGTCGAGAAGGATGCGGGGCGTATCCGCGTGGAGTGGGGCAGCGACTGGTGAGTCGCCAGGAGCGTAAGCGGTGATCCGCTTCGATTGCATTACCCTCTTCCCGGAGATGTTCGCCGCGGTGACGCAGAGCGGTATCACGCGTCGGGCATTGGAGGAACAGCGCTGGGTCTGGCAAGGTTGGAACCCGCGTGATTTTGCCGAGAATGCCTGGCGTCGGGTCGATGATCGTCCCTTTGGCGGTGGGCCGGGCATGGTGATGCAGCCGGGGCCGCTGGAGAAGGCGATTGCGGCGGCGAAGGCTGGGCAGCGTGAAGCGGGCTTGGCCAAGAGTCGGGTGATCTACCTCTCGCCGCAAGGCGCACCGCTGACCCATGAGCGGGTCATGCGGCTGGCGAACGGAGAGGAGGGCTTGATCCTGCTTTGCGGTCGCTACGAAGGAGTCGACGAGCGTCTGATCGAGCGCTGTGTCGATGAAGAAATTTCGATCGGGGATTTTGTGCTTTCCGGCGGCGAGTTGCCGGCGATGGTGTTGATTGACGCCGTCGTCCGCCAGTTGCCGGGGGTGCTGGGCGATGCCGCTTCGGCGGTGGAAGATTCGTTCGTGACGGGCTTGCTCGACTGCCCGCACTACACGAGGCCCGAGGTGTATGAAGGACAAGGTGTGCCGGAGGTGTTGATCTCCGGCGACCACAAGCGAATTCGTCGCTGGCGATTGAAACAGTCGTTGGCGCGGACCCGGAAGCGCCGCCCGGATTTGTTGGCGCACCGTGCGTTGAGCACGGAAGAAACGCAACTCCTCGGGGAGATATCCCGAGAGGAGCAATGCGGTGAGAAATGACAATTTAAAGGAACTCACATGAACCTGATTCAACAACTCGAGCAGGAAGAAATCGCCCGCCTCGGCAAGACCATTCCCGAATTCGCCCCGGGCGACACCGTCGTCGTTCAGGTGAAGGTTAAGGAAGGCAACCGCGAGCGTCTGCAGGCTTACGAAGGCGTCGTCATCGCCAAGCGTAACCGTGGCCTGAACTCTTCCTTCATCGTCCGTAAGATCTCTTCCGGCGAAGGCGTCGAGCGTACCTTCCAGACCTACTCCCCGCTGGTCGCTTCCATCGAGTTGAAGCGCCGTGGTGACGTGCGTCGTGCCAAGCTGTACTACCTGCGCGAGCGTTCTGGCAAGTCCGCCCGTATCAAGGAAAAGCTGGACTTCAAGAAGGCCTAATCGGTTATCCGAAGCTTCAAGTGAAAACGGGGTGCTTAGGCACCCCGTTTTTTTATTTGGTTTTTGTCCAAAACGGGTAGTGCACCGCAGCAGTCACCCAAAGATGGAAAACGCCATTGCCCGGCGCCGCGTTTTGCGTGATAGTGCTGTTATTGGAAGCGTATGCGTTTCGGCTTGCAGGCGCCAAGCACTTCAAGCCGCCGAATGCTGCGGTTTCCCGCTGTGTCGAAGGATTCCACGTGATTTGATCTTGCGCAAAATGACGGCGCCAGCTTCCGGTTAGATTGAGACCGCTAGCCAGCCGTCACATTTCCGAAAGGAAAGCAAATTGCCAGATTGGAGCGAAAGGCAGAAGGAGCGGATCATCCAGGAGTTCGTGCCTGGAAAGCAGGTCACGCTCGCCCATTTGATTGCGCATCCGACTGACGATTTGAGCAAGAAGATCGGGGTTCCCGGTGCTGAGGCCATCGGTATCATGACGCTGACTCCCGGCGAAACGGCAATGATCGCCGGTGATATCGCCACCAAGGCAGCTTCCGTCGAAATAGGCTTTCTCGACCGGTTCTCCGGTGCCTTGGTCATTTACGGTTCTGTTGGTGCGGTGGACGAGGCGCTCGGTCAGGTTATTGGCGTCCTGGAGCGGTTGTTGGGGTATTCGGTATGCCAAATAACGCGCACCTGACGGTCGATCGCACCCAGGCTTTCATGCTGGCCGGACCGATCGGTGCTGGCAAGACAACCTTGTTCAACCTGCTGTTCGGGCGCCAGGAAGGTAGCCGCAAGACCCAGGCGGTCGAATATGAGGCCGATATCGGCGTCGATACGCCGGGCGAGTTCTTCAGCCATCCGCGTCTCTACCATGCCTTGATCACCACGGCGTCCGATGTCGGCACCCTCGTTTATGTCCAGGGCGCCGACGATTTTGTCTGTCGCATGCCGCCGGGACTGCTCGATGTCTATGGGCAAAAGCGCCTGATCGGAGTGATAACCAAAATCGATCTGCCGCTGGCGGATGCGAATCGCGTTGAAGCGCTGATGCGCGAGAACGGGATCAGCGGCCCGATCTTTCGCATTTCATCCTGTGAGCCGGAAAGCGTCCTTCCCTTGAAGCAGATATTGACCGGGCCGACCGGAAGCTGGGCTACCGGTTTCGTCCACGGCGAGGAGGTTCTGCCATGAAGAAAACCCTGGTTTCCGCCGAGTTTGTCCGCCAGGAGCATGCGGCCGGGCGCAAGCGGATCGAAGCCAAGTTGCCGATGGCCATAGTGACAGCCGAAGCGCGTACGGTTGCCGAACAATTGGGTGTTGCCATTGTCGAGAGTTTGGCCGCGTTGCCGGCCAGCCCGGCAAAGAGTGGTGGTGCGTCTGGGGACAAGGCGAGCAAGTCGTCTTCCGTTCCGGGAGCCTCGGCCGAAGTCGAGGCCATTCGTGCGGCAATCCTGGCCAAGCTGCCGCCAGGATGCGTTTCCGATGCGGTAGTCGACCAGTTGATCCGCAAGGCCATGGAGGAAAGCCAGCTCACCTCAGCGGCGGCCGCCGGCGGGGAAGGGGCTTATGTCAGTCAGCGTATCGCTCGCGGCATCAAGCACGTTAGCGCCAGCTCCGTTTCCTTTGGTCTGTTCGAAGGCGCCGGGGCGCAAAGCCAGGTCGGTTTGACCGATGTGGTGACGGCGAAGGATGGTAGCCCAATGGCGGCCGGTTACATGTCCTGGAGCAATTGTTTTTTCCCCTGGACCTTGACCTACGACGAAATCGACATCGTCCTCGAGGGCGAACTGCATATCCGTAGCGAAGGGCAAACCGTGGTTGGGCAGCCGGGAGATGTGATCTTCATCCCGAAAGGCTCGGTCATCGAGTTCGGCACGCCGACGTGCGTTCGCTTCCTTTATGTCACTTATCCCGCCGATTGGCAGGGGTGAGAGGGCAGTCATCATGCCTGCATTCATCACCGAATCCTGGCTGCGCGAACACTTCAGCCTGAGCGATGGCACGGAAGTGCATCTGCCGGCGGACGGCAAATTGACACCGGCAGCCCGCGCCTTGCTCGCCGAAAAGCATGTTCGCGTCAAATACGTCGATGAAGCGGGCAGGATGTTCCTAGAGAGCGAGGAGGGCAAAGCAAACATCCAGAGCGCTGGCGAGCCGGAACGGATTCAGGTTCATCCGCTGACCAGTTCCGAGCAGTGGCGGCATGCCAATTGCCAGGTCTGCGGTCAGGAGGTCAAGCACAAGCCGGATTCGCTGACCCATCTGAATGTCCATACCCTGGTGCCGAAGAACGATCCGCGCATCAAGCTGCGCGGCAAGCTGGATACGGCGATTGCCTATGCCGTCTGGGCGCAGGCGGAACTGAGTCCGCGCGAGAAGGAATCGGTCATGGCGGTATGGCTGGCGGATGTCCGTTCGGCCCTGGGCAACGTTCTGCGCGCCGAAGTCACCGATGAGCTGCTCGGACCGGTAAGTATGGGGGAGCTCGATGAAGAGGCGATTCATCGCCTGTCGCACGACCCGATGCGCTATTTCGGCCATGACCATATCCTGCCCGAGGCCGTGCAGGGTTCGACCATCGCTCGCCTGAACATGCTGCGGGCGCATATCCGCGAAGCGGAACTGGCTGCCGCAGAGGTCTATATCGATCGCAATTTCAATGTGCTCCGCCCCGATCTGATGCAGGCACTGAATCGACTGAGCAGCGCAGTTTATGTGCTGATGCTGGTTGGCTATGTGTCTTCGTTGGGGCAGCCGACCGACGTGAAGAAGTTGGCCTCATGGACCTGATCAAGACCTGCGCCGATTATTGCCGAGAGCATCCGGGGCGGGTTGTCTTCCCGGACAGTCTCGATGAGCGGGCGATTGCCGCCGCAGCGCGCCTTGTTGGCGAGGGTTTGGCGCAGCCGGTGCTGTTAGGCAACCCCTTCGCCATACGCGGCCTTTGCCGGGATAAGCAATTGAGCTTGAGGCAAGTGCCGGTGATCGATCCGCAGCGTTCTCAATTACGCGAGCACTATGCGGATTTGCTGTTGCCGAAGGTTGCGGAACGCGGCATGAAACGCGAAGAGGTGCTAGCCCATCTCGACGATCCGCTCTGGTACGGCGCCATGATGGTTGCCGCCGGAGATGCCGACTATTGCGTAGCCGGTAACCTCTCATCGACCTCCAATGTGCTGCGGGCGGCAATCAATGCGATTGGTCTGGCCGAGGGGAACAAGACGGTTTCCAGCATCTTTTTCATGATCGCGCCGGGTGGAGGCAGGGCCTTGGGTTTTGCCGATTGCGGCGTGGTTCCCGATCCGACTCCGGAGCAATTGGCCGATATCGCCCTATCGACGGCGGAGAGCTATCGCAAGGTGACCGGCGATGTACCGGCAGTCGGCCTGCTGTCGTTCTCCAGTCGGGGAAGTGCCAAGCATCCTGCCGTGGAAAAGGTGCGTTCGGCTGTTGGCCTGGTGCGCCAACGTTGCCCTGATCTGATGATTGATGGTGAATTGCAGTTCGATGCTGCCTACGTCCCATCGGTGGCAGTCAAGAAGGTCCCAGACAGTCCGTTGGCCGGAGCGGCCAATGTGTTTGTCTTCCCGTCGCTGGAGGCAGGGAACATCGGCTACAAGATCGCTGAACGAATGGGGGGCTATACCGCCATCGGGCCGATGATTCAGGGCCTGCGCTTGCCGATGCATGATCTTTCGCGCGGCTGCAGTGTCGAGGACATGATCGATGTGACGCTCGTGGCTAACAAGATGGCCGCAACCAAGGGCGTTTCCGGGCGAAACGAGTTGAAGAAATCAGCATCTGGTTTGATCGGCGTTAACCTTTATGCCGTTGACAAGCAGTATGCTGCGAAGTGTGCAGTTCCAACTTTTTAAGGTCGTAAGACCAATTTATGGAGACGATGCAAATGGAAGCTCTAGGCATGATCGAAACGAAAGGTCTCGTGGCTCTGATTGAAGCATCTGATGCCATGGTCAAGGCAGCCCGAGTTAAGCTGGTCGGCTATAAGCAGATCGGTGGTGGGTTGGTGACGGCTCTCGTACGCGGTGACGTGGCAGCCTGTAAGGCTGCGACCGACGCCGGTGCGGCGGCTGCCCAGCGCATTGGCGAACTCGTGTCTGTACACGTCATTCCGCGGCCGCATGCCGATCTGGAAGAAATCTTCCCGATCAAAATGACCGGCACCCTGGAAGACTGACCTACTCAAGGGAGTGTGAAGCTCCCGGACAAGTTCGTCGCTGTCGACTTCTGTCGTAGGCCGCGCTGCATTCACTGGCGAGGGATTGTCTTCGCGGGTTGAGTGTTGAGCGGCTATGACAGGAAGTTGGTCATCGGCCTATTTGCTCCGAGTGCCTCTTTTCTAGACGAGGTTCGCGATGGAATTAGCAGTGGTCGTCGGCCAAGTAGTATCGACCGTCAAGTGCCCCGGTTTTGAAGGGGACCGCCTGCTTCTGATCGACTTCATCGACACTTCCGGCAAACCGCAGGGAAGCCTGCACGTCGCGGCCGATAGCATCGGCGCTGGGACGGGCGAATGGGTTCTCGTGGTGCAGGGAAGTTCTGCCAGGAAGACGGTGGGTGACAATGTGCCGGTAGACATGAGCGTTGTCGGCATTGTCGATGAAGTGGTGGTTGGGCAGCAGGTGGTTTACCACAAGTGACGAAGTGACGCTTTGCGCCGGACTGTAACTCAGATCATGCAAACGCATGGCTGGGCTGGCTCGGCAAAGGGAGATCTGAATGGATCTTGATGCCAAGGAAGTGGAACGCATCGTTCTGGCGGTATTGCAGGCGATGGACAAGTCGCCGGCAGGTGGTGCCGGTAGGGCCGCTGCCAAATCCGCGCCCGGTGTCTTCGCCAGCCTTGACGATGCAGTTGCTGCTGCGACCAAGGCACAGTTGGGCTTGCGTTGTTTGGCTACACGCGCCAAGGTGCTCGAAGCCATCCGTCGAGTCGGTGAAGCCAACGCCAGGGAATTGGCGGAAATGGCCGTTGCCGAAACCGGCATGGGGCGCGTCGATGACAAGATTCTCAAGAACATCGCCCAAGCCAGGCAGACGCCTGGGATCGAATGCCTGCGGCCGGCCGTGCTGACCGGTGACCGCGGTTTGACCTTGACCGAGAACGCTGCCTGGGGCGTCATCGCATCTGTGACGCCATCGACCAACCCGGCGTGTACGGTGATCAACAACGCCATCAGCATGATCGCTGCTGGCAACGCGGTGGTCTTCGCTCCACATCCTGCGGCCAAGCGGGTTTCGCAGAAAGCGGTTTCCCTGATCAACGAGGCAGTGGTCGCTGCCGGTGGGCCGGATAACGTAGTGACGACGGTAACCGAGCCCAATATCGAAACCGCCCAGCGCCTGTTCAAGTATCCGGGTATCAACCTGTTGACGGTCACCGGTGGCGAGGCCGTCGTGCATGAGGCGCGGAAGCATACCGATAAGCGACTGATCGCAGCCGGCGCCGGTAATCCGCCAGTTGTCGTGGACGAGACGGCGAATATCGCCCAGGCTGCACGTGATATCGTTTGGGGCGCATCCTTCGACAACAACATCATCTGTGTTGACGAGAAGGAACTGATTGCCGTCGACAGCATTGCCGGTGCGCTCAAGGCCGAGATGAAGAAGCACAATGCGGTCGAGTTGAACGCCGACCAGGTGAAACGCCTTGAAGATGTGGTGCTGGCCTGCGACAAGGAAGGCAAGCTGGCGATCAACCGCCAATGGGTGGGGCGAGATGCTGCCAAGATCGCTAAAGCTGCCGGGCTCCAGGTACCGGACGATACGCGTTTGCTGTTCTTCGAAGCCGCTGCAGATCATCCTTTGGCCGTTCTCGAACAAATGATGCCGGTTTTGCCGCTGATCCGTGTCGGTACGGCGCGTGAAGGGATCGATCTGGCGGTTCGCCTTGAAGGCGGTTGTCGCCACACTGCTGCGATGCATTCCAAGGATCTCGATCATCTGGATTACATGGCCAATGCCATCAATACCAGCATTTTCGTCAAGAATGGTCCTTGCCTGGCCGGCCTCGGCTTCGGCGGGGAGGGATGGACGACGATGACCATCTCCACGCCGACCGGCGAAGGAGTGACCTCGGCCGCGACCTTCGTACGCTTGCGGCGCTGCGTCTTGGTGGATCACTTCCGGATCGTTTGAACATGGGGCGAGATATGGACCTCTGGCTGAATCCTCGTCTCGACCGGGCCGCAGAACTACTTTCCGGTATCGGTGAACCAGCCAGTGGTGAGTTACGCCTGGGTATCGACCTCGGAACCAGCGATGTGGTGTCCATGGTCGTCGATGCCGAAGATCGGCCAATTGGCGTTCAACTGGAGTGGGCCGATGTGGTGCGGGATGGCATCGTCTGGGATTTCTTCGGTGCCGTAAGCATCGTCCGTGGCCAGGTGGCAGCCTTGGAACAGCAGTTGGGCGTGCGTTTCGGCAAGGCCAATACTTCTTTCCCGCCAGGAACCAATCCGCGTATTTCAGTCAACGTCATCGAAGCCGCTGGGCTGGAGGTGGATCAGGTGATCGACGAGCCGTCCGCAGTCGCCAGTTTGCTCGCTATCGATGCCGGGGCGGTGGTCGACATCGGTGGCGGTACGACCGGTATTGCTGTCGTCAATGAGGGCAGGGTGGTGTATTCAGGCGATGAGCCCACGGGGGGGCATCATGTTTCCCTAACCCTGGCCGGCAGTCGAAACATCCCTCTGGAAGAAGCCGAGCAGCTGAAACTACAGCGCGGCCGGGAAATCTGGCCGACCGTGCAGGCCGTCTTCGAGAAGATGGCCGATATCGTGCGCGAACATCTGCAAGGTCACTCAGTGCAAAGCCTCTATCTCTCCGGAGGTTCCTGCGCCCTACCTGGCGTGCGCGAGCTTTTCGCCCACGAGTTTCCCAGTTTGCAGGTATTGCAGCCCAGCCAGCCCTTGTTCCTGACGCCGCTTTCCATTGCCGCTTACCGGCCGACGCCGGTAGGCAACCGATAGAACAACAAGAAGGGAGTCGAATATGGAAATGATCAACAAAGTCATCATGATCATCATGATGAGCTTCATGGTCATTGCAGCCATTGACCGCATTCTAAACCAGTTCGGTGGTGCCGAGGTCGTACTCGCCAAGGTAGGCCTTGGCGCACTGGGGCGTGCATTTGCCGGAGCAGGGAGTCAGTTCGAGGAAGGTTTCATGGCCATGGGGGCGCTGGGCTTGGCCATGGTCGGCGTCATCGCCATCGCGCCGGTGCTGGCCAAGGTGCTGGGGCCGGTGGTGATTCCCGCTTATCAGGCTGTCGGTGCCAGTCCCGCCATGTTTGCCACCACCTTGCTGGCTAACGACATGGGTGGTTTCTTCCTGGCCAAGGAATTGGCCACGGTCAATGGTGTGGTCGACAACCCTTCCTGGCTCTATGCCGGTTTGATTCTGGGCGCCATGATGGGGCCCACCATCGTTTTCTCCATTCCGGTGGCGATCGGTATCATCGACGAGAAGGATCGCCGCTTCCTGGCCATGGGCGTGCTGGCCGGCATCGTGACCATTCCCTTGGGCTGTGTCGCTGGCGGTATGGTGGCCATGTATTCCGGCATTAACATTGGCGGGGAGCCGGTAGTCTTTACCTGGAGCCTCATCTTTCAGAACCTGATTCCGGTGCTCTTCTTCTCTGTTCTGGTGGCCGTTGGCCTTTGGCTGATTCCCGAGAAAATGATCAATGGCTTCCAGATATTTGCCAAGATTCTGGTTAGTCTTATCACCGTCGGGCTTGCCGCCGCCGTGCTGCAGACGACTTTAAGTTTCACGCTGATTCCGGGCATGGATCCCATCTTCATGGTGGCTGGCGACAAGCCGGGTGAGGTGATGCGGGCTGTCGAGGTCATCGGCTATATCGCCTGCGTCCTGCTTGGTGCTTACCCCATGGTATTCCTGCTCTCGCGGTGGTTCGAGAAACCGCTGATGGGAGTCGGGGCGCTTTTGAAGGTGAACAACAACGCTGCTGCCGGCATGGTGGCCACCTTGGCCAATAACATCCCGATGTTCGGCATGCTCAACAAGATGGACGATCGCGGCAAGGTGTTGAACGTCGCCTTTGCCGTCAGTGCGGCATTCACCTTTGGTGATCACCTCGGTTTCACCGCGGCCAACATGCCGGGAATGATCTTCGCCGTTATTGTTGGCAAGCTGGTGGGCGGCGTCACTGCGGTTGCCGTGGCGATGCTCATCGCCCCGAAGGCTGTGGCGAACGGCGAGCGTTGATGGACCCTTCGGCATGAGCGTCAGGGAGATTCGCAGCGTGGGCATCGACATCGGTACCACCACCACTCAGGTGATCTTCTCATGCCTGGAGCTGGTGAACCGCGCTGCGCCCTCGCAAGTGCCTCGTTACGAGTTCTCACGTCGCGACATTACCTACGAAAGCCCTGTGGTATTCACGCCGGTCGATCATTCCGGTCATATTGACCAGGCGGCTTTGTCCCGTTTCATCGATGGCGAATATCGCGCAGCCGGGCTGGATCGGCAGCGGGTGGAGAGCGGTGCCATCATCATCACCGGCGAGACATCCAAGGCGCGTAATGCGCGCGACACGATCATGCAGTTGGCCGAGTCGCTCGGTGATTTCGTTGTGGCAACGGCTGGCCCACATCTCGAATCAGTGATCGCTGGTCGGGGTTCGGGGGCGGCCGAATACTCCACCATGCATTCGGCTCGGGTGATGAACATCGACATTGGCGGTGGCACTTCCAACTACGTGGTCTTTGACTGCGGTCGGGTGGTCGATACGGCGTGCCTCAACGTCGGCGGTCACCTGGTCGAGACCGATACTGGGGGCGGTGTAGGCTTCATCCACGAACCAGCAGCCAAGGTATTGGCCGAACTGGGTTTGGCCGGGCGAGACAAGCTCTCGTTGCAGGAGTTGGATGCGCTGGCGGCGCGCATGGCGGCACTGATCGTTGAGGTCATTGAAGGCGCTCCTTCGGCACTCGCTCACCAATTGCTGATGACCGACTGCCTGCACCGTGGGCATCATCTCGACGCCTTGTTCATATCCGGTGGTGTCGGGGAATGCCTCTACCATCCCGTTGCCGACACTTTCGCCTATGGCGATATCGGTCCCTTGCTGGCCAAGGCACTGTTGGCCCACCCAGGCTTTGCCTCCATGCCGCTACAGGAACCCAAGCAGACGCTGCGGGCGACGGTCATCGGTGCCGGTGCCCATACGCTGTCCCTGTCCGGGAGCACCATCTGGCTCAATTACGGACAGCTTCCTCTGCGCAATGTCCCGGTAATCGTTCCGATGCTGGGCGAGTCAGGCGGCAGCGATGCGGGCATCTTGGCCAACGCGTGGACTGTCGCTGCGCATCGTCAGGATTTGGATCCCTCGCATGAGCTGTGTGCCTTGGCCTTGCCGGCGGAACTGCCCGTGGCATATCGCAGCGTGCTCACCAGCGCCGAGGCCCTGCGTATTTTTTCCAAGCAGCATCCCAATTCGCAGTTGCCGTTGATCGTCGTCGCCCGCCAGGATTTTGGCAAGGCGCTCGGCATGGAGTTGCAGCCTAGCCTTTCGGAGCGTCCGTTGGCAGTTATCGACGAGGTCGAGACGCGGGAAGGCGACTACGTCGATATCGGCAACAGTTATTTCGGGGGCGAGATCGTACCGCTCACCGTCAAGTCACTGGCATTTCCTTCTTGAGGAAGAAGAACATGAAGCTATCCACACGCCTGTTCGGTCAGACTTATCAGTTCAGGGACGTCAAGGATGTCCTGGCCAAGGCCAACGAGCCCCGATCCGGCGATGTGCTCGCCGGAATTGCAGCGGAAACGGCGCAGGAGCGCGTTGCCGCCAAGCATGTGTTGAGCGAGTTGACCGTCGGCGATCTGCGCAACAATCCCGTCATCCCCTATGAAGAGGATATCGTTACCCGGGTCATTCAGGATGGCATCAATGAAGGTGCCTACGACAAGCTCAAAAACTGGACCATCAGTGAGCTCCGGGAATATCTTTTCTGTGACGGTACGCGTCTCGAGGACATCGAGTTCCTGCGCAAGGGGCTAACTTCCGAGGTCGTCGCCGGCGTCGCCAAGATCTGCTCCAACGCTGACCTGATCTACGGTGCCAAGCGCATGCCGGTGATCAAGAAGGGCAATACCACGGTCGGTCTGCCCGGCACCTTCAGTTGCCGCTTGCAGCCCAACGACACCCGGGATGACGTGAAGAGCGTCGTCGCGCAAATCTACGAGGGTTTGTCTTTCGGCGCCGGCGATGCGGTGATTGGCATCAATCCAGTCACCGACAATGTCGAGAATGTGACCCGCTTGCTGCACCAGATTTACGAGATCGTGGACAAGTTCCACATTCCGACGCAAGGCTGTGTGCTGGCTCACGTGACCACGCAGATGGAGGCGATTCGCAAGGGCGCGCCGGCTGGGCTGATCTTCCAGAGCATCTGCGGTAGCGAAAAGGGTCTGGCGGAATTCGGCGTCACTATCGAGATGCTCGACGAGGCGCATCAGGTGGCGACCACCTACAACCGCTCGGCCGGCTCTAGCGTCATGTACTTTGAAACCGGGCAGGGGTCGGCGCTTTCGGCCAACGCCCACTACGGTGCCGACCAGCTGACCATGGAGGCCCGCAACTATGGGCTGGCCCGTCGCTACAACCCTTTGCTGGTCAATACGGTGGTCGGTTTCATCGGCCCGGAATACCTTTACAACGATCGCCAGATCATCCGCGCCGGTTTGGAGGATCACTTCATGGGCAAGCTCTCCGGCATCTCGATGGGCTGTGATTGCTGCTACACCAACCATGCTGAAGCCAACCAGAATTCCAATGAGAACCTGATGATCCTGCTCGCCACGGCAGGCTGCAACTATGTGATGGGTTTGCCCATGGGCGACGACATCATGCTCAATTACCAGACTACCGCCTTCCACGACACGGCCACCATCCGCCAGTTGCTCAATCTGCGGCCGGCGCCGGAATTCGAGCGTTGGCTCGAACGTATGGGCATCATGGAAAACGGACGACTCACCGCCAAGGCTGGCGACGCGTCGATGTTCTTCTGAGGGGACGACCATGGACCAAAGACAAATTGACGACATCGTTCGCGCAGTGATGGGGAAGCTCGCCGAGGGAGGCAATGCACCGGCCACTACGGCAATGCATGGTGCCCAGACGGTGGCCAAAGCACAGGTCGTGAGCGGCGAGAGTCTGCCCGACCTGGGAAGCGACGAATTCAATACCTGGATCGGAGTGCGCAACCCACACCGCAAAGAGGTGCTGGAGGATCTGCGCCGGAGCACAGCGGCGCGTATTGCCGTCGGGCGGGCCGGGCCAAGACCGCGTACGATCACCTTGTTGCGCTTCCTGGCGGACCACTCGCGCTCCAAAGATACGGTGCTGAAGGAAATCCCCTCCGAATGGGTGGCGAAGACCGGGTTCCTTGAGGTGCATTCCGAGATCACCGACAAGGATCAGTATCTGACCCGTCCCGATCTCGGTCGGCGTTTGTGCAAGGAGGCTGTCGACACCATCCTGGCCAAATGCAAGAAAAACCCACAGGTGCAGGTGGTGGTTTCCGATGGTCTTTCCACCGACGCCATTACCGCCAATTTCGACGAAATCCTGCCGCCGTTGATGAAGGGGCTTGAAAGCGCCGGCCTCGATGTGGGCACGCCGTTCTTTGTACGGCACGGCCGGGTCAAGGTGGAGGATCAGATCGGCGAGCTGCTGGGGGCTAAAGTGGTGATCCTGCTGATCGGCGAACGTCCCGGTCTTGGGCAATCCGAGAGCCTTTCGTGCTACATGGTCTATAGCCCAAGTCTGGCCAAGACCGTGGAGTCCGATCGGAACTGTATTTCGAATATCCACCGTGCCGGAACGCCGCCGGTGGAGGCTGCTGCCGTCATCGTCGATATGACCAAGAAGATGCTCGACAAAAAAGTCAGCGGCATCGCGCTCAATCGTTAAACGAAAGGAAGCGTCATGGCTGTCATGGATCTCATCAAGCCGAGCGTACGGGCTGTACGTCTCATCGCTTCGCTCAATGCCGACTTCAAGAAACAACTCAAGCTACCGGAACACTTCAATAGTTTGGGTTTGCTCACCGCCGACTCTGACGATGTGACCTATATCGCCGCCGATGAAGCCACCAAGCAGGCCCAGGTGGAGGTGGTGTACGGCCGCTCGCTGTATGCCGGGGCAGCGCATAGCTCCTCGCCGACCGCGGGTGAAGTTCTCATCATGTTCGGCGGGCCGACGCCGGGCGAGGTTCGGGCCGGGCTGGAGGCGGCGATTGCTACCATCGAGGATGGGCCGGCATTCCGTTGTGCCAACGAGGATGGCTCCATCGCTTTCCTGTCTCACCTGATTTCCCGCACCGGCAGCTATTTGTCCGGCGTTGCAGGCATCAAGGCCGGGTCGCCCATGGCCTACCTGATTGCGCCGCCCTTGGAGGCCACTTTCGGTATCGATGCGGCGCTCAAGGCCGCTCAGGTGGATATGGTCACCTATGTGCCGCCGCCCTCGGAAACGAACTACTCCGGTGCCTTCATGACAGGCAGTCAAGCCGCCTGCAAGGCCGCTTGCGATGCCTTTACCGCCGCCGTGCTGGACGTGGCGGCTTGCCCGATCCGCTGCGGGTGAGATCATGCGTGTAGACGCCATCGGTTTCGTCGAGGTCGTGGGTTTGGTCGCCGCAGTCGAGGCGGCCGATGCCATGGTCAAGGCGGCGCGGGTGCGTTTGCTCAAGCAGCACACTATTTCTCCCGGTTGGGTGACTGTGGTCGTCGAGGGTGACTTGGCCTCCTGCAAGGCAGCGGTCGATGCCGGCAAGGCTGCCGCCGCACGCCTGGGGCAGGTACTCAGTACCCTGGTGCTGGGTCGGCCAGACCTGGATACCGAAGGCTTGGTGCTCGACTATCTACGTTCCGACCCTGAGGCGGGAGCATTACCTGAAAGGGCTCTGCCAAGGGCTGCGAAGTCGGCCTTGCGGAGTCGCAAGACGAGCGTGCCGAAAGTCCCGGTTGTAACTCCAGAGCCTGATCCGATCACGCCGGCGGAGTCCGATCTTCCTGGTGTCGAGGTCCAGCCGCCAGTGGTGATCGAAGTTCAGGCTGAGACGCAGCCGAGCACCGTTCCGTTGATTCCTGAGATTTTTAGTGGTTCGGGAGCGACTGCTGCGGTGCACACGGCAGAAATGCCAAAAAACCAGGCGACGCTGGCAGTGGAACCCCCAGCTCCGGAAACCTTGTTCGGCTACATTGCGGCGGCGACTCGGGGGCGAACCTGTCAGGAAGTGGCGCGTCGTTTTCATCTGGCGCCAGCCGTGGCGCGGGAATTGTTGGAGCAATGGCTCGTGGACGGACGGCTGGATAAGTCGGGTAGCCGTTATCTTGTCGCCCAGCGCCTGATTTAATGCTGGCGAGCGTGCGAAAAGGATTATGACGATGAGCGAGATCAGTGCCAAGGTCAAAGCCGCCGGTGTTGTCGGTGGTGGTGGCGCCGGCTTTCCGACGCACGCAAAGCTGGAAGGCAAGGCGGAGATTTTCATCGTCAACGGTGCCGAGTGCGAACCTCTGCTGCGGGTCGATCAACAACTCATGGCGCAGCAAGCCGAGGAGTTGGTTCGCGGCTTGCGCTACGGCATGGAGGCCACCGGGGCCAAGGAGGGCATCATTGCCCTCAAGGCCAAGTACAAGCCGGCCATTGCAGCTTTGGAGCCCATCCTTCCGAGCAATGTTCGCCTGCATTTCCTGAAGGATATCTATCCTGCCGGTGATGAAGTGATCACCATCTGGATGGCAACGGGTCGCCGGGTGCCGCCGGCCAAGCGTCCCGGGGACGTCGGGGTGGCGGTCAATAACGTCATGACGCTAATCAACGTGGCGCGTGCGGTCGATGACGGTGCGCCAGTGATCCTGCGTCCGGTGACTGTCACTGGCGCAGTCAAGACTCCGATCACCGTCACCGTGCCGGTCGGCACACCGATGGCTGAGTTGGTGGCCTTGGCCGGCGGGCCGAATATCCCGAATGCGGCCTATGTCGGTGGTGGGCCAATGATGGGACATCTATTGCACGACCTGGCGGAGCCGGTGACCAAGACGACGTCGGCAATCATCGCCTTGCCCGAGGATCACATCGTCGTGCGGCGCCATCGTCAGAGCATGGAAAGCGTACTGCGCATTGCCAAAACAACCTGCGAGCAATGCCTGTTGTGCACGGAGCTTTGCCCAAGGCACCTGATCGGCCACGAATTGCCGCCGCATCTCATCGTGCGCTCGCTCAACTACAACCACGTCGGCAATCCATCGACCCTGCTGTCGGCGCTGACCTGCTCGGAGTGCGCCGTCTGCGAAGCCTATGCTTGTCCGGTCGACATTTCGCCGATGCGGGTCAACATGGCCCTCAAGGCTCAGATGCGGGGGCAGGGGCTGAAGTACGAAGGTGAACTGCGGCCTGCCGACCCGATGGCAGAGTATCGACTGGTGCCCATTACCCGTCTGCTGCACAAACTGGCCATCTACCAATACAGTGTGCCGGCGCCCATGTTGCCCGAGATTCATCAGCCGGCGCAGGTGGTCATCAAACTGCAGCAACATATCGGTGCTCCGTCGGTCGCTGTGGTCAAAGTCGGGGACAAGGTCGTGCAGGGCCAGTTGATCGGAGAGATTCCCGAGGGTAGCCTCGGGGCACGCATCCATGCCAGTATCGACGGCACAGTTGCCGAGGTGACCAGCGCCGCTGTCACCTTACGTCGCTAATCGAGGAGAACGTCGTGTTGCATGCCATAGGATTGATCGAAACCAACAGCATTGCCAAGGGCATCGAGGCGAGCGACGTGATGGCCAAGACGGCCAACGTTTCCATACTGGTCTCGAAAGCCATCTGTCCCGGGAAATATATCGTGATGATCGGTGGCGATGTGGCTGCCGTCCAGCAGTCGGTCAAGGCTGCCATCGCGCTGGCGGCGGAAACTGCGGTGGACGATTTCATCATTCCCAGTATCCACCCGTCGATCATGCCGGCCATTTCCGGCGGCAACAGCATCGGCGAGGTGCGGGCGGCCGGGGTGATCGAAACCTATTCGGTGGCCTCTTGCATCGAAGCTGCCGATGCTGCGGTGAAAGCCGCTTCAGTCGAGCCGGTGCGCATGCATCTGGCTTTCGGGATTGGCGGGAAAAGCTATGTGGTATTGACCGGCGAGGTGGCCGATGTCGAGGCAGCGGTCAAGGCGGGCTGCGAGGTGGCAGGAGATAAGGGAATGCTGGTTCAGCGCGTGGTGATTCCGCGACCCCACAAGCAGTTGGTCGAGCATCTGCTCTGAGCGTTTCCAGAGTAAGCAAAAAGGCCGGCAGATGCCGGCCTTTTTGTGGGTGCCATGAGGCACCATTTCGAACAGTGGTTTACTTCAAAACCTGCCCGGCTTTGGCCCCGAACTTGACATGGGCTTGCGACGGAACGAACGTTCCTTGGTTGTCGTCACGCCCCTGCAGCAGAACCTTGGCTTCTGGCTTGCCATAGTCGGCTGCTGCAATGCGGGAGAGTTTATCGATGTCCTTGCCCTTCAGACGGTTAACAATGAGTACCAGCTTGGTATCGGCAAAGTCCTGCATCATGTTCATATCGCCTTCGCTATCGCCAGCGACGAAGATCGGACCGTAGCCGTACTTGGAGACCAGGAAGCGTTCGATGGCCTTGGTCTTGCCCTTGCCTTGAGTCTGGTCGTAACCCTTGCGGAATTCGGTCTGGATGATGCCTTTGGCGTCGCGTTCCAATTCCATACCAACGACGCGAGTATCCGGATTGTTATAGCCGTATTTCGGGTTCGAGGAGATTTCCTTGATGACATCTACGAAAGATGCAGTGCAAATCCAGATATCGATACCGGCAGCCCGGAAGGCACGGAAGATGTCCTGCATTTCGGGCATCAGACGCAAGCCGTTTTTCCAACTGACTGAAACAACCCCCGCCTTGCCAGGAACGGAGGCGGGACTCGTCCATTTCACCTTTTCGACAGGCTGGGTTGCTTGCCAGTCGAGGGTTTCCTGAGTCATCTTGCGAACCTGTTGCTCGTTCAGGCCGGTGAACAAGTACAGAACCCACGGATAGGCGATGGATACATCAAAGGTGTCGCCAATGGCCTCGTAGAGATAGCGAACTTTGGTGGTGAAGTTGGCGTAGTGAGGATTCTTCTTTACCTCGGCCAGTGGCAGCTTGCCTTTCAGGCCTTGGTAATTGTTGTAAATCCAGGTGTAGCTTTCCACCGCATCGGGAACGACGAGATCAATGTTGAGCGGCTGTCCAGCTGCATTGTTGTAATCGGCCTTGAAGTTTCCGCTCGGCACATTCATGCGTAACGCCTTGTCCATCTGGGCAGGCGTCATGTTGAATTTCAGGTTTTCCAGTTGATAAATCAACGTGGCTTCTTCGACATCCAGGAATACCATGGTGTTATCCCAGTCGAATACCGCGTAGGGTGGCTTGGCCGGGTTGTAGTTGGCACTGCCCTTGCCGTAGGTGGCGATCAGTTTTTCGATCTGTGCCTTGTTGAACTTGTCCCAGTTGTAATCGGCCAGTTTGAACGCCTGCTGGACTTGAGCCTGGGAATCGGGAACCTGGGTAGTTTGGGCACAACCACCGAACAGACCGGCGATCAGGGCGGCAATGAGCAGATAGTTACGCTGCGATTTCATGAGTCTCTCCTTGTAATTGGCATGAAACGATAGAGTTAAACCTGAGAGTGCTACGACAACTCGCTACTCGCTCATGCTACTACCATTCGTGATTCAGGAGAGGTGGGAAGGGCCGCTAAAAGCATTCCGGTTTGACGTGGGTCAACGCAAGAAAGAAGGCTCAGAAGAAATAAAAAAGGCGGCTCGCAGAGCCGCCCTTCATTTGAGAAGCAATCCGGTGCTCAGGCGCGTTTGTCCTTCTCGATCAGCGCATAGGCCGAGTGATTGTGGATGGACTCGAAGTTCTCCGATTCAACGATGTAGGCATCGATACGTGGCTCGGCGTTGAGGCGGGCCGCGACGTCACGCACCATGTCTTCGACGAATTTTGGGTTGTCGTAGGCACGTTCGGTGACGTATTTTTCATCCGGGCGCTTCAGCAGGCCGAACAACTCGCAGGAGGCCTCGGATTCGACGAGCTGGACCAATTCCTCGATCCATACGAAGTCGTTGGTGCTGGCCGTGACGGTGACGTGCGAGCGCTGGTTGTGGGCGCCACGCTCGGAAATCTTCTTGGAGCAGGGACACAGGCTGGTCACCGGTACCACGACCTTGACCGAGGTAACGATTTCGCCATGGCAGATGTCGCCGATGAAGGTGACGTCGTAGTCCATCAGACTCTGTACCCCGGAAACGGGGGCGGTCTTGTTGATGAAGTACGGGAAGTTCATCTCGATGTGGCCGGTTTCGGCTTCGAGCTTGACGACCATGTCACGCAGCATGGTCGGGAAATTTTCGACCGAAATCTCGCGCTCGTGGCTGTTCAGGATCTCCACGAAGCGCGACATGTGCGTGCCCTTGAAGTTGTGCGGCAGGCCGACATACATGTTGAACATGGCGATGGTGTGCTGCACACCGGTCGATTTATCCTGCACCTTGATCGGGTGGCGAATCGACTTGATACCCACCTTGTTGATCGCGATCTGGCGGGTGTCGGCCGAATTCTGGACGTCAGGGATATTGGGAGTCGGGGTGGTCATTGACTGTTCTTCAAGAATTTATTGTTGATTGAGTTGGTTCCGGATGCTGCTGACGATACCTGCAGCATCGAGCCCGAGTTCGGCCAGCAGTTGCGCCTGTTCGCCGTGATCGACGAAGCGATCGGGCAAGCCAAGACGCAGCACCGGCACTTTGATGCCACGTTCGGCCAGGACACGCTCGACTTCCGAGCCGGCGCCGCCGATCACAGCATTCTCTTCGATAGTGACCAGCAGGGAATGGTTCCCGGCAAGTTCGGCAATCAGTGCAGCGTCGATCGGTTTGACGTAGCGCATGTTGGCGACGGTGGCGTCGAGTTGCTCGCCAGCGGAAAGTGCTGCGCCGAGCAAAGTGCCGAAGACGAGCAGGGCGACCTGCTGACCCTGGCGACGGATTTCACCCTTTCCGATGGGGAGCACATCGAGTTGTGTCGACGGGATGCTACCGTTACCTGCGCCACGCGGGTAACGCACCATGCTCGGACCATCATGGGCGTAAGCGGTGGACAGCATGCGGCGGCATTCGGCCTCGTCGGACGGTGTCATCACCACCATGTTGGGGATGCAGGTCACGTAAGAGAGGTCGAAGGTGCCGTGGTGCGTCGGTCCATCTGCACCGACCAGGCCGCCACGGTCGACGGCGAAGATCACCGGCAGGTTCTGCAGCGCCACGTCATGCACCAGCTGGTCGTAGGCGCGCTGCAGGAAGGTCGAATAGATGGCGACGACCGGCTTCAGGCCTTCGCAGGCCAGGCCGGCAGCGAAAGTCACTGCATGCTGTTCGGCGATACCCACATCGTAGTAACGATCAGGGAACTCGGCGGCAAAGCGCAGGAGGCCAGAACCTTCGCGCATGGCCGGGGTGATGCCGACCAGACGATTATCGGCGCGTGCCTGGTCGCACAGCCAGTCGCTAAATACTTGGGTGAAGGTCAGTTTGCCGCCACCCTTGCCGGACTGGATGCCTTCTTCCGGCGCAAACTTGGCGACGCCGTGGTAAAGGATGGGGTCGGCTTCAGCCAGTTTGTAGCCCTGGCCTTTCTTGGTGATGATGTGCAGGAATTTCGGACCCTTGATGTTGCGCAGGTTCTGCAGCGTCGGGATCAGGGCGTCGAGGTCGTGGCCATCGATCGGGCCGTAGTAGTGAAAGCCGAATTCCTCGAACAGCGTACCTGGGGCGATCATGCCTTTGACATGCTCTTCGGCGCGGCGGGCCAGTTCGAGCAGCGGCGGGGCGAAACCGAGCATGTGACGGCCGGCGGTGCGAGCGGCGTTGTAGGTCTTGCTCGAGGTCAGGCGTGTCAGGATGTTGTTCAGCGCGCCAACCGGCGGCGAGATGGACATCTCGTTGTCGTTCAGGATGACCAGCATGTCGGCATCGGCGACACCGGCATTGTTCAGTGCTTCGAAGGCCATGCCGGCCGACATCGCACCATCGCCGATGATGGCGATGGCCTGGCGGTCTTCACCCTTCCGCTTGGCCGCCAAGGCCATGCCGAGCGCGGCGGAAATCGAGGTCGACGAATGGCCAACGCCGAAGGTGTCGTATGGGCTCTCGCAACGCTTGGGGAAGCCGGCGACGCCATGGCGCATGCGCAGTTTGCTCATGCCTTCGCGACGGCCGGTCAGAATCTTGTGCGGGTAGCACTGGTGGCCGACGTCCCAGACCAGGCGGTCTTCCGGCGTATTGAAGACGTAGTGCAGGGCGATGGTCAGTTCCACCGTGCCCAGATTGGACGAGAGGTGGCCGCCTGTTTGCGCCACGGATTCGATCAGGAAGCCGCGCAACTCGTCGGCGAGTTGCGGCAACTGCTTGCGGTCGAGCTGGCGCAGATCGCTTGGAGAGTTGATGCTGTCAAGCAGAGGGGAAGTCATTTCAGAATTGCCGGTGGCAAATGAAGTCGGCCAGTTGGGTCAGGCGGTTGGCGCGTTCGCCGAAGCAGGAAAGCGAGGCCAGAGCATCGCCGCGTAGTTCTTCAGCGTAGTCGCGGGCGCGCTCCAGGCCTAGCAGGCTGACGTAGGTCGGTTTGTCGGCAGCTTCGTCTTTACCGGCCGTCTTGCCGAGGGTGGCGGTACTGGCGGTGCAGTCCAAGATGTCGTCGACGACTTGGAAGAGCAAGCCGGCGCGCTTGGCGAAACGGTCGAGGTTGTCGCGTGCTTCGGCGCTGAGCGGTTCGCCGCATAGCGCACCGAGTAGCACGGCGGCGCGGATCAAGGCGCCAGTCTTCAGCGCATGCATCAGTTCCAGTTCAGGCTGGGTCAGCGGCTTGCCGACCGAGGCCAGATCGATCGCCTGGCCACCGGCCATGCCGCGCGAGCCGCTGGCGTGGGCGAGCAGGGCAATCATTTCGAGTTGCTGGCTGGACTCGCCGAGGGCTTGTGTGGCGAGCAGCTCGAAGGCTTGCGTTTGCAGGCTGTCGCCGACCAGCAAGGCGGTGGCCTCGTCGTATTCGACATGGCAGGTCGGGCGGCCACGGCGCAGGTCGTCGTCGTCCATGCAGGGCATGTCGTCGTGAACCAACGAGTAGGCATGAATCATTTCGACGGCACAGGCCACAACGTCAAGTTTATCGGCGGGTGCGTCGGTCAGTTCGCCGGCGGCGAAAGCGAGCAGCGGGCGAACGCGCTTGCCGCCACCCAGCGCGGAATAGCGCATAGCGTCGTGCAGGCGGGCCGGAATGCTGTCGGCAGCGGGCAAAAAACGGGCAAGGGCTGCTTCAACACGGCCTTGGGTGGCCGCCATCCAGTCGGTGAACGAAGGGGCGCTCACGAAGCCTCCAGGGTGTTGCGGTCGACTTCCTTGAACTGGCCGTTTTCGAGGACGCGAATCTGCTCCTCGGCATCGGCGAGTTGGGCCTGGCAGTGTTTCATCAATTCCATGCCGCGCTTGTAGGCAGCGATCGAAGCCTCGAGTTCGAGCTGGCCGCCTTCCATGCTGGAGACGATGCCTTCCAGCTCGGCGAGTGCCGTTTCGAATTTCATGTCGGCAATGGGCGTTTGATCCATGTCAGACCGGTGCGAGAAAACACACGAAAATACTCCAAACGGGGGCGTACGGTCAAATATCAGGGTAAAATTGCAGTTTTGCGATTAATCCCGCTGGAGGCTTGGAATGTCCGACATGGCGACTCTGTCCCGGTTGGCACCCGCAGTTTCCCAACTGCCGGTGGACTGGTATTTCGATGACAAGATTTATGAGCTGGAGAAGAAGCTCATCTTCGATGCCGGTCCGGGTTATGTTGGCCACCAGCTCATGGTGCCCGAAGCGGGCGATTGGCGTTCCCTGGAGTGGAAGGATCACGGCCAGATGCTGCTCAACGGCGGCAGCGTAGGTCCGAATGCCGGTATCTGGCAGATGTCCAACGTCTGTCGCCACCGTCAGGCGATCATGCTGCAGGGTTCGGGCAAGCTGAATGGGCCGATCGTCTGTCCCATTCACCGCTGGACCTACGAGCAGTCCGGCGAACTGATCGGCGCGCCGCATTTTCCGCAGAACCCCTGTCTGAACCTGAACAAGGCGCAGCTGGAGAACTGGAACGGCCTGCTCTTCAAGGGGCCGCGCTCGGCCAATGCCGACCTCGCCGGCATGAATGTGGCGCGCGACCTCGATTTCACCGGCTACAAGCTCGACCACGTCGAGATGCACGAGTGCAACTACAACTGGAAGACCTTCATCGAGGTCTATCTGGAGGACTACCACGTCGTGCCCTACCACCCGGGCCTGGGTAATTTCGTTACCTGCGACGATCTGACCTGGCAGTTCGGCGACTGGTACTCGGTGCAGAAGGTCGGCATCACCTCGCTGATGAAGGATTCCAGCTCCGCTGCCTACAACCGCTGGCAGAAGGTCGTCCGCGAGTATTACGGCGACCGGGGCGAGACACCGCCGCAGGGTGCGATCTGGCTGACCTACTACCCGAACATCATGGTTGAGTGGTATCCGCACGTGCTGGTCGTCTCGACGCTGATCCCGCAAGGACCAAACAAGACGATGAATGTCGTCGAGTTCTACTACCCTGAGGAAATCGTCGATTTCGAGCGCGAGTTCATCGAGGCCGAACGTGCCGCCTACATGGAAACCGCCATCGAGGACGACGATATCGGCGAGCGCATGGACCGTGGCCGGAAGGCCCTGCTGGCCGAAGGACGCAACGAAGTCGGGCCGTACCAGAGCCCGATGGAAGACGGCATGCAGCACTTCCACGAGTTCTATCGCCGGGTGATGCAGAAGGATATCGAAGCACGCTGACCGGTTTTTGGCCTTTTGGGCCAGTGCACCGCAGCAATGAGGGCGTCGGGGTAAAATCCGACGCCTTTATTTTTTCCAGGACCTTACATGCAATCCCTATGGATGATCGTTGCCAGTGTGTTGTTTGCCGGCATGGGGGTTTGCGTAAAACTTGCATCGGAGACGCACTCCGCTGTCGAGATCACTTTCTGGCGGAGTTTTATCTCGCTGCTGCTGATGTACGGACTGGTCCGATTGCGCGGTATTCCGCTGGCGACAGTTCACTGGCGTTGGCAAATCACCCGCGGGGCTGTCGGCTTCGTTGCGCTGCTCTGCTCGTTTTTTGCCATTACCTTGCTTCCGCTGGCGACGGCTGTAACGCTGAACTACACCTCGGCCATTTTTCTCGCGCTTTATCTGGGGATGGCAGGGGCCCGTCTTCGTGCTGGTTTGATTGGAGCTTTGGCCTTGGGTTTGGTTGGCGTTGGGCTATTGCTCAAGCCAAGTTTCCAGGCTGAAGCGCTCTCAGGAGAGCTGATTGGTCTGGCTTCCGGAATGCTGGCTGGCATGGCGTATTTCAGTGTCAGGAAGCTGGGTAGCCTGGGCGAGTCGGAGTCGCGGACGGTATTTTATTTTTCGCTGGTTTCCTCGATAGGTTCTGGTGTCTGGCTTCTGTTCTCGCCATGGCATGCCATCGATGGGCGGAGCGGCTTGTTGTTGCTCGGCGTGGCGGGATGCGCGACAGTCGCCCAACTGGCCATGACCCGCGCCTATTCGCGTGGCAAGACATTGATGTCGGCGGCGCTGGCCTACAGCACCGTGGTTTTTTCCAGCCTGTTCGGCATGGTGATCTGGGGTGAAGTGCTTGACGCCTCGGCGTGGGCTGCCATCGGCCTGATCATCCTCTCCGGCATCGCCGCCACCCACTTTTCCCGCGCGCCGCGCATCGAGCAGACCTGATTCGTCTGGCATCATCAGGCATCGTAGAATGGCGCGTTCATTCTCGAACGGAGCTTTGCATGGGGGCGTGGGAACTTGTCTGGGTACCGCTGGCCGCGCTGGCCATCTGGCTGGTGGTGATCGGCAGCCAGATCGCCTTGGCCGTGCTGCGCCTGATGCGCCTGCGCTTTGCGTCGGATCAGGTGCAATCGGTCCGGCGAGAGGAGGTTCCGGCTGATATCGCGGCGGTCTTCGAGCCGTCCGAGCGCCGGCTTGGTGAACTGGGCTTCAGCTATCTCGAAACCCTGAAAATTCCTTCCCGCCTGCGTTGCGAAGGCATCGAGCCGATCTGGGCCGACATTTACCACCATGCCGACGGCGCCACGCGCGCCGCCATTCTGCTCGCCGAGGCACCGGAGCCGGGCAGGGCAGCGACCGTCAGCTTCTCGACCCATTTCAAAAATGCCGCCCTGCTCACCGAAAACCGGCGCCAGCACCTGCTTTTCGCCATGCCACCGGGCTGGCAGCTTGAGGATGCGCTGGCCACCAGCCTGGACGAGCACTGGGCGTTTCATCAGCGACGGGTCGCCGCTGAAAAGGATGAACCATTGCTGGACGAACAGGAGATCCGGCGCCGCCATCGGGAGCTCGATCACGAGACGTTTCTTAGTTTGCAGGCTGCCGGCGTGATGGTGGCAGTGGGCGACGAATGGCGCCTCACCGCCCACGGTGCCTACCGCTTCGTGCGCCAGGTGGTGGCGGGAAATCGCCGGCTGGCGGCACTGCCTGCGCAGGCCGAGCTCGAAGAAAGGCCGCTGCGCGTCATTGCCGATCGCCACGCCTGGGCCACCCAGGAAGCCATCCAGGCCGGTAGCAGCATGTCCTGGCGCGGCAAGCTCGTCATGTTTGGGCTCAGCGCCTTGGTCGGCGCGGCCGCGTTCGGTTATCTGTTGTCCTGGGAAATGCTGCCTGTACTGCTGGGCGTGTTGCTCTTTCACGAATTCGGCCACGCGCTGGCCATGCGCGCTTTTGGCTATCGTGACCTGAGCGTCGTCGTTCTGCCCTTTCTCGGCGCCATCGCCTTTGGCCGCAAGGACGATGCCGGCCCCTGGCAAAAGCTCGTCGTGTTGCTGGCCGGCCCCTTGCCCGGCCTGGTCGTCGCCGTTATCTGCCTCGAACTGGCCATGCAGGGCGGCAGCGATCCGCTGTTGCTCAAGATCGGCGTCATGGCGCTGGTGCTCAATCTGTTCAACCTGCTGCCGCTGACGCCGCTCGATGGCGGGCAGATTGTCGATACCTTCCTTTTTGCCCGCCGCCCGCGTTTGAGTTTTGCTTTTTTCACCGTCAGCGTCCTGGCGCTGATCGGCATCGCTCTGATGCTCGACAGTACGGCGCTCGCTGCCGCCGGCGTCCTGCTGGCGCTGGGCATCCCGGCTTTATGGCGGCGCCTGCGCATGCTGTCCGGCATCGACCTGACGCTGGAAAGCGATGTGCCGACGGCCATCTTCAGGCGACTGCATCAAGACGGGCAGGGAAAAATACCGAATTTCGCAGCCCGGACGCAGATTGTCCGCCTGCTGCAGCCCCTTGTCCGCGGGCGCGCGCCGTCGCTGCGGGAAAGCCTGGTCGGCCTCTCGGCCTACCTCGCTGTCATCGCCGTGCCGATCGCCCTGCTTTGGCATACCGGCCTGCCGCAAGGAAGCTACGCTGTGCTGTTTACCCCCAAGGTCGCCCAAACAGTCGAGCCGGTGCCCGATTGGGAAAGGCAACTGGCCGCCGCGCAGTCGCCCGAAGACCGCCATCGGGTGCATTGGGAGGCTGGCCGCTGGTTTGAAGACAGCGAAGACGACGAGCAGGCGCGTACCCATTATGCGGCGGCCCTGGCCGAAACCGCCGCCTTCGCCGAGGTGCCCGGCGATCTGCGCCGCCTCGACGCGCAACTGGCGCTGGCTCGCCTGGCGGAACCCTTGGTCGCCAGGCTGCAGCACCTGGAATTGCTGCCGCAACTGCGTGCCTTGCCGGTCACCGAGCGGCATCGCCTGGCCGAGGTCCTGGAAGCCTTGAACTGGGAGGATGCAGAATCTCCGGTGCGGCGCCTCGCCTATCTTCGCGAGGCCATTGCGGTACGTGGCGCCGGTTCGATTCAGAGAAATGCGCAGTTCCTGGCGATGGACCGGATCGCGCTGGCTCGCTTGCTCGATGAGCAAGGAAATTCGGCAGAAGCCCAAGTGGAATTGCTGCGCATGCTCGAAGCTAGCGAACAGCATTTCGCCTGGGAGATCGAGCCCGTGGTCTGGTATTACCTGACCCATCAGCAGCCCGTACAGGCAGAAAAGCTGCTACTGGGGCTACCCGAAAAACTACGGGCTGAGCCGCAACTCGTCAATGCGCTGATCTGGGTTGCGCTGGAGCAAGGGCGGGGAGCGGAAGCCAGACAATTGCTGGAAGGTCGATTGTCCGAGAACAAGCGGCAAAGGGGTGAATGGCCCCGCTTGCTGATCGCGCTTGATCTGATTCATGCCAGCGGCGATGTGCCCGGGGAACGGCCGCGCTGGCTGTCAGTGGCCGAGGCCAGCAAGGCGAAAATGGGCAAGCAGTTCAAGTATTTCCTGATTCGTTTGCGTGACGAAGCGGAGAGCGGTGCCTGGGAAGGTCGACGGGGCCGGGCCAGGTTGGAAGCCATCAGCCTGCTGCCGGGTGTTGCCGATGAGTTGAAGTCACTCGATAAACGGCCATGATTTTGCCCGGGAGCTTTCCCGCAGGTGGGCGCTGGTGCAGCTTTTCGGGCTAAACTGAGACAAACATCAGTGGAGAGAAAACATGATCGTCATCGACCATCAAGCCAGTCTTGTCACCGTATCCGTCTTCGGCGAGTTTACGCTGGCCGATTACAAGGAGTTCGAGGAAGTCGTCAATTTCAAGGTCCAGTTCGAAGGCCCGGTTGACCTGTTTTTCGACCTGTCGCAAATGGCGGGTCTGACGCTGGACGTGGCCTGGGAAGAGGTCAAGTTCTCGCGGGCCCATGCCAACGACTTCAAGCGCGTCGCCGTCGTCACCGACAGCCAGTGGGTGACCTGGAGCGCCTGGCTGTCGCAGACTTTCGTCAATGCCGATGTCGAGGTCTTCGACAACGCCGAGGAGGCCAAGGGCTGGCTGGAGGCGGCGTGAGCTACGGCACGCTGGTCGACGTCGAGACGCTGAAAGCGCATCTCGACGATCCGAACTGGCTGGTCGTCGATGTGCGCCATCAGTTGTCCGATACCGGCTACGGCGAGCGCGTTTATGGCCAGTCGCATATTCCTGGGGCGGTCTTCCTGCATTGCGACCGTGACTTGTCGGGGCCGATGACCGGCCGTAACGGCCGTCATCCCTTGCCCGATCCGCAGAAGCTGGCAGTTCGCCTGGGCGAGATCGGCATCGGGCCGCAGACGCAGGTGGTGGTCTACGACGACGCCCAGGGCATGATCGCAGGCCGCCTTTGGTGGTTGCTGCGCTGGCTCGGACACGATGCCGTGGCCTTGCTTGATGGCGGCCTGCAAGCCTGGCAGGCGGCAAGTGGGGCGGTGACAGACGTGCAGCCAACGTTGGAAGCACGCGAATTCACTCCTGCCTTGCGCGATGCCTGGGTGACGGCAGACTACGTGATGGAGCGGCTGGAGACGCCGCACATGCATCTGATCGATGCGCGCGGCCCGGATCGCTTTCGCGGCGAGAACGAAACCATCGACCCGGTCGGTGGCCACATCCCGGGAGCGGTCAATCGGTTCTTCAAGGACAACCTGCTGGCCGATGGTCGTTTCAAGCCGGCCGCCGAGTTGCGTGCCGAGTGGCTGGCGGTGCTGGCGGGTGCCAAGCCGGATCAGGTCATCCATCAATGCGGTTCCGGTGTTTCCGCTTGCCTGAACCTGGTGGCCATGGAGTTGGCCGGTCTGCCGGGTTCCCGTCTCTACGCTGGGTCGTGGAGCGAATGGTGCGCCGATTCTGGGCGCCCGGTCGCCCGCTGAGTCGCCGGGTCTGACGCCGGGGCGCTGAAAGGCAAAACCATGTCGCTCTCCCGTCGAATGTTGCGCCAGGTCCTGGCGGTGGCCGGCGGGGCTTCGCTGCTTTTTGCCGTCCTTTTTTTCGGTTTGTACCGCGATCAACTGGAGCGCGAGCGAGCGGCCACTTCGGCGCAGATCAACCGTTTGCTGCGCGTGGCCCTGGAAAATGCCATGCTCAAGCGCGACGTGCCGGGTTTGCGCGACATTGTCCAGCGCATGGGGCAGCAGCCAGGTGTGGTCGGTGTGATGATTCTGGAGCCCGGTGGCGAGGTGCGTTTCGCTTCGCCGGCCGAGCGCCTCGGGCAACGTTTGCCGCAGCTGTTGGGCGGCGAGACGAACGGCGTGCCAACGACGAACTTCATCAGCGATGTCGGAGGTCGCGAGGTGCTGCGCTCGGTCAATCCCGTGCCCAATCAAACCCCCTGTGTCGGTTGCCACGGGCCGCTCGAGCAGCACCCGGTCAACGGCGTGCTGGTCGTTGATTACGACGCCGGCAGCTTGCGCGAGCAGGCTTATCGCAGCGCGGGGCTGTTTGCAGCGGCGGGAATCGCCGTGTTGGCGCTGACCTTGGGCGCGGTCTGGTATGCGCTGAGACGGCGCGTCATCGATCCTCTGGCGACGCTGGATCGTGCCGCCATCGCGCTCGCCGGGGGCGAACTGGAAACCCGCGTTCCGGCTGCCGGGGACGACGAAACGGGGCGGCTGGCGGAAAACTTCAACCGGATGGCCGAACGACTGGCCGGGCAGATTCGCCACTCCGAGCGGCAGCAGCGTTTCCTGCAGGAGTTACTCGACGGCATGCCGGATGGCGTGCGGGTCATCCGCCGTTCCGACTATCGGGTGCTCGCGGTCAATGCGGCCTATTGCCGGCAGCAGGGCACGACGGCTGAGCAAGCGGTCGGGCAGCCCTGCTATCGCTCCAGTCATGGGCGGGATGCGCCTTGCGTCGCCACCATGGTCGTGTGTCCAGTGGCCGAACTGAGCGAGGCCGGGCAGTCGGTCAAATGCCGACATCGCCATCGCTCGCTCGACGAGCGCGATGTGCCGGTCGAAGTGCATGCCGTGCTACTGAATAGCGGCGACGGCAGCGCCGCTGAGCAGGTCATCGTCGAGTCGATCATCGATTTGTCGCAGGTGGTTCGCCACTCGCAGGAGCAGCGTCTGTCCGAACTGGGCCTGCTCGCTGCCGGTATCGCCCACGAAATCCACAATCCGCTCGGCTCCATGCGCCTGGCGGTTGACGGGTTGTTGCGTGCGCTGCGTAACGGCGGCGCCGATCAGGAGCGTCTGGCCGGCTATCTGGAAATGATGAGCGGAGAAATCGACCGCTGCACCGGCGTCACCCAGCGCTTGTTGATGCTGTCGCGCCTGCCGCAGCAGCAGGCGCAGGCGGTGGCCTTGAACCCGGCGGTGTCCGATACCGTGACCCTGCTCGATTTCGATGCCCGCAGCCATGGCATCGTGCAGACGCTGGCGCTCGATCCCGGTGAGCCGCGCGTGCTGGCTGACGACAGTGACCTGCGCATGCTGGTGCTCAATCTGGTCCAGAATGCCCATCATGCGATGCCGAATGGTGGTCAACTGCTGGTACGCACGGCCTTGGCGGGCGAGCAGGCGGTGATCGAGGTGATCGACCAGGGCTGCGGCATTCCGGAAGAAGTGCAGGCGAGGATTTTCGATCCGTTCTACAGCCATCGGGCCGACGGTGAGCGTGGCACGGGCCTCGGCTTGACCATCTGCAAGAGCATCGTCGAGCGTTACGGCGGAACGATCGCCGTGTCGAGCGTCGCCGGGGCAGGAACCACTTTCCGTGTCCAATTGGCACGGGTGAGCGAATAAGGTCATGAAGAAACTGATACTCGTCGTCGATGACGACCAGGTGTTCAACCGGCTGCTCGTCGAGCAGATCGGCGACATGGGCTTCGAAGTGCTGGGTGCGCACAGTTGGTCTGAGGCTTCGGCCATCCTGGCCGAGCGCGAACCGGACCTCGTCTTTCTCGACCTGCGCCTGCCCGATGCCGATACTCCTCAGTTGGTCGAAACGCTGGCCGGGCAGTTTCCGGTCATCGTGCTCACCGGCTACGGTTCGATCCGCAATGCGGTCAGCCTGATCCAGGCCGGTGCCGCCGAATACCTGACCAAGCCGGTCAGCCTCGACGAGCTGGAGATCACCATCCGGCGCGAACTGGAAAACGCCGAGTTGCGCCAGCGCAATGCCTTTTACCAACGGCAGATGGCATCGCGCCGGCCGGGACCGCTGATCGGCGAATCGAAGGCGATGGACGAGCTCAGGAGCTTGATCGATGCCGTGGCGCCGACCGATGCGACGGTGCTGATCCAGGGCGAATCCGGGACCGGCAAGGAGATGGTGGCCCAGGCCATCCACCAGGGCAGCCTGCGCCACGAGCGTGAAATGCTGACCATCGACGGCGGCACGCTGCAGGAAACCCTGTTCGAATCGGAATTGTTTGGCCATGAGCGTGGTGCCTTCACCGGTGCCGATCGGCAGAAGAAAGGCCTGATTGAGGAAGCGGCGGGCAGCACGCTTTTCCTCGACGAAATCGGCGAAACGACACCGGCCAACCAGGCCAAGCTGCTGCGCGTGCTGGAAACCGGCACCTTCCGGCGCGTCGGTGGGGCAAAGACGCTGAAGTCGGACGTGCGCTTTGTCGTGGCGACCAATCGCGATCTGGCGGAAGTCAGCCAGAACGGCGGTTTCCGCAGCGACCTGTATTTCCGGCTGGCCAGCTTCGTCATCAAGGTGCCGCCGCTGCGCGAGCGGCGCGAGGATATTCCCCTACTGGCGGAGCATTTTCTCCAGCGCTTCTCGCGCGGTATCGAGCGCAAGCTGGTGCCGGAGGCGCGCAAGCTGCTGCTGGCCTACGATTGGCCGGGCAATGTGCGCGAACTGCGCAACCTGATCGAACGCGCCGCCATCCTGGCCGGACGGGAAGAGCGTATCCGCCCAGAACACTTCGGCGCCCTCGCTTCGCGCCGGGAGGATGCGGTGGTCTTCGCCTTCGATCACGAGCCGCGTCTCGAAGATGTGGAGCGCGAATGCCTGCGCCAGAGCCTGGCGCGGCATGACGGCAACCGGGCCAAGGTGGCGGCGGTGCTCGGCATCAGCGAACGCAACATCTATCGCCTGATCAAGCAATACGAACTGGGCGACTGATTTCTGCCAATCCGGCAGGGTGTTGGTGCGCTGGCGTGGAAGGCCCTGTCAATTTGGCAGGGTGCCAACTTAAACCGAATCAAGCACTTAGCATTTTGCCACCGATTCTGGCTGCCATTTTGGCAGGCTGGTCATGGGGTTGGATTTTCTCGATTTTATATTTCCAATATAAATCAATTGGTTATGCGTGTATCACGGGGTGGCACGCGAAGTGCTCATAAAGAGCGTCTCGGCGGGTGCCGAGGCCGTTTCTGCCCCAATGGTGGAGGCGCAGACTAGAAAACTCGAGAGGATATATATGAAGAAGCTGTCGACTATTGCTGCTGTTGTTATCGTTTCCCTGGCTGCTGCCACCTCCGCCATTGCCGAACAGAAGGGGATGTCCGGCATGTCGGGTATGGAAGGCCAGAAGGGCATGTCCGGTATGTCGGGCATGGGTGGTATGTCCGGTATGGAAGGCATGTCCGGCATGGAAGGCAAGAAGGCCAAGAAGACCCAGAAGCAGGAAGGTATGTCCGGTATGTCGGGCATGTCCGGCATGGAAGGTCAGAAGGGCATGAGCGGCATGTCGGGTATGGAAGGCCAGAAGGGCATGTCCGGTATGTCCGGCATGGAAGGCCAAAAGGGTATGTCGGGCATGGGTGGCATGTCCGGTATGGAAGGCAAGAAGAAGTAATCCACTTGCCCGCGAAATGGGGCAAGATTTCGTCTTGCCCCATTTTTTTGGAAGGCGTGCCATGAAAAACAAGAAAATGAATCGCGTGCAGGGCTCTCTGGTTTTTGCCCTTTTTGCCACGTGCACCGCAGCATGGGGTAACGAGGGCTTCGTGGCCGGCTTGCGCCCCTTCGAACGTCCGGCGGGGGCGCCCGTCATCGTCAGTTTCGAACAGAGCGAGGCGTGGAAGGCCAAGGCCTTGCGCGGTGTCGGCGAGCCGCAAAGCGGTGTCGGTTTCCTGAAGGATCAGGGCGCCTGGTACACCCCGTTCAGCCGGGCGAACATGCCCGGTCGCTACGATATCCGTGGCCTGCATAAAACCGAAAACAAGAGAGATTGAGCATGGAAAGCCCGAAAACCGGCATCGTCATCCTGGCGCTCGTGGCCGGCGTCTCGCTCGCCGGCGCATTGCTCGGCTGGAACCTGCGGCAACAGGTCGCCAATCCGGCGCATTCCGCGGCCCTGCCGGCCGGCGGTGCAGCCAACGACCATCTACGTGCCACCTACGACCCCATCCATTTCAAGCCGGCCATCGAGTCGGCGACCGACGCCCAATGTCTGGCCTGCCACCGCGAGGTGCTGGAAGACAAAGTGCGCGAAACTTCGCCAGCCGGCGTCAATGCAGCGACCAGCAAGGCCTGGTATCAGCGCATGAGCACCTATCAGGGCGAACAGGACACCTTCCATCGCCGTCATCTGAGCACGCCGTTGGCCAAGGAACTGATGAACCTGAACTGCACGACCTGCCACCAGGGCAGCGATCCGCGCGAGGAAGCACCGGGTTCTTCGGCGACCTCGGCACCGCAGTCGACGAAGGATTTCACCTTGCGCAAGCAGGTCAATGTCGAGACCACCTGTCTCAAATGTCACGGCCAGATGAACATTCAGGTCATGGGACTGCCGTCGCCCTGGCATGAGAGCAAGGAAATGTTCGGCAACTCCTGCCTGACCTGCCATGCGGCGATCCGCACCAACCGCCATCAGGTGACCTATCTGAAGGCCGAGGCCATCGAAGCAGCCGGCCAGAAGAACGCCGATGTCTGCTACGGCTGCCATGGCGGTCGTTCCTGGTACCGCATCAGCTATCCCTACCCGCGCCACGCCTGGGAAGGCATGAGTCCGGACGTGCCGGACTGGGCCAAGGGCCGCCCGACTGTATCCGAGGCGCGCTTCCAGCTGCCGCCGTCAGCCAACAAGAAATAACAAGGACCGACCATGGACAAGAAACGTAACTGGCTCGATCTGCTCAACCCGAATCGGCGCAACTTCCTGAAGACCGTCGGTGCCGGTGCTGCGGTCGCCACCACCTCCGGGCTGGTCGAACTGGGCACGGGCGAACAGCAAGCCCAGGCCTTCGCCTACGAGCCGTATCCGAAGGACGACCAACTGACGACCGTCGTCACCTCCTGCGACCACAACTGCGGATCGCGCCACATGCTGGTCGCGCACAAGAAGGGCGATGTCATCGTCCGTCTGTCGACCGACGACGGGCGCTACCAGGAAGGCGGCAAGTTCGGCCTCGATACCGAGCAGATGCCGCAATTGCGCGCCTGCCTGCGCGGCCGCTCCTACCGTTCGCGCCTGTATTCGCCTGAGCGCCTGCTCTACCCGATGATGCGGGTGGGCGAGCGCGGCGAGGGCAAGTTCAAGCGCGTGTCCTGGGACGAAGCGCTCGATTACGTCGCCAAGAAGATGGTCGAACTGAAACAGAAGTACGGCCCGACGGCGATTCTCGACCAGGCCTATGCCGGGACTTCCTACGGCGTGCTGCACAAATCCGACCAGATCGAAGGCTTGCTCGCCCGCTTCCTCGGCATGTTCGGCTGCCGTACCAATTCGTGGTCGGTGCCGAGCTACCAGGGCACGACCTTCAGCTCGCGCATGACCTTCGGCACCATCCAGGATGGCAACGAGGACGACACCTTCGCCCATTCCAAGCTGATCATCATGTGGGGCTGGAACCCGGCCTATACCTTCCACGGCGGCAACACCTTCTACTACATGCGGCTGGCCAAGCAGCGCGGCTGCAAGTTCGTCGTGATCGATCCCCAATACACCGACTCGGCGGCCAGCTACGACGCCTGGTGGATTCCGATCAAGCCGAACACCGATGCCGCGATGATGGCCGGCATGGCGCACCACATCTTCGTCAATAACTGGCAGGACCAGAAGTTCATCGACAAATTCGTCCAGGGCATGGATGCCGGCACGATGCCCAGCCAGTTCAAGGACAAGGAAAACTTCAAGGACTACATCCTCGGCAAGTACGACAACACGCCGAAGACGCCCGAATGGGCCGAGAAGATCTGCGGTGTACCGGCCGCCGACATCAAAAAACTCGCCGAGATGTATGCCAAGACCAAGCCCGCCGCGCTCAAGGCGAGCTGGGCTCCAGGACGCGCCAGCTATGGCGAACAGTACAACCGCATGGCCGCAGCGTTGCAGGCAATGACCGGCAACATTGGCGTGCTAGGCGGTTGTGCCGAAGGTGTGGGCAAGGGCTGGCATGCCGAATCGGTGGCCTATCCCTACGACCAGTACGCCAACGTCTGGTATGCCTCGATCAAGTCGGACCGCTGGGCACACTGCGTGCTCAACTACCCTAACGTCAAGCGCGAAGAGGTCGGCTGCTGGCCGCGCCAGGACGAGCTGGACGGCAAGATTCCGAACATCAAGGCCATCTTCTGGCACGGCTCGGACTGGTTCAACCAGCTGACCAACATCAACAAGGAAATCGCCGCGATCAAGAAGCTGGAACTGGTCGTCTGCATGGACTCGACCATCACACCGTCCGGCCTGTGGGCCGACGTGCTGTTCCCGATCGCTACCCACTTCGAGCGGCATGACGTGGCCTTGCCCTGGTACAAGGGGCATTACTACATCCATCGGCCCAAGGTCATCGAGCCGCTGGGCGAGGCGAAGACAGACTTCCAGGTGTTTACCGAACTGGCCTACCGGCTGGAGAAGCTGGACCCGAGCGTCAAGGATTTCGGTCGTCGCTACAACCCGAAGTCGCAGCGCGATTACTTCCATGACAACGATGCGACCGACGAGGCCTATCTGGTCGATTGGTGGAAGAACAAGGTACAGGCGCATCAGGGCGTCACCATGAGCTGGGTAGACTTCAAGAAGCACGGGGTTTACAAGTTCAAGCTGGACCGGCCGCACATCGCCTTCCAGGACCAGATCGAGAAGGGCATCCCGTTCGAGACGCAGTCGGGCAAGATCGAAATCCTGTCCGGCTATCTGGCCAGCGTGAAGGACTGGACCAAGACCCAGTACGGCTACGAGATTCCCTACATTCCGAAGTGGGTCGAGCCCTTCGAGTCGCTGAATCATCCGAAGGCGCAGAAATTCCCCTTCCACATGATCACGCCGCATCCGCGCTGGCGCACCCACTCGATCTTCCACAACATCCCGTGGCTGCGCGAGACCTACCAGCAGGAAATCACCATCAGCGCCCGCGACGCCAAGGCGCGCGGCATCGTCACCGGCGACATCGTCGAGGTGTGGAACGAGCGCGGCAAGGTGGTGGTGCCGGTCTATGTGACCGAGCGCTGTATGCCGGGCGTCGTCGTGCTGTATGAAGGGGCATGGATGGATCTGGCCAAGGACGGCACCGACCGCGCCGGCAATCCGGACTTCCTGACCCTCGATCAGCCCAGCCCGGCCGGCGCCTTCGCCTACAACACCATACTGGTCGATTTCAGGAAAACCAGCCTCGACCATCATCCCGGCTGGGATACGCAGGCAACGTCACGCTCCATGGTCTTCCGGAGGGACAAGTAATGGTCAAGAAAATCGACAAGGCCGAACTGAAGTCCGCCATCGAGCGCAAGGTCGCGCAGACCTACGAGCCGGTCAAGCCGGCGGTACAGCTCGGCTTCATCCACAACAACGTGGACTGCATCGGCTGCCGCGCCTGCGAAATAGCCTGCAAGGACAAGAACGGCCTGCCGCCGGGGCCGCGTTTCCGCCGCGTCATGTACGTCGAGGGCGGTACTTTCCCGGACGTGCATGCCTACAAGGTCAACATGGCGTGCAACCACTGCGCCGAACCGGCCTGCCTGCCGACCTGCCCGACCGGCGCGATCTGGAAGCGGGCAGACAACGGCGTGGTCGATATCGACTCGACGCTGTGCATCGGCTGCCGCAAGTGCGAAGCCGCCTGCCCCTACGGTGCGCCGCAATGGGACCCGCAGGAACTGGTGATCAAGAAGTGCAACATGTGCATCGACGAACTGGAGGCTGGTCGCAAGCCCTATTGCGTGATGGCCTGCATGATGCGCGTGCTCGACATCGGGCCGGTCGAGGATATCTGGAGCGGCAAGCTGAAGACGACGGCCATCGGGCCGCACGATCAGGTGGTCAAGCAGGTGAAGAACATGGCCAATCCGGCACTGACCAAGCCGTCCATCGGCTTCGTGCCGCACAGCAAGGGCAAGATCGATGCAGAGTGAACTGTTTGTCGCACTGGCCGACGATCTCGACCAGCTGATCCGTTTGCATGACCGTGAAGTCGACGAGGCGAGCTGGCATGCCTTGCAGGAAGCCGCTTTCCCGATCGGGCTGGCCTTGCCGCCGGTCGATGAACTTGGGGAGCTGGCCTACGCGAATATGGCCGCCGCACTCAACGCCGGCGTCACCCTCGATCTGTTGGCGGCCGATTACGCGGCCATCTACCTGACCAATGCCTACAGTGCTTCGCCCTATGAGTCGGTGTGGCTCTCGGACGATCACCTGGCCTGCGCACCGCCGATGTTCGAACTGCGCGAACTGTATGCCGAGTCCGGTTTGCAGGTGGCCGACTGGCGCAGTCGTTTCGACGACCATGTGGTGTTGCAATTGCAGTATCTGCGCCACCTGATGGCCAATGCTGCGGTGCACGCCCCGAAAATGGCAAATTTCATCGACGAGCATCTTGGCTACTGGTTCCCGGATTTCGCCTCGCGTGTCGTCATGCAGTGCGACACCGCGTTTTACGCCGCCCTGATGGAACTGACCCAGGTCTGGCTGACCAACTTCCGTCAGTTATTGGACGAGATGTTCGACCTGCCGGTGCCCAAGCGCAACGAAGTGGCTGCTCGCATCAACCGTAAACTGGCGCTCGACAAGGCCGAGGTGGCGCCCATCCGCTTCATGCCGGGAGTGCAGGGGCCGAGCTGGTAACGCCACCGCCCGCCATCAGGCGGGCGATTGCCCACTCGATGTGTTCGCGCACCAGCGCAGAAGGATGCTCGCGGCGGGCGTACAGGGCTGCCAGTGTTTCCTGTGTGGCGGGCGCATTACCCAGTGCCACCGCGATATTGCGCAGCCAGCGTTCGTGGCCGATGCGGCGAATCGGGTTGCCGGCCAGGCGCTCGTTGAATTCCGTTTCGCTCCAGGCGAAAAGTTCGATCAGCGTTGCCTCGTCCAGTCCATGACGCGGCTGGAATTCCGGATCGCCGAGCCGCGCGAAGCGGTTCCACGGGCAGCACAGCTGGCAATCGTCGCAACCGTAGATGCGGTTGCCGATGAGCGGGCGGAATTCCTCGGGGATCGGCCCATCCAGTTCAATGGTCAGGTAGGAAATGCAGCGCCGGGCATCGACTTCGTAGGGGGCGACGATGGCGCCGGTCGGGCAGGCATCGAGGCAGGCGTGGCAGGTGCCGCAGTGCTCGGCGATCGGCGTGTCGGGCGGGAGCGGCAGGTCGGTGTAGATGTCGCCGAGGAAACGCCACGATCCTTGCTGCGACAGGAGCAGGGTGTGCTTGCCGCGCCAGCCGATGCCGGCCTGACGGGCAAATTCGACCTCCATCACCGGCGCTGAGTCGGAAAAGACGCGGTAGCCGAAAGGGCCGATTTCGGCAGCGATGGCCTCGGCCAGTTTCTGCAGCCGGTTGCGCACGACCTTGTGGTAGTCGCGGCCTTGGGCGTAACGGGAGATGGCGGCGACGGCGGTGTCGTCGGTGGTTTTTTCGTGTGGGAGGTAGTCCACCGCAGCACTGATCACAGTCAGCGTACCAGGGTGTAGCGTTTGCGGCGAAGCGCGCAAGTCGGCATGGCGCGCCATATAATCCATGCTGCCGTGCCGCCCGGCCGCCAGCCAGGTGCGCAGGCGTTCCGCCGCGACGCCGGGGTCGGCCCGTGCCACGCCGACGGCCGCGAAGCCGAGCGTTGTTCCGGCGGCCCGGATTTTTTCCTTGAGTGCCGCGTAATCCACCGTGGAGTCCTGATCGTGCATAGCCCCGATGTTACCGCCGTTTTCCAGTTGCCTGACGAAGCCGCAACACAGCGCCTGGGCGAAGCGCTGGCGCCGATCCTGCAGCCGGGGCTGGTGATTTACCTCGATGGCGACCTGGGGGCTGGCAAGACGACATTGGCGCGAGCGTTGATTCGAGCCCTGGGCCATACCGGGCCGGTCAAAAGCCCGACTTATTCACTGGTTGAAGTTTACGTATTTTCGAGCTTATACTTATATCACTTTGATTTTTATCGTTTCGAGTCACCTGAGGAGTTTCTCGATGCGGGCCTGGGCGAATATTTCAATGACACTGCGATCTGTCTGGTTGAATGGCCGGAACGCGCTGAAGGCTGCGTTCCGCCGGCAGACTTGCGGCTGCGCCTTCATCATGCAGGTGTCGGGCGTGTCGTCGAGGCCTTGGCAGATTCACCGAAAGGGGAAGCATGTCTAAGCGCGCTCATCCCAGCCATGGGCGTCGCCAACTCCTCCGCTACGCCGGCGCCTCGCTGATCCTCTCCGTCTCGCCGCTGGCCGGTGCAGCGGCGAAGCTGCCGTCTATCCTGGCAGTGCGCATCTGGCCGGCTGCCGATTACACGCGCGTCACTCTCGAACACGACGCGCCGCTCAAATACACGCACTTCACGGTTGAGAACCCGGACCGTCTGGTTGTGGATATCGAAGGCGTCGAATTCAACAGCGTGCTTGATAGCCTGGCCCGCAAGGTCGGTGGGGATGACCCCTACATCAAGCTGCTGCGCGCCGGCCGCTTCAAACCTGGCGTTGTACGCTTGGTCATGGAATTGAAGACCAAGGTTGCACCGCAGGTATTCGAAGTCAAACCGGTGGGCGAGTACGGGCATCGCCTGGTGCTCGACGTTTACCCGGTCAATCCGCCCGATCCATTGATGGCTTTGCTTGAAGGTCGCAAAGATGCAGTCGAGCCGTTAAAGCCGGAAGCGGACTTGCAGGTTGCGGACAAGAAAGCGGATGAGCTTCAGGCCAAAAAGGTGCCGGAGGCACCTGAAGTGCATACAACCAAGAAGTCCGGCAAGCCCATCGTCGATCGCCTGGTAACCATTACCCTCGACCCCGGTCATGGTGGTGAAGATCCCGGTGCGGTCGGTAAATCCGGGACATTCGAAAAGAACGTCACGCTCGAGGTTGCACGTCGCCTGAAGGCGCGCATCGATGCCGAGCCGAACATGCGTGCCGTGCTGACGCGTGATTCGGACTTTTTTGTGCCGCTACACATGCGCGTGCAGAAGGCGAGGCGAGTGCAGGCTGACCTGTTCCTGTCCATCCATGCCGACGCCTGGATCAAGCCGGATGCGCGCGGTTCGTCCGTCTTCGTGCTTTCCGAGCGCGGTGCGTCAAGTGCCCAAGCTCGCTTGCTGGCGCAAAAGGAAAACGAGGCGGATCTGATTGGTGGCGTCAATGTCAGTGCCAAGGATCCTTTCCTGGCGCGTACGCTGCTCGACCTGTCGCAAACGGCTACGATCAACGATAGCCTGAAGCTTGGCAAATACCTGCTCGGCGAGTTGGGCAACATCAATACGCTGCACAAGGCCAGCGTGGAGCAGGCGGGATTTGCAGTGTTGAAGGCGCCGGATATTCCATCTGCCCTGATCGAAACGGCCTTCATTTCCAATCCGGAAGAAGAGCGCCGCCTTAACGACGATGCCTATCAGGAAAAATTGGCCGAGGCCATCGTACGAGGCATTCGGCAGTATTTCATCAAGCATCCGCCGGGGCCGAAGGCCAAGCTGGCACTACTCGGCTAAAACAACTCGACTTCGCCGCGAGGGACTTCCTTGGCGGCGATGGCGCCATCTTCCACGAGCATTTCGTGGCAGGCGACCTGGTTTCGCCCATGGCGTTTGACGTGGTAAAGCGCTTCGTCCGCCCGATCAATAGCATCGGTCGGCGTGTCGTTGGGGAGAAGGTGGCTGAAGCCGATGCTGAGCGTGACGTGTCCGACGCGACTGAATACCTGTTCTTCGACTGTGCGGCGGAAGCGATCCAGTACTCCGAGCGCGCTTGCTTGGTCGGCCGGTTGTAACAATGCCACGAATTCCTCACCGCCGAAGCGGAATAGCTGATCGTCGAAGCGGAATGCGTCACGCATCGTTTGCGCTAGCATGATCAGGACTTCGTCTCCGATCAGGTGGCCATGATCGTCGTTGATGCGCTTGAAATGATCGATATCGCAAACGGCAATCCAGTGGTTGCCACTGGTTGTGCCACGTCGTCTGTTGTGCTGTTTACCCTGCCCGTAGTGACTATCCTTCGAGGCTTGGCCTAACAGCTCGAAAAGATGCTTCTCGAAGGTCTTGCGGTTGGCGAGGCCGGTTAGTGTATCGGTCTCACCATAGTCGAGCAGTCCGATATGATTGCCGAAGTAGTCGATCAGCCCCATGAGCGCCGTTCGTTGATCGGCAGAAAAACTGTCACTGAGAATCAGGTCGATCAGGTAGTGCGGGTTATCTTGGGTGTTGACCGGGAAGACGATGCGGTGCGAATGGTCGTCCAGGAAGTCCATGACGGTAGATCTTTCCCGGATGCATTTGCTGAGTAAAGCGTCTTGCTCAAGCGGGAAGCAAAAGGCGCGATCGGGAAGATAGGCATTCCGGTTGAAGCGACTCCCCGAGCTTTCGCTGGCACAACAGAACACTACGGTTTGCCTCTTGCTGCCGTAACAGCGGTAAATTTTTACCTGGCGGGGGGCGAACAGGTCGGATATTGCTTCTAGCATCGCTGCGTTGATTTCGCTTCGGTCGCGACGTACCGAAATATCGATAATGTGATGAATCAACGAGAGCATTACGATGCTTGGAACTGGGCTGATATTTTTGTTGTTTTATTATAACGAAAGAAATAGATTTGCCCCGTTCTTTTAGCTTGCCAGGCGGTGTTTAACTGCCCTGTTGCGGGATTAGGTCGTTATAATTCAATGTTTTTTTCGACCATCCCGACATGCGCGTATTTCGCGGCCATTCGCGTCCCGTTCCAGAACCTGTTGCCCTTGCCATTGGCAATTTCGACGGCGTTCACCTCGGACACGTCGCCTTGCTGCGTCGCCTGGGCCAAGCAGCGCAGCGCCTTGGCGCTGTGCCGACGGTGCTGACCTTCGAGCCGCATCCGCGTGAATTCTTTGCGCCGGCGTCGGCGCCAGCGCGTCTCAGTACCTTTCGGGAAAAGATCGAGTTGCTGGCGGAGCAGGGCGTGACGCAACTGATGGTCTGCCCGTTCAACGCTGCTTTCGCGGCCTTATCTGCTGATGCCTTCATCGAGCAGGTGTTGGTCGGTGCCTTGAAGGTCAGGCACGTCATCGTCGGCGACGATTTTCGTTTTGGCCGGGGACGGGCAGGTGATTTCACCCTGTTGCAGGCGGCCGGCGAGCGCCTCGGCTTTACGGTCGACAGCATGGGTAGCGTCATTGCCGAGGGTGAGCGGGTGTCAAGTTCCGGCGTGCGCAAAGCGCTGGCCGAAGGCGATATGGAGCATGCGGCACGCCTGCTTGGCCGGCCGTACATCATCGACGGCCAGGTCGTGCATGGTCAGAAGCTGGGTCGTCAGATCGGCTTCGCCACGGCCAACCTGCGCATCAAGCACAATCCGCTACCGATGACCGGCGTGTTCGCGGTCGAGGTCAGCGGGCTGGGCGACAAACCCTTGCCCGGCGTGGCCAACCTCGGCGTCCGGCCTACCGTAGGAGGCACGCGGCCCTTGCTCGAAGTGCATCTGTTCGACTTCGACCGCAACATCTACGGTGCCCATATTTCCGTCCGCTTCGTGCACAAATTGCGCGACGAACAACGTTTTCCCAATTTCGATGCCCTCAAGGCGCAGATCGCGGCGGATGCCGCGGCGGCGCGGGCTTTTTTCAAGCGGTGAGCAATCAAAATGGCTGACTACAAAGAGACGCTGAACCTTCCCGATACGCCTTTCCCGATGCGCGGCGATTTGCCCAAGCGCGAGCCGCAGTGGGTGAGCCAGTGGCAACAGAAGAAGCTGTACCAGCGCATTCGCGAGATCAGCGCCGGTCGTCCGCGCTTCGTGCTGCATGATGGTCCGCCCTACGCCAACGGCGACATCCACATCGGCCATGCGGTCAACAAGATCCTGAAGGACATCATCGTCCGTTCGAAGACGTTGGCCGGTTTCGATGCGCCCTATGTGCCGGGCTGGGATTGCCATGGCATGCCGATCGAAATCCAGATCGAAAAGACGCATGGCAAGAATATCTCGCGCGAGGAAGTGCAGAAGCTGGCGCGTGCCTATGCGGGCGAGCAGATCGAGCGGCAAAAGAAGGATTTCATCCGTCTTGGTGTACTCGGCGAGTGGGATAACCCCTACAAGACGATGAACTTCAAAACCGAGGCTGACGAAATTCGCGCCTTAGCGGCGATGATCAAGCGCGGTTTCGTCTATCGTGGCTTGAAGCCGGTGAACTGGTGTTTCGATTGCGGTTCGGCGCTGGCGGAAGCCGAAGTCGAATACCAGGACAAGAAGTCCCCAGCCATCGATGTTGCTTTTGCCGTGGCCGAGCGCGACAAACTGGCTGCCGCTTTCGGCCTCAGTGCCTTGCCGGCCGGAGAAGCGTATGCCGTGATCTGGACGACGACACCCTGGACCATTCCCGGCAACCAGGCGCTCAATGCGCATCCGGAGATCACCTACAGCCTCGTGCAAACCGAGAAGGGTTGCCTGATCCTGGCTGCCGATTTGCAGGAGGCCTGCCTCGCCCGCTACGGTCTGACGGGGACCATCGTCGCCACCTGCAAGGGCGCGGCGCTCGAGCGCATCGCTTTCCGTCATCCGCTCTATGACCGCCTGTCGCCGGTTTTCCTCGGCGATTACGTGACGCTGGATGCCGGTACCGGCATCGTCCACTCGGCGCCCGCCTACGGTCTGGAAGACTTCCAGTCGTGCAAGAACTACGGCATGCACAACGAGGACATCCTGACGCCGGTGCAGGGTGACGGCACTTATGCGGCGGATCTTCCCTTCTTTGGCGGCATGAACGTCTGGAAGGCCAATCCTGCTGTGGTCGAGAAGCTGGCTGAAGTTGGCGCGCTGCTCAAGCATGCCAATATCGAGCACAGTTACATGCACTGTTGGCGACACAAGACGCCGTTGATCTACCGTGCCACCAGCCAGTGGTTTGTGCGCATGGATGCACCGGATGTCGATAGCCAGGGTATCGCCGCCACCGAGCCTGCCGGCCACACGCTGCGCGAAGCGGCACTCAAGGGCGTCGAAGATACGACCTTCTATCCGGCCTGGGGCAAGAACCGCTTGCATGCGATGATCGCCAATCGTCCCGACTGGTGCATCTCGCGCCAGCGTAACTGGGGCGTGCCGTTGCCCTTCTTCACTCACAAGGCGACCGGCGAACTGCATCCGAATACCCTGGAGTTGATGGAAACCGTCGCCCAGCGTGTGGAGCAGGGCGGTATCGAAGCCTGGACGCAGCTGGATGCAGCGGAACTGCTTGGCGTCGAGGCCGCCGACTACGTCAAGACCACCGATATTCTCGACGTCTGGTTCGATTCCGGCACGACTCACATGAGTGTCATGCGCGGTTCGCATGGTGAGCAACTGGCTTGGCCGGCCGACCTTTATCTAGAAGGTTCGGACCAGCATCGCGGCTGGTTCCATTCCTCGCTTTTGACCGGTGCTGCCATTGATGGCCGCGCGCCGTACAAGGCGCTGCTGACGCACGGCTTCGTCGTCGACGGCAAGGGCCACAAAATGTCCAAGTCAAAGGGCAACGTCATCGCGCCGCAGCAGGTGTCCGATAAGATGGGCGCCGACATCCTGCGCCTGTGGGTCGCTTCCACCGACTACTCCGGTGAACTGACCATTTCGGACGAAATCCTCAAGCGCGTCGTCGAAGGCTATCGCCGCATCCGCAACACCTTGCGCTTCCTGCTGGCCAACGTGTCCGATTTCGATGCGCAAGCTGACATGCTGCCGGTCGGCGAATGGCTGGAAATCGACCGTTACGCAATGGCGCTGACCCGCGAGTTGCAAGCGGGCTGTCTGGCCGATTTCGACAAGTACGAATTCCATCGTGTGGTCCAGGCCCTGCAGACCTTCTGCTCGGAAGACCTCGGTGGCTTCTACCTCGATATCCTGAAGGACCGCCTGTACACCACCGCGCCGAAGTCGAAGGCACGTCGCTCGGCGCAATCGGCGCTGTGGCACATCACGCAGGCTTTCGTTCGCCTGCTCGCGCCGATCACTTCCTTTACGGCGGAAGAAGTGTGGGCCGTGCTGACCGGTAAGGAAGACGATTCGATCATGTTCCAGCTGTGGCACGAACTGCCGCAGCAGGATGGTGAGGGCGAACTGCTGGCCAAGTGGGCGATCATCCGCGAAGTGCGCTACGACGTGACCAAGGCGCTCGAAGCGCAACGTGAAGCCGGCAAGATTGGCGCTGCGCTGCAAGCAGCGGTCGAGATCCGTTGCGCAGGCGACAAGTTCGATGCGCTGACCTCGCTCGGCGACGATCTGAAATTCATCTTCATTTGCTCGTCCACCGCAGTCGTCAAGGATGATGCCGAGGCCGTAACCGCTACGCCGCTGGAGCACGCCAAGTGCGAGCGCTGCTGGCACGTGCGCGAGGATGTCGGCGCCAATGCCGAGCATCCGGGCCTGTGCGGCCGTTGCATCAGCAATCTGCATGGCGAAGGCGAGGCGCGCACCTGTGCCTAAGGCGGCGCATTGGTATGGGCTGGCTGGGTTGGTCGTCGTGCTCGACCAGCTCAGCAAATGGCTGGTGCTGAGCAGCTTGGCCTTCGGCGAAACGATCTACTTTGCGCCGTTCTGGAACTGGGTGCTGACCTTCAACCCCGGTGCGGCGTTCAGCTTCCTGGCGGATCAGCCGGGCTGGCAGCGCTGGTTCTTCACCGTGCTGGCATTGGCCGTTTCCGGCTGGATTGCCGTTGAACTCAAAAAGCATCCCGGTGAGAAGATGATTGCGCTGGCCATGAGTCTGGTCATGGGCGGCGCGCTAGGGAATGTCATTGACCGCGTTCGTTTCGGCGCGGTGGTCGATTTCATTCAATGGCATGCCGCAGGCTACTACTGGCCGGCCTTCAATATTGCCGACTCGGCCATCACGGTCGGCGCGGTTTTGCTCGTTTTTGGGCAGTACACCGCAGCAGTCAACAAAAAGGAAACCCCATGAGCGCAACCGTTCGTTCCGACAGCTATTTGACCCTGCATTACCGCATCACGACGCTCGATGGCGAGGAGTTCCTGTCGACCTTCGACATGAGCCCGGCCACCTTGCAAATGGGCAGCGGTCAGCTGTCGGAAAATCTTGAATCGGTTCTGATTGGCTTGCCGGCCAAGGAGCGCTTCGTCTTCGAACTGGAACCGGAACAGGCTTTCGGCGTGCACAACGACCGCCTGGTCGAGCGCATTGCACGCGATGCACTGCCGGCAGGCATGGAACTCAAGGAAAATTCCGTCGTCGAATTCACCGCACCCAACGGTGCGACCTTTGCTGGCTTCCTGCGCGAGTTGGATGCTGCATCGGGACTCTTCGACTTCAACCATCCGCTCGCCGGCAAAACCATCCGGTTCGAAGTGGAAATCATCGGAATCATGTAATGGAAATCCTCCTCGCCAACCCCCGCGGCTTCTGCGCCGGCGTCGAGCGCGCCATCGCCATCGTCGAACGCGCCCTGGAGAAATTCGGTGCTCCGATCTATGTGCGCCACGAGGTCGTGCACAACAAGTTCGTCTGCGATGACTTGCGTGCCAAGGGAGCGGTTTTTGTCGAGGAGCTGGACGAAGTGCCGGCCGGCGCTACGGTCATCTTCAGTGCCCACGGTGTTTCCAAGGCTGTCCGCGCCGATGCCGAAGCCCGTGGGCTCAAAGTCTTCGACGCAACCTGTCCGCTGGTGACCAAGGTCCACGTAGAAGTGGGCAAGATGCGCAAGGAAGGCCGCGAAGTCGTCATGATCGGCCACAAGGGCCATCCTGAGGTTGAAGGGACGATGGGGCAGAGCGCGGAGGGGATGTATCTCGTTGAGTCACCGGACGAAGTAAAAGCTCTGGAAGTTCTTCATCGAGAGCGCCTTTCTTTTGTCACCCAGACAACCCTCTCTATAGATGATGCAAGTAGGGTCATATCATCTCTTAAACAGCGTTTTCCTGAAATAAAGGGTCCCAAGAAAGACGACATTTGTTATGCGACTCAGAATCGTCAGGATGCAGTACGCAGTCTGGCAGATCAGTGTGATCTCGTAATAGTTGTGGGCAGTCCAAACAGCTCTAATTCACGGCGACTGAAAGAAGTTGCGCTGGCGAGGGGGATTGATGCTTATCTGGTTGATGGTCCAGAGGAAATACGCAGTGACTGGCTTCAAGGAAAGCTCAAAATTGGGGTAACCGCTGGGGCATCGGCACCGGAGATATTGGTTGAGCGAGTAGTTGAGCAAATTACGAGCTATCTTCCTGGTGTTGTTAAGCAGTTGAATGGAATTGAAGAAAGCGTTTCTTTTCCATTGCCGCGTGATTTGTTAGCTTAAGTCGAAGTTATTTTTAGTACGTTTAATATAAACAAAAAGCCAGTTCTCAGAACTGGCTTTTTTTTGAGTATGAGATCCTCAGTTCGTCGTGATTTCTCTCCAAGAGACTCGGCGTGCCGTTCCTCCACTTGGGTTGACTGGCGGCTTCTTGACCTGAGTTACGCCATCTTCTTTGCCTCCAGGGAAATAGCCGGACGTACCGGTTCCACCACTTCCTCCGGAGCCTCCCGAAGAACTTCCTCCGGATGTACGGATCAAAGCCAGGACGGTGCCATCCGGAAGGCGAATAAGCACTGGTCGGGTGGCGATGACATTACCTAAACTGCTCGCAACCACACCATTTGAGCCCTCGACTGGGCCGCCATTTTGATAATTGAGCGAATACAACCAGCTGGCGGAGGAGTCGCTTGTATCCTCACCACAGGGCTGCGCACTGGCATTGTTCGGCGTATTCGTCGTGAACACGAGGCTACCCAAGGCCAACGCCGGATCAGTATTGGCTCGTTCTCCGGCGCTCAGGAAGTCTACATACCACCCGTTATGTGCAGACCAATTTACTGATGCTGGCGAATTGATCTTCCTGATTTTTTCCCCCAAGGTACATGCGCTTCCTTCTACGGCCGTACAGGTTGTCTCCGTAAGAGTTTGTTGGACAAAATTGTTGGTGGTCACTCGCGGGTTACCGTAGGTTACCGAGCCCAAATTGTCTTTCACGGCATACATCGTCTGATATTGCGTATCCGTAATATCGTTGAGGCCAAGGTATTTTCCAGTGCCTACATATACGATCGGGAAGCCACTGATAGTGGTGACGACGGGTTTAGCTGTGATTGGCTGGGCAACACCGGAAGAATCCTTGAAAGAGACAAGCAACTGGGCATCGTAACCAGTGGCTCCGACGTCTCCATTGATATCAAAGCGCCATAGATTTCCGAGAATATCGCCTCCATAAACACCAATGGTGGTGTTGTTGGTATCCGAGGTGGTCGAGTGAGCTGCGATCTTTGCCAGGCCACTTGGTGAGGCTGCGGAACCTACACCGGTGCTGATGGTTCTGATTAAGCTACCGGAATAAGCATCTAATACATAGAGGCGTCCGATGCCATCAGCATTGTTGTAACCGGAGGTCAAAAGAACTACCCATTGCCCAGTCTTAAGCTTGGTTATCCGAGGATTGCCAAACGTATACCCGAGGGTAGAGTCAGTGAACTCCCATAGCAGTGCGGGGTTGGACGGGTCCGTGATATCCAAAGCGTAATACCCTTTTCCGCCACGATTTAGACCACCAACCAAAATACTCTTCCAAGTAGTAGCCGTACATGCGGTTGTCGGGGCTGTGGGGCAGATATCACCGGTTTCTGGCGTTCCATCAACAAAATACTGATGGTTTGAGCTGTAGTTCAAGTCAGCCAAACGATATAACTCAGGCAGGACCATGCTGGGGATGTAGGCCCACAGTTCTTTGCCTGTTTCGGCATTGAAACTATGCAACATGCCATCGTTTGCCGCTACGTAAACAGCGCCCATACGAGAGGCCTTGCTAGCTTTGTAGGCACTGTAGCCTGCATCGGTGTAGTTGAAGAGTGGTGCCTTCACGTAACGTGCTTCGGACGAAACGATATCGCCCAAAACATGCTTCCGTTCGCGATAGAAGGTTCCTTCATTCGTACGGTCGCCGCGGAGGTAGTTGATTAGAGCCTCACCGGCGGCACCGCCAGTTGCAACGGTCGTGTTGTTCTTTGCGGTGGAACTCAGACAGGAGGCGCCGCTCGAACAGAATTGCGACAGACCCGTCGATGGGGGGCCTGCCACGTATGTCAAGGCAGTTGTTCCGAAGTAAGCCTGTTGAGCAGTGGAGAGATTGCTCCAGAGGAAACTCACCAAGCCGCTGCTACCAGCAGTGTAGATCGTGCGAGACGTAGGTGTGCCGGAAACGTAGGAGGCATTGGTGTTTTGCGTATCCGTGGTTCCGAAAGCACTGCCAGACTTATAGGCAGTAATCACGTAGTAGCAACTACCTGCGTTGGAATATATATCCCCGACGGCGTAGTTTGTATTTGCTGCCCACGCGGTTGCGCCACACGCACTCGGTGTGTCGGCAACCACTGCTGAGTTGCTCGTGTCAGTCGAGCCATAAGTGGTTCCCGAGACATAATCAGTCGTGACCAGATAACAGGCGGTTCCATTACGATAGCCGGCACCGGCGATATATGACTTGTTTGCAGTCCAGGAGGTTGTCGCGCAGTCGAGCAATGCTTTGGCAGACCAGTCGATATTGGGCGAAAGTGCTTTCGTGTTGATATCAAACCTTTGTCGATAAAGGTCACCATACCAGTCCACCGACTTGTAATACGAACTAAAGACGTAGTTGTCGCCTGCGCTGATGTTCGGGTTACTGCTGGCGGCAGCAGCCGAGGTACCAGGCCGTGGTGTGTCAACAATTTTTGCCAACGTGTTACTCAGTCCGGTACTCAACGAGGAAGGATCGGTTGCGCTGAAATAGTCACCTCGACCATTTACAGCGGCATGCCATAGGTCGTCGATGTTGGCGATGTTGTCTGAGGATGGAGTGGGCCAAACACAGGTGCTTCCGGACGAAAGCCAGGAACAGATGCCATTAGCTGGATCAGCTGATGTTCCTGTTTTGACAGCATAGAAGTCACTCAGCGAGGCCGGTTGGTCAGTCCAGTAAGTCGGGGAGAAAAGCATCTTTCCCTGAGCTCCGAGGCCGAGGGTAAAGGTGGTCATATGTTGCCAAGAGGCCGTGTCCCGTCCATTCGGCTGATAATTGTCGGTGCAGAGGTTGTTGGCAGTCGTGTAAGGAGGGATGATGGGGCCGGTACAGGTACCGGTTGCGTCCACGCCTGTAGCTGTTGAGCTACGCAGATCAGTGTTGTAGTAATAAGCTGCGACATCAGCCAAGGTGTGGCTAACACCACCGGAAACTGATGTAGTTTGACACTCTTTTGCCGTTGCGACGGTGTAATTTGGATCCGTGGATTTTGCAACAGGGGTGCAACTGGCGACGGTTGCCCAAGAGGACCAGCTCGAATACTGACATTCGGCCTTTGTTCCAGTGACGCTCCAAGTAGATTCTGCAGTACAGGCGGCAGCATTGACCCAAGGCGTTGCACTTGTGGTGCAGTTGTTATAAACCGTGGTGTTGGTGTAGTTCCCGCTTACATATGCGGGGCTGCAGGTTTGAGTGGCTGCACTGGCGGCCCAACTGTATTGGCAATCGGTAAAATTCCCGCTGCCATCTGGGGCGGTTATTGCACAATTGGCAGCATTGGCCCATGCCGAGGTGCCGACAGTTTGACATTCCCGGGCAGTACCGATTGTGTAGGGATCTGTCGTGTCTTTGCCAAGAGCAGTACATGCATTGGTTCCACTCCATGCAGACCAGGTGTCATATTGACACTGTCTAGCAACACCATCTGGGTTGATGGCCCACGTGGATCCGGAGGTGTCCTGGCTTACAGCGTCACAGCTACTGACATCCGACCAGCCTGACCAAGCAGTATATTGGCAATCCCTACGGTTTGATCCGGAGGTGTCAAACGTGCAGCTGTTGGTGTCTGACCAAGCGGTCCAGGTCGATCCACCGTTAGAACTTGTGCGTGTCTGAAGTTGGCTGGTGCGAGCTTGAAGCCGAGAGGTTCTTGTCTGTAACTGTGCTGTACGCGACTGCAAAGTACCAAGTTGTGCGCTTTGGGTGACAGTGCGGGTTTGCAACGAACTTGTTCGTTCCTGAATTACCGCTACCCCTCCATCATTGTAAGGAGCGGGCAAGGCACCATCCTGGTTGCCAACTGCTGTTGCGCCATCTAGCTTGTAACCGGCACCGCTGTTCCAGAAACCATCGGTCGAGAGAATGGTATAGTTCTGCTGACAAGACCATTGCATGGGATCAACAACGGTCACACCGTTCAACGTCGATCCATTATATTTTCCCGCATACAGGCGTCCGGCTTTCGATAGAGCTGCTCGCAAGGGCGTACTGTTGTCGGGGTTGGCCGCAAACAGCTTCTGGAACCAGTTGTAGCGGTGAGTGCCTTTGAATTCATCTAGGTTGACGAAATCACTACCCGTATTGTTGTTGATTGACATATAGCCGACGCGGAACCTGGAAACGCCGGCTGCAATGTTGGCAGTGGTGTCGATTCCAGAAAATGCGCGACTGACTGAGGTCTTCATCATCTGCATGCGCGTGCGATAGTAAGCCCACCAGTTGGCGTAGTTAGTCATTTCCTCCGCATACGTACAGGTGGTTCCTGCACAATCGGTGCGACCAGCGGCCTTGGCTGTAGTTCCTGGGTAGGAGTAGCTGTTCGAATAGGAGGAACTGATCACAACGCGATAGTTCTCGCCGGGAACAGCTGAAGCACGCGTAGACCAACCATCCCAAAATGGATCGATTGGGTTGGAACTCCGATCAAACGAGGAGACGGTTAGCGTCATCGAACCGGTTTTGGTGATGCTGGGGGTGCTGTTCGTGTTGCCAGGAGCCAGAATAGTCACCGTCGTGCCGCCTCCCGTAGTGTAAGCGACATAGCCGGCAATGGTGCATGACCCGGAAATAGCCTTGGAACAGCTGTTGATGGCTGAAGCAATTCTGCTGGCGACTGTGGCCGGATCTGTGCTACCGGTAGTCGTCCCCGAGAGAATTTGGTAACCGTCGACTGTAATGCTCGATAGTGAAGTTGAGTTGGAGCCGCTAATAGCGATGGTCGCAATCCGTGGGGCAGGCATACGAGGGTAGGTGTATCCTGCATCCGAGTCATAAGTGGCTTTACAGGTTGTCAGTGCCCCGCTTGTACACCATCTCATGCTCGACGGGTATGTGTATGAGCCAGTAGCGGACGATGTGGATGTACAGGAACGGAGGCTCGGGGTCGTGCAGTATTCGCCGGGTATCGTCGTGTAGTAGTAGGCATTGTCCACAAGGTTGGAAGTGCTCGTGGATTGAACACCAAATCCGTCATTTTTGACAGCGCGCCAGTTAGGTAAGGCAAATCCGGTATCTGCACCCGCTGCAGCCGTCATGCCATTCATGCTCGGATAGGTTGTGAGATTGTTTGTGCCATCAGTGTTTGCCGCTACAGGCGGAAGATATCGAACGGCCGGGTTATAGGCGACCCCGTTGAATGCGGCGTTACGGGCAAGATAGTCTGGACGTGAAGAGTAATTGGCTGGTGTGCTGCCCGCAGCATCTGGCATGTAGGTCCAGTCCATACTGCCAGAGTCGTCAAGGACGAAGAGAATGTTTGGTTTGACGTCGACTGAGGAGGGGGCAAAGTAAGTCGATAATGGGACCGTCGAGAGATCTGTCTGAGCGGCGTTTGCCCCTAGTGCCAATAGAAGGCTGGCAGCGATGAAGTGTTTGTTGTTGATGGATCGGTAAGTCATTTCGATCTCCTGAATAGTCTTGCGTCTTGTGGGCTTAGCCAAAGTATCAAAGAGTGACCATTGCCTGGACAAAGCTGACGGTATTGCGCGGTCCAGCCACTCGGACGGTAATCCGGTAATAAATCGAGGAGGGCGAAGTTAGCGCCACCTCCCCTCCCTCTTCGCCGGAGCCTCCGCCCACCCCGGCCACCGTTGAGGCCGAACAGTTGGCACCGGCAGTAGGATCGCCGGCAAGTGCGCACATGCGATCGATAATAAAAGACACAGTATTGCCGGTATTGCCAGCTTGAGCAGCCGTCAGCGTACGAATACGATTGGCAGGTAACGTCGCCCAGTAGGTTTCCCAGTTAACACCAACAGCGGGGCTCCGGGTCGCATCGTTACCGTTTGCTGAGTATCCGGACGCCGCAACGTCATTCCAAAGCAGGTTGCCATTATTCGCTTGTAACCAAGTAAAGGCTTCTTCAACTCCACGGTCGCCGGCATGCGTTGCTCCTTGTCGGAAAGCGAGGTTGCCGGCAATGATATTGGCCAAGTCTGTCGATCTAATGAGCGCGATCCCGGCCAGCGTCATAGCAATAAGAATGACAAGCGAAATGAGCAAAACAATACCTCGTTGGCGCGAGCGAGTTGGGTAGTGTAATGATGAGTGTTTGCGTGCAGTTAGCATCCTGAGACTGCTCCCATCCATGCAACGTTTCTAATTGGTACGACGGTTTGGAAGACTTTGTAGCGGTATTTTTTCCAATTGGCGTTGGCCGAACCATCGGGGTTGAGCGATAAATTGACCAATGTAGCCCCGCTCATCCAGCCGGGAGCGGAGTCAGTAACTTCAAGATTTTCGCGCTTGGTGCTTCTAGCCACCAAAACAAAGCGAATTGCCGAAGCTCTTGCCCATAAACAGCTAGTTGTCGGGGCCGTTTGATCCCACGCATCGGCAATGCCATCCATCGTTCCCGAAGTGTCACGACCGTACTCTGCTCGGAGGCTGACCACGTTCTCGGCGATCGGACGCCAGAAATTTGTGTCTGCTGTTTTTGTCGCATCGCCACAGTTGTGTGTCATGAAATTGCAAACCGTGAGATTTCCCGAGCGGATCGCGTAAGCGATAAATGCGGGAGCAGCGCCGAAATTAAATAATGCGGTGCCGGTAACCGTGTTTGTCATTGTTATCAGCGAAGCAGCAACAGTCTGAACAGTATCCAGAACGAGGGTGGTTGCACCGCAAGCAGCAGGGGAAATGACCGCGCGGTCGCCAACCTTGAGCATGCTTGTCCCCGTAATCGTATAGGTGCTTCCACTTTGGTTGGTGACGTTATAACCTTCAGGTTGGTCGTCACTGGTTCCATAGGAAACCAACAAAGTATCGGTATTGGGGTCGCCAGCAGGAATGGAGGCGGAGTTGATTGCAACAGGCGCTAATGCGATAGGTGAACCGTTGGGAAGCTGAAGGTTGCAATTGAGCAGGCGAATCTGGGCAAATCCATATCCACTGCGTGATATATCTCGTTGCATCTGATCCAGGGCAATGACGGCATTGTTCTGGGCTTCGCCGCTTGCCGTAGTGGTTTGTTTGCGGTCTTCGGAAATGGCGAATACCTGCATCATGACGATGATGCCGATCATCCCAATCGCAACCCCAACCATGATTTCGACAAGGCTGAAACCAATTTGAGATGGTCGGTAATTTACTGGCAAATTTGTTGACATGATGGCTATCGAATTTGGGCGATGGTAAGAAAATTATGTGGTGAGGCTCCTGCTGGTTCGTTTGGCGCCACCCAGAAAATCTGAATTGTCGCAATACCATTTGCATCAACGTTGACTGTCGGAGGATTGGCAACTACCCCTGGAAGCGTGGCGCTTACCCTGGTCAGCCAAGTGGCATAGGAAGCTCCTCCGGTTCCAAAATTTGCCTGCAGCGTGGCTACAGTTCGATCGCTAACCCACATTTGTCCGATGAGATCGTTCGCCAACAGAGCGGCTTCTGATCGATATTTTGCGTCAGTCGATTGCTTGACTGCCGTGGCCTGCAAACCAACGAGTGCCAGAATGCCAAGTGAAAAGACAAGGATTGCAAGCAGTGCTTCCAGCAGCACTACGCCGGATTGCTGATTTAGGCGTACAGGTTGACTGTTCATATCAACATCCTTGGGGGTCAGTCGATGGGCGGGCAGGGTCGCACATGCGTATCTGCCCCCCTAGTGTTACGGTTACTCTGAGACATCGCATTGAGCCACCATCACTGAGGCATGTTCCGCCCGATGGGTTGGAAATGTTGATTGTGGCTGTGGTGTTACTCTGGCCCACACTATTGAACGCAATGGCGGATACTGCACCAGCATTCACTACCGCATTCGGGGAGCCCTCTGCACTGGAGCGGACCTGAATAATGCGCGGTGCGGTTGTGTCAGATGGTGCGCTATCGCACTGTCCCGCAGGGTCATTTAGGCTTACCACCCAACTGGTTCCTGAGGTGGAGAGGGTGCAAGTATCGTTAGTTGAACTCGTAAGATTGAAACGTACCGCGGTATTTCGAAGGACCGCCTCCGTTTTTGCTAACATCAAGCCGTCCACAATGGCTTCAGCAGCATTACGAATTTGGCGGTTCTGTATCCAGCGTGAAAGGCTTGGCGCTCCCAAAGACAGAAAGACCGAAACCAACAGAATGCTCATCATCAACTCGATGATGGTGAAGCCGCGATTGGAAATGCGTTTCATGAACAGCTTCCATTTTTGCGAACAGCCCAGCAGTTGTTGGGGCTTGGGTTAGACCAGCCGCTTTTTGCTATGTTTGTGGACTTTGAGTTGGACTGATTAAGTGTATAGATGAAACCGTCCATGGGGCCGCCTGCATCACCAACAGCCTGAAGCGTATAAGTCGTTGCAGTTACGCTTCCAGCAGAGCATTCGATAGTAAATGCGTTGGCACTCGTCGTGTCCGCATTGCAAATATCCGGGGGGTTTCCATCCGCTTTTAAATAAGTTCGGTTATCTTGGAACCATTGTTCCATTTGGACGCGTTTCGCTGCTAATGCGCTGGTCGCGGCTGGAATTCTCGAACGAATTACATAATCTGAGTAAGCTGGATAGGCAATCGAGGTAAGAATTGCGACAACGACTACGACAATCATCAGTTCCAGAAGCGTAAAACCTCGTTGTTTATTCATCTCGATTCCTAAGTGCTTGTAAAGACCAATTGGATGGGTGGCTCATGCTGAAATGATAGTCTAATAGCGTAGCGGAGAGTATTGGGGCGACGGTCGGTTCTGTTAGTGGGTTTAGCGGTCGTTTGGTTTTGAGGTGTGCATTGGATACTAATAAACAGCAGCCCGTGAGTTATTGGCTGCCAGTGTGTGTTGGTGTAGAAGTGAATGAACGCTCACGAATTGGGTAGGCTGGCGACTTCGCTGGCAGCCTCCCTGTTATTTCATGTCGTATGCTGTTCGGCGCTAAATAATGCCGCAACATTCAGTTTTGTTTCTGGATGGCCGCTTCACGCTAGCTTGTCGGTCGTCAAGAGTGAGTGGGAAGCGGATGGTAAAGTGCCCTCGACAAAATTTCTTGACTCCACCTTGTCTTTGTCGGGGGGGGCAATCATTGATCAGCATGGAAAGGGTGTTGAACTAGGTCCGGCAATTCGAACTGATCAGGCCAGTCCGGATGCGGTTAAATATGTTCCGGTGGGAAAACTGGACAAGCGACCATTTCCATTAACCGATCTGGAGGTGCCGGATCTTCATGACGTGGATATTGAGTCTGTAAAAGGGCGTTTGGTTTTGAGGGTGTGGATAGACTCGCGGGGTAATGTTGAACATTTGGAGCAGCTGGAGGCAACTGGCATGGGGCAGGCATCCCAGGCTATTGTCGAGGGATACAAGAAAATGCGATTTTCGCCAGGAGAGGTCAATGGTCGTGCTGTAGGGTGTGTGCTCTTGATAGAGGTGATGCTGGAGGAGGCTTTATTGGGAGGTGGGCAATGAAGTGTATGTTGCGTCGGATGTTGAATTCGATGGCGTTTCTGTTATAATGCTTCGCTTTATCTAATCGGTTTATTGGAATTTAGTCATGGCCAACAGCGCACAAGCCCGCAAACGCGCCCGTCAAGCTGACAAGCAGCGCGCCCACAACGCTAGCCTGCGTTCGACCCTGCGTACCGCGATCAAGCGTGTTCGCCAGGCGATCGAAGCTGGCGACAAGAACGCCGCACAGAGTGTGTTTCAGCAGTCTACTTCTGTTATCGATCGTATCGCCGACAAGAAGATTGTTCACAAGAACAAGGTTGCTCGTACCAAGAGCCGCCTGTCTGCTCAGATCAAAGCTCTGGCTGCTGCCTAAGCTAATTGATCGGCAAACAAAAATGGCGCCTGCGGGCGCCTTTTTTATTTCTTGCTTGGCTGGTTTTGGTTAGGGTTTGCCGTCAATAGAGCACACGCCGTCAACGATTTGCAGGTCGTTATCCTGAGCGAAGTTAAGCATGAAACGGTAAGCCATCGGCTCGATTTCTCCCAGTCGGCCATCAACGAAGACGGCTTTTTCTCCGTTGTAGTCGCCGGGGCCGACGTAGGGGGAGTATTTCATCTTGCGCTCGGCGCCGAAAGCGGACATGACCCCGCAAAGGCGCTCGGCCCAGTCGCTTGGGCGGAACTTTCTTCCTTCTTTGGTGACGCCAACAATGATGAATGTGGTGGTTTCTATACTTGTCATTGTTTTACTCTGCGTGATCGGGCCGTGCTGCTAGGCGTCCAGCGATTCTAGCAGAAGCAGAGGGCTTTCCATAATTATGGAAGGATTAATTCCAGGACAACTCGGTTTGCAGCTTTAGGTCGCCGCGCTCGATCAGCTCTTCCAGCATCCTGCGGTAATCATTGGCGCCGGGGCTGTTCGGGTTTTGGCGGAAGACATCTTGGTTGTGCGATGGGCTTTCTGCTACGGCTACGTTTTCCGAAATGACGGTGTCCAGTACTTCGTCGCCGTAGCTTTCCCTGAGCCTGTTGCGAACGTCCTCGCTCATGCGGCGGCGGCGGTCAAATCGGGTAAGCAGGTAGCGGCGGTTTACTCGACGCTTGAGTACCGGTTCCAATACTTGGAGCGTCCGGGAGATGTGTTCCGCAGCCTGGAGCGACAAGTAATCGGTGGATACGGGAATGATGATGCAATCGCAGGCGAAAATGGCATTGAGTGCAAGCACGCCGATGTAGGGGCAGCAATCGATGATGCAGGGGCGCGGTGCCTGGTTGGCTTCAAGGGTTTCCAGGCCGATGCGCAGTTTGTTCAGGATGGCGGGGCCTTTGCCGAAAATCGAGTCGACCTTCATCAATTGCTGGTGTGCGGGAATCAATTGACCCAGATGCTCCCAGTCGACGACGAGGTCTTGCAGCGGCGTGTCTTCTTGATAGAAGGAGAAAATACTCTTCGCTGCCTGACCGGGAGCGGAGCCGTGGATGCTCGACAGGTGTCCCTGGGGGTCTAGGTCGATAAGCAGCGGCGGTGCGCTGGCTCGACTGAGCGCTGCACCGAGATTGAGCGCCGTCGTCGTTTTTCCGACGCCCCCCTTCTGGTTGAATATGGCTATGCGCATGATTTCGTCTTCTATACAAGGCTCTATTTTTCACTTAACATTCGAATTTCTGCAACTACTACGGTTATTCACCGCAGTGAGTGGCGGTTGTCCCCGGCGGCAGTGGCCGCCGTTTTCGTTTTCTGGGGTTGCCTGATGTCCCACGTCATGAATACCTATGCCCGGTTGCCTGTGGCTTTTAGCCATGGTCAGGGGAGCCGGATCACCGATATCGAAGGCAAGGAATACCTGGACGGTTTGTCCGGGATTGCCGTTTCTACGCTGGGGCATGCGCACCCCAAGCTGATCGCCGCGATCTCGGCGCAAGCTGGCCGCATGCTGCATACTTCGAACCTATATCGAATCCGCGAGCAGGAACAGCTTGCCGATCGTTTGGCGGCCCTTTCCGGTATGCAGGAGATATTCTTCTGCAATTCCGGCTGCGAGGCCAATGAAGCCGCCATCAAATTGGCGCGCTATTACGGTCACAAGAAAGGCATCGAGACACCGACTGTCATCGTGATGGAAAAGGCTTTCCATGGCCGGACCATGGCGACCTTGTCGGCGACAGGGAACCGCAAGGCACAGGCAGGTTTTGAGCCTCTCGTCTCTGGTTTTGTCCGCGTGCCTTACAACGATATCGAGGCCATCAAGACAGTCGCCGAGCACAACAAGCAAATCGTTGCCGTCATGCTCGAAATCGTGCAGGGCGAGGGCGGTATTCATCTGGCCTCTATCGAGTTCCAAAAGGAGCTGCGTGAGATTTGCGATGCGCACGATTGGCTGCTGATTTGTGACGAGGTGCAATGCGGCATGGCACGAACCGGTAAGTGGTTCGGTTATCAGCATGCCGGTATTCAGCCCGATGTAGCGACTCTCGCCAAAGGCCTCGGCTCCGGTGTGCCGATCGGTGCCTGCATGGCGGGTGGCAAGGCTGCCGGTTTGTTCGGGCCGGGCAATCATGGCTCGACCTTTGGCGGCAATCCGCTGGCTTGTACGGCTGCGCTGACCACCATCGACGTGATCGAGCAGGATGGCCTGATGGACAATGCCGAAAAAGTCGGTGCATTGATTCGTCAGTTGTTTGCCGATGCGCTGAAGGGAGTGGCTGGGCTGGTCGATATTCGTGGTCATGGCTTGATGATCGGCGTCGAACTCGATCGGCCGTGTGGCGAGCTGGTCGGCAAGGCGCTGGCCGCCGGTCTGCTGATTAACGTCACCTCCGACAAGGTGATCCGTTTGTTGCCGCCGCTGACCTTCAGCGAAGCCGAGGCGCGCGAACTGGTCGAGCGCGTCGTGCCCTTGATCAAGGATTTCCTCGCGGGTTGATCATGGCAATCAAGCATTTTCTGCAGTTCAAGGATTTCACGCGCGACGAATTCGACTATGTGTTCGAGCGTACGCGCTGGATCAAGAACCAGTTCAAGTCGTATCAGAAGTACTGGCCGCTTTCGGATCGCACCTTGGTGATGATCTTTGAAAAAGCTAGTACCCGGACGCGCCTTTCCTTCGAGGCTGGCATGCAGCAACTCGGCGGTTCGGCAATCTATCTGAACACCCGCGATTCGCAACTGGGGCGCGGCGAGCCGGTCGAGGATGCGGCACAGGTGATTTCGCGCATGAGCGATATCGTGATGATCCGCACCTTCGAACAGGACATCATCGAGCGTTTCGCAGCCAATTCGCGGGTGCCGGTGATCAATGGGCTGACCAACGAATACCATCCGTGCCAGATTCTGGCCGATATTTACACCTATATCGAACATCGCGGCTGCATTCAGGGCAAGACTGTGGCCTGGGTGGGTGATGCCAACAATATGTGCAATACCTGGCTGCAGGCGGCCGAAGTGCTGGATTTCAAGGTGCATGTGTCGACGCCGCCGGGTTACGAAATCAATGCCGACCTGGTTGGCAAGATCGATCCGGCGCGCTTCAAGGTCTTCGCCGATCCGATGGATGCTTGTCGTGGCGCGGATCTAGTGACCACCGACGTGTGGACGTCGATGGGTTACGAAGCCGAGAACGAAGCCCGCATGAAGGCGTTTGCCGACTGGTGCGTCGATGCCGAAATGATGGCGGTGGCCAATCCGGATGCGGTGTTCATGCACTGCCTGCCGGCGCATCGCGGCGAAGAGGTGACGGCCGAGGTTATCGACGGTCCGCAGTCGGTGGTTTGGGACGAAGCAGAGAACCGGTTACATGTGCAAAAGGCCCTGATGGAATATCTCCTTCTCGGCAAGATTCAAACGCAATAAGGGAACGCAAATGAGCGATATCAAGAAGGTCGTACTGGCCTATTCGGGCGGTCTGGATACCTCGGTCATCCTCAAGTGGCTGCAGGATGTTTACAAGTGCGAAGTCGTCACCTTCACGGCCGACCTCGGTCAAGGCGAAGAGTTGGAACCAGCCCGCGCCAAAGCGCTGAAAGCAGGTATCAAGCCGAAAAATATCTACATCGACGACCTGCGCGAAGAGTTCGTGCGCGATTTCGTTTTCCCGATGTTCCGTGCCAACACCGTGTATGAAGGCGAGTACCTGCTCGGTACCTCGATCGCCCGGCCGCTGATCGCCAAGCGCCTGATCGACATCGTCAATGAGACCGGTGCCGACGCCATCTGTCACGGCGCCACCGGCAAGGGCAACGACCAAGTCCGCTTCGAGCTCGGCGCCTATGCGCTGAAGCCGGGCATCAAGGTCATCGCGCCGTGGCGCGAGTGGGACCTGATGTCGCGCGAGAAGCTGATGGCGTATGCCGAGAAGCATGGCATCGAAATCGACATGAAGCACAAGAAGGGCGGCTCCCCGTATTCGATGGATGCCAACCTGCTGCACATCTCCTACGAAGGTCGCCATCTGGAAGATCCGGCTGCTGAAGCCGAGGAGTCGATGTGGCGCTGGACTGTGTCGCCGGAAAAGGCACCGAACAAGGCTGAATACCTCGACCTCGAATTCGCCAAGGGCGACGTTGTGGCCGTCAATGGCAAAAAGCTGAAGGCGCATGAAGTGCTGGCCCTGCTCAATGAGCTTGGCGGCAAGCACGGTATCGGTCGTCTCGATTTGGTCGAGAACCGCTACGTCGGCATGAAGTCGCGCGGCTGCTACGAAACTCCGGGCGGAACGATCCTGTTGCGTGCCCACCGTGCCATCGAGTCGATTACTCTCGACCGCGAAGTCGCCCACCTCAAGGACGACCTGATGCCGCGCTATGCCAGCCTGGTGTACAACGGCTACTGGTGGAGCCCGGAGCGCAAGGCGCTGCAAGTGCTGATCGACCACACCCAGCAGAACGTGAACGGTACCGTCCGCCTGAAGCTGTACAAGGGCAACGTGATCGTCGTCGGCCGCGACTCGAAGACCGATTCGCTGTTCGACTCGACCATCGCCACCTTCGAGGATGATGCCGGTGCCTACGACCAGCGCGATGCCGGCGGCTTCATCAAGCTGAACGCACTGCGCATGCGCATTGCCGCCAACCTGATGGCAAAGAAGTCGGGTAAGCCGGCTGCAGCCAAGAAAACTCCGGCCAAGAAGGTAGAGCCGGTTGCCGCCAAAAAGCCGGCAGCTAAAACAGCCAAGGCGGTGGCGCCAAAGGCCGCTGCGAAAACCGTAGCGGTCAAAGCTGCTGCCAAGCCGGCCAGCAAGCCTGTTGCCAAAAAAGCACCGGCGACCAAGGCAGCACCGGTCAAGGCCGCTGCGAAGCCTGCCAAGGCTCCAGCCAAGAAGCCGGCCGCCAAGAAGAAGGCCTAAAGCATGGAAGGTGGAACCCTCTTCGGGTTTAACGAGGAGCAGATCGCCGACTTTTTCTCCACTTGGGGGGTCGGCGCTTTCATCGTGTTCATGCTGTTCATCATCGGCGAGATCGCCTGGAAGTCGAAGGCAGGCAAGACCGGTACGTTCGTACTGTTCTTCGTGCTGGCCTTCGGCATGGTCGGTTTCATTGCCAAAAGCGTTATTCAGAAAATTTGGGGTATTTAAATGTCGCAATACGACAACGTTTCGGTGGTCAAGAAGGCCAATGTTTATTTCGATGGCAAGTGCGTTAGCCACACAGTCGTGCTGGCCGACGGCACCAAGAAGACGGTTGGCGTGATCCTGCCGTCCAGCCTGACCTTCAATACCGGCGCACCGGAAATCATGGAAGGCGTCGGCGGCTCCTGCCGCGTCAAACTGAAGGGCGAGAGCGAGTGGAAAACCTACGGTGACGGCCAGTCCTTCAACGTGCCGGGCAATTCCAGCTTTGAAATCGCCTGCGACGAACCGTATCACTACATCTGCCATTTCGGCTGATCGGCATCGGCTGAACGCGTCATTTGCCCGGCATGCGCCGGGCTTTTCATTTGTCAGGAAAGGAGAGTTCCATGCCCAGTTTTGACTTTACTTCCGAAGCCGACATGGTCGCGCTCAAGAATGCGGTCGATGTTGCCGCACGCCAGATCGACAACCGCTACGACTTCAAGGGCACCTCGGCCAAGGTCGAGTTGAACGAGAAGGATAAGGTCATCACGCTGTGGGGCGATTCCGAATTCCAGCTGGACCAGATCAAGGACCTGCTTTTCCCGGCGATGGAGAAAAAGGAAAAGGATAGCGTCAAGCGTCTGGATGTGCAGAAGGTGCAGAGCGTTTCCGGAAACAAGACCAAGCAGGAAATGAAGATCAAGGACGGCATCGACAGCGAGCTGGCCAAAAAGATCGTCAAGTTGATCAAGGATGCCAAGCTCAAGGCCCAAGCGTCGATTCAGGGCGATGCGGTGCGTGTCAGCGGCAAGAAGATCGACGAATTGCGCGAAGCGATCACGCTGGTGCGCTCCAAGATCACCGATTTTCCGATCAAGGACGGCAACTACCGCGATTGAACGACACTGCTGCGGTGCACGCGGCAAAATGGCCAAAAATGGGGCGACGCGGTTCGCCCCATTTCGTTTTTGCTCAGCGTTTTAGGCCGGCGATCCACACCGAATAGAGTTGCTCCGAGAGCTGGCGCATGACCGGCAGGCGTTCGGCAATCTGTTCTTCCATCTCGGCAGGTGTCTGTACGCTCGGCTGATCGGCGACGGCCGCTGCTTCCTCTGCCCATTGGTCGCACCACTTGGCGATCATCTCGGGCGTCATCTCGACGTGGCACTGCATGCCCAGATGAGGGCCGAGGGCGAACATCTGATTGGCGCAGTAAGCATTGGCAAAGAGCCTGGTCGCGCCTTGCGGGATACTGAAAGTTTCGCCGTGCCACTGGAAAATGGTGCCGCTGGCTCCGGCGAAGTTTCCCAACCAATGGCGTGCGATTGCGTTGTCTTCGCCATGGGCGCCTCCCCAGCCGATTTCCTTGACCGGGTTTTTCGTGATTTGTCCGCCCAATGCCTTGCTCATCAATTGACCGCCCAGGCAATGGCCGATAACCGGTATGTTCTTGCCGACCGCGTCGCGGATCAAGGCGCAAACCGAGTCGATCCAGGGCAATGGATCATTGACGCTCATCGGGCCGCCCATGAAACACAGGCCGGAGAAAGCATCGGCCTGATCGGGAACGGCTTCGCCTTCGTCGATGGCAATCAAGCGCCAGGGAATCCCGTGCCGCTCGAGGAATATGGCAAAATAGCCTGGACCTTCTGATGGGGAGTGGCGAAAGATGGCGACCGGGAGCATGTTTTCGGGATTCCGCAGGAAAATGAAATGGCATTTTACGCCCATCGCTTTGCTGCTGGGCTTGGCGTCGCTCCCGATTGCTGCTCAGGATGTCGGCTTGGCCGGCCTGTTGGGCAGCAAGGCCATGCTGATGGTCAACGGGGGGGAGCCGCAAGCGGTCCGCGTCGGCGAGTCGGTTGATGGTGTCAAATTGATTTCCATTCAGGGCGATCAAGCCATCGTCGAGGTCGGCGGCAAGAAACGGCCCTTGCGGATCGGGCAGCATGCCATCGGCGCATCGCCGGGCGATGGTTCCGGAAAAGTGGTGCTGACGGCAGATGCGCGCGGGCACTTCTTCACGACCGGGACAGTCAATGGCACGTCGGTTCGCTTCATGGTCGATACCGGGGCCAGCGGAATCGCCCTGAGTCCTTCGGATGCCCGCCGGATTGGCATCGATCTGAATCGAGGGGAAAGGGGAATGGCCAGCACAGCCAATGGCGTGGCCCCCTTCGTTCGTGTCACGCTCGATACGGTAAGGGTTGGCAATATCACAGTGCATAACGTCGAGGGTGGCGTTGGGCAGAGCGAAATGCCTTATGCCCTGCTAGGCATGAGCTTCCTGAATCGCATGGAAATGCAGCGGGATGGCAGTACGATGACACTAAAAAAACGCTTCTAGGAGAGAGATATGCCACAACGAGACCAGGAAATAGCGCTCTTGCGCAGAGAAATCGAAATGCTGATGGGCGAGCGTCAGGCGCTCCTGCGTGTGGTTGGCGCTTCAGCCGCGTTGATCGCCAGTCTGGACAGCAAACGTCTGCCCGTCGGAGCGGTGGAGGCGGCCGACATGGTGGCGACCTCCATTAACGGTTTGTCCGAGGAAACCCTGCAGGACGCCTTGACCTCGGTGAGTGCGGAGATCGAGGAGGATTCCGCGAGCGCATGAGAATCAATCTGGACAGGCTGAAGGCCTGTTTGTTGTCCGAACCGCAAGCGGCTGCTGCGGTTGTCGAAGATGGAGCAATCCATACCGAACTGACGCCGGCCGCGGTCCTGTTTCCGATCGTGTTGCACGAAGCCGGGCATACCGTGCTGTTGACGCAGCGTACGGCGCACCTGAAGGATCATGCCGGGCAGATCGCTTTTCCCGGGGGGCGCGTCGAAGACGAGGATTTGACGCCGGTGCATACGGCTCTGCGCGAGACGGAAGAGGAAATCGGGCTTGCGCGCGAACGTGTTGAAGTCCTCGGTTTCTTGCCGGAGTACCGTACCGGTACCGGTTTTCGTGTGACACCGGTGGTGGCTACGGTGCAACCACCGTTCGATCTCTTGCCCGACCCTTTCGAAGTTGCGGAAGTCTTTGAAGTGCCCTTGGCCTTCCTGCTCGATCCGCTCAATCATCAACGGCACTCCCTACATTACCGGGGCGCCTTGCGTAACTACTTTGCGATGCCCTATGGCGATTACTTCATCTGGGGGGCGACGGCGGGCATGATCCGCTCCCTGAGCGAGCGCCTTGGCCTTCTCCAAGCGGCCTGAGCTTGTGGTATCGTGGCGTTTTAGTACAAGAAAATAAGCCGAACGCGGCATAGTCGGCCCCACATGAGCCTGATCTCGCTAATCGTTGTTTTCCTGATCGAGCAGATTCGACCGCTCGATTATCGTCATGTCGTTGCCGGGCCGATTGCCGCCTGGGCTGATTACATCGAGTCGCACGTCAACGCCGGCGCCTGGCGCCACGGCCTGCTTGGCTGGCTGTTGGCGGTCGGTTTGCCGGTCGTGCTGGTCGGTGCGTTGTATGTCCTGTTGTATTCCCTAAATCCGTTGTTCGGCTGGGCATTGAATGTCGTGGTCCTGTATCTGACCATGGGTTTCAGGCAGTTCAGCCACCACTACACGGAAATTCAGCTCGCCTTGCGCCTGGGTGATCTCGACCGTGCCCGTCAATTGCTTGGGGAATGGCAGGGACGCTCGACCCTGGGCTTGAATTCCAGCGATATCGCTCGACTCTCGATCGAAGGGGCTTTGGCCGCCTCGCATCGCCATGTCTTTGCCGTTCTGCTCTGGTTCGTGCTGCTGCCGGGGCCGTGCGGTGCATTGCTGTACCGTCTATCAGCCATCGTTCGTGAGCGCTGGGCGATGCCGACAAGCGACGCGAACGAATTTTCACAATTTCCGAAATGGATTTTCAGTATCATCGACTGGCTGCCCTTGCGTGCAACCGCTTCGGCGTTCGCCGTGGTCGGCGATTTCGAGGATGCCGCCTATTGCTGGCGTACGCAGCCGGTGAATTGGCCGGACAAGGAAATGGGCATAGTCATTGCCAGCGGTGCCGGAGCGCTGGGAGTCAGGTTGGGTAATCCGGTTGTCGATGACGGAGAACTGTCGGATCGGGCCGAATTGGGCTTGGGGGACGAAGCCGATGTCGATTTCATGCAAAGTGCCGTCGGCCTGGTCTGGCGGGCGACGGTACTGTGGATGTTGTTGCTCTTTTTATTGGGGCTCGCCAGCCTGGTGGGCTGAATAATTTCTAAGTGGAGGTTTTTCACATGAGCAGAGAAGTTGTCGTTCTGAGCGCAGTTCGTTCCGCCGTTGGCGCCTTTGGCGGTTCCCTGGCCGACATGGATCCGTGTGATCTGGGTGGAATCGTGATGAAGGAAGCGATCGCACGTTCCAACGTCGATCCGCAACAGATCAACTACGTTACCGTTGGCACGACCATGCCAGTGGATTCCCGCTACGCCTATGTTTCGCGCGTTGCCTCCATCCAGGCTGGCCTGCCGATGGACTCCGTCGCCATGCAGGTTTCCCGTCTGTGCGCCTCCGGCCTGCAGGCCATCGTCACCACCGCCCAGAACATCCTGCTGGGCGATGCCGACTACGGTATCGGCGGTGGCGTCGAAGTCATGTCCAAGGTGGCCTACCTGATGCCGGCCCTGCGTTCCGGCGCCCGCATGGGTGACACCAAGGCGATCGACGCCATGGTTGCCGTGCTGACCGACCCGTTCGGCGTTGGCCACATGGGTATCACCGCCGAAAATCTGGCGACCAAGCATGGTTTCAGCCGCGAAGACCAGGATGCCTTCGCCGTCGAGTCGCAGCGTCGCGCCGCTGCCGCCATCGATGCCGGCTACTTCAAGTCGCAGATCGTGCCGATCGTCAAGCAGACCAAGAAGGGCGAAGTCGTTTTCGATACCGACGAGCACCTGAAGCGTGGCACGACCATGGAGTCGCTGGCCAAGATGAAGCCGGCCTTCAAGAAGGACGGTACCGTTACCGCCGGTAACGCGTCCGGTATCAACGATGCCGCTGCCTTCTTCGTCCTGGCCGATGCCGCCAAGGCTGCCGCTGCCGGCCAGACCCCGATCGCTCGCATGGTCTCCTATGCCGTTGCCGGCGTGCCGAACGATGTGATGGGCGAAGGCCCGATCCCGGCCACCAAGCTGGCCCTGAAGAAGGCTGGTCTGACCCTGGATCAGATGGACGTCATTGAGTCGAACGAAGCCTTTGCCGCGCAGGCCCTGTCTGTCTCGAAGGTGCTCGGTCTCGACCCGGCCAAGACCAATCCGAACGGCGGCGCCATCGCTCTCGGCCACCCGGTCGGTTGCTCCGGCGCCTTCATCGCGACCAAGGCGATCTACGAAATGAACCGTATCGGCGGCAAGTACTGTCTGGTCACCATGTGTATCGGTGGCGGTCAGGGCATTGCGGTCATCTTCGAACGCGTCTGATCCGGGTCTTTGCACCGAAACGAACCGCCGGCGAGTCCGGCGGTTTTTTTATGCCCCAATTTGAGCGTCTTGCACTTGCCTGGTGCGTATCTGATGTGGATCAAGCGCTGAAAACCCGTCCGGGAGTAGGTTTATCGGTTGGCATGGAACCTGCTGAACTGCAGGTGAGAGCATTCTCTGCGACGAGTCCAAAAATGAACTTCTATAACGAGATGTACGACGCCAACGGTGGCGTCCGGGCGCATTACAAGGGTTACGAAGACTGGCTCAAGGCGACACCGCCGGAGCGCATTGTGCGCAAGCGAGCGGAAGCCGATCTGGCTTTCCATCGGGTGGGGATCACCTTCGCGGTTTATGGAGAGGAGGCCGGGAAGGAACGCTTGATTCCCTTCGATATCATTCCCCGCATAATTCCCTCGGCCGAATGGAAAGCCTTGCAGTCCGGCCTGCGCCAGCGGGTCAAGGCGCTCAACATGTTCCTGTGGGACGTCTATCACGACCAGGAGATTCTCAAGGCCGGCATCATTCCCGCCGAGCAGGTGCTGAACAATGCGCAGTACCGCCCGGTCATGCAGGGCGTCGATGTGCCGGGGCGTATTTATGCTCACATCACTGGCGTCGATATCGTCCGCGCCGGGGCTGGGGAGTTCTACGTGCTGGAGGACAACCTGCGTGTGCCGTCGGGCGTGTCCTACATGCTGGAAGATCGCAAGATGATGATGCGCCTCTTCCCGGAGCTGTTTGCCAAGCACAAGGTGGCGCCGGTCCAGCATTACCCGGACATGCTGTTGGAGAAGCTGCGGGCAGTGGCGCCGAAGGGGGTGACAAATCCCACCGTCGTCGTGCTGACGCCGGGTGCCTACAACAGCGCCTATTTCGAACATACCTTCCTGGCCCAGCAAATGGGCGTTGAACTGGTCGAGGGGCGCGACCTTTTCGTCAAGGATGAGGTGGTTTACATGCGGACGACGCAAGGTCCGCAGCGTGTCGATGTCATCTATCGCCGTATCGACGACGACTTCATCGATCCGCTGGTCTTCCGCGCCGATTCCGCGCTTGGCGTGCCAGGTATCCTGAAGGCCTACCAGGCCGGCAACGTGACGCTGGCCAACGCCATCGGTACCGGCGTGGCCGATGACAAGTCGATCTATCCCTACGTGCCGGACATGATCAAGTTCTACCTCGGCGAGGAGCCGAAGCTGAACAATGTGCCGACCTACATGTGCCGCAAGCCGGACGACCTGAAGTACGTGCTCGACCATTTGCCGGAACTGGTGGTCAAGGAAGTGCATGGCGCCGGGGGCTACGGCATGCTGGTCGGTCCGGCCTCGACCAAGGAGCAGATCGAGCATTTCCGCCAGTTGCTGATCGCCAAGCCGGACGGCTACATCGCCCAGCCGACGCTGGCCCTGTCCAACTGCCCGACCTTTGTCGAGGAAGGCATCGCGCCGCGCCATCTTGATCTGCGTCCCTTCGTACTGTCTTCGGGCGAGTGCATCAACATGGTGCCGGGCGGGTTGACCCGCGTGGCGCTGACCAAGGGCTCGCTGGTGGTCAATTCGTCGCAGGGTGGCGGCACCAAGGACACCTGGGTCCTCGAAGACTGATTAGGGAGAGAGAACATGCTTTCACGTACCGCCGATCACCTGTTCTGGATGTCCCGCTACATGGAGCGGGCAGAGAATCTCGCACGCTTGATGGATGTGACCTACCAGATGTCGCTCGTTCCCCAGTCGGAAGAGAAGGCCAACCAGAGCTGGAATGCGATCATCACACTGAACAGTCTGGAAGATGCCTTTGCTGCCAAGTACCCGGCAGTGAATGGCGAAAATGTCTTGAAGTTCATGGTCAGCGATGCCGACAACTTCTCGTCCATTCATAGCTGCCTGCGCCTGGCGCGGGAAAACGCCCATGCCGTGCGCGGCACGCTGACCACAGAGATGTGGGAAACGATCAACTACACCTGGCTGGAAGCGCGCGGCCGGAGCTTCGATCAGTTGATGGCTGGCGGTATCGCCGACTATTTCGAGTGGGTCAAAACACGTTCGCATCTATCGCGCGGCGTCACTGTCGGTACCTTGCTGCAGGACGAGGCTTATCACTTCATCCGCCTGGGAACGCTGCTCGAACGTGCCGACAACACGGCGCGCATCCTCGACGTGAAATACCACGGCCTCGACCATGGCGGCGAGGAGGGAGCAACCGATTTCTACCAGTGGGGTGCCTTGCTGCGTTCGGTTTCGGCCTTCGAGGTCTATCGCAAGGCTTATCGCGACGTGATCACGCCGGAGCGCGTTGCCGAACTGCTGATCCTGCGTGGAGACATGCCGCGCTCCTTGCTGTTCTGCATGAACGGCGTGGTCAAGAACCTCGATCTGGTTGCCAACAGCCTGTCCGGCGAAACGGTGCGCCTGGCTGGCCTGTTGCGGGCGCAACTGCGTTACGGCCGGATCGACGACATTCTCGAGCACGGCCTGCACGAGTGGCTGACCGACTTCATGGATCGCATTTACCTGATCGGCGACGGCATCAGTCGCGACTTCCTGGTGCCCATGGTCGAAGCGGCTTGAGCAAAGTGTTGAAAAAAGGCCCGCCGAACTGGCGGGCCTTTTTTGTTTCTGGACAGGCGGCTTACCAGGCGCGGGCACCCATCAGGTAATTGCGCGTTTCCTTCGGCGGAGGCTCGGCCGGAGGAGGGGGTGGGGCTGCTACAACGCTGGCGACCGGAGTCACGGGCAACAAATGGTCGCGTAGGCGAAGCACCATGACCAACAGTTCTTCGTCCAGTGCGGCTTCCTCGATTTCGGCCAGGCGCTGTCGCGCGTAGTCCGCATCTCGGATCAGGCGGTCTAGATCGACCGTCTCGCTCAGAGTGCGTTTGACCTGCAACTTGAAGCGGGCCATCAACTGTGCCATTTCCATTTGCTTATCCATCGACACGATTTCTCCTTATAGGTACATCAAACGACTCGGGGTTTGGCTCTCTGGTGAGCGAAATCCATGCCGGTATCCTGATCTGGAGCGCTTTTCCTTAAAAATCAACAGGCTGTTTTTTCTTCAATCTGTCCCGTCGTATCGGCGAGAACCCGCTTGGTGCAAGGAAAGGGGGCTGTGAATTGAATTGGTGCGGTGCACAAGGCAATTTGGCCAAAAAATGAAAATGCCTCGCCGGGCGCCGAACCGAGGTCGTTGCCCCAGGATGGTGCAGAGAGTGCCGTCATCAGCCTTTCACCGATTTATGGCAAGCTCTAAGTCGTTGAAATATCGACTATCGGTTGGCTGGTTCGTGTTTTGCTTTTACGCCGCTAACCATTCCTAGCGGAGCAAGCTTGTGTCCATCCATGTCGCACTGAACCACGTTACCCAATACAGCTACGACCGCCTGGTCAACCTCGGGCCACAGGTCATTCGCCTGCGACCGTGCCCGCATTCGCGCACGCGCATCCTGTCGTACTCGCTGAAGATCGGGCCGGAAAAACACTTCATCAACTGGCAGCAGGATCCGCAGGGCAACTATCTGGCGCGTCTGGTGTTCCCGGAAAAGACCAGGGAATTCCGCTTCGAGATCGATCTGGTGGCCGAGATGTCGGTCATCAACCCCTTCGATTTCTTCCTAGAGCCGCATGCCGAGCATTTCCCCTTCGACTACGAGGCCTGGCAGCGTCACGAACTGACGCCGTATCTGTACAAGGTCGAGTACGGCCCGCTGTTTGCCAAATATCTGGCGGGTATTCCGCGCGAAAAGGCACGCAGTGTCGATTTCCTCGTCGCGCTGAATGCGCAACTGCAGAAGGACATCAGCTACACCATCCGCATGGAGCCCGGCGTGCAGACACCGGAGGAAACGCTGGAAAAGCGTTCCGGTTCCTGCCGCGATACGGCCTGGTTGCTCGTGCAGTTGCTGCGTCACCTTGGATTGGCGGCACGTTTTGTTTCCGGCTACCTGATCCAACTGAAGGCCGATGTAAAGTCGCTTGATGGTCCGTCCGGTGCCGAGGCCGATTTCACCGACCTGCATGCCTGGGCCGAAGTCTATTTGCCGGGTGCCGGCTGGATTGGCCTGGACCCGACCTCGGGTCTGTTTGCCGGTGAAGGCCATATCCCGCTCGCCTGTACCCCGGAACCAGCCTCGGCTGCTCCGGTGACCGGTGCGATCGACGAGTGTGAAACCGAATTTGCCCACCACATGCAGGTCACCCGCATCTGGGAGGCGCCGCGCGTCACCAAGCCGTATAGCGAAGAGCAATGGGTCGAAATCGAAGGGCTGGGCCACGACATCGACGCCAAGCTGATGCACATGGATGTGCGCCTGACGCAAGGCGGCGAGCCCACCTTCGTCTCGCTCGACGATCCGGATGGCGCCGAATGGAATACCGCGGCGCTCGGTCCGACCAAGCGCCTGCTGGCGGCCGATCTTTTCCATCGCCTGCGCGACAAATACGCGCCGAATGGTTTGATGCACTTCGGCCAGGGCAAGTGGTATCCCGGCGAACAATTGCCGCGTTGGTCGTTGAACTGCTTCTGGCGCAAGGATGGCGAGCCGATCTGGAATGCCCCCGAGCTTTACGCCAGCGAGCGTCAGGACTACGGCGCAACAGCCGAGCATGCCGAGCGCTTCCTGAGGCGCGTGGCCGAGCGCCTCGGGCTGGAGTCGAAATACGTCTTCCCGGCTTTCGAGGACGTGTATTACTACCTGTGGCGCGAGCGCCGCTTGCCGGGCAACGTCGATCCCTTCGATTCGCGCGTGGACGATCCGCTCGAACGCGAGCGCCTGATGAAGGTGTTCTCGCAGGGGCTGAGCCATACCGTCGGCTATACGTTGCCGATCATGAAGAACGTCTGGAACCAGTGGCAGACGGGGCCGTGGTTCCTGCGCAGTGAGCGTTGCTATCTGATCCCCGGCGATTCGGCCATGGGCTACCGCTTGCCGCTCGATTCGCAGCCGTGGACGGCGCAAAGCGACTACCCCTATGTCAATGCGCCCGATGCCGAAATGGCGACCGACCCGCTGGCCGCGTACTCAGCGCTGCGCGGCCGCGTGGGCGGCGACAGCCGGGTGGCGCATCAGATACGCGTGCCGGCTTCCGCCCATGGGGCGAACGGGCAGGGCAAGCATCCTTGGGAGAAGCCAAGCGATACCGCACCGGGCTTCAAGGAGTCTGCCGCCTGGATCACCCGCCTCGCCATGTGCGTCGAACCGCGCGAAGGCCGCCTCTATGTCTTCATGCCGCCGACCCAGTCGCTCGATGACTATCTGGAAATTGTCGCTGCGGTCGAGTGCACCGCAGAAGAGCTGCAAATGCCGGTCATTCTGGAAGGCTACGAGCCGCCCTCCGACCCGCGCCTGACGCATTTCCGCGTGACGCCCGACCCCGGTGTGATCGAGGTGAACATTCACCCGGCGCGTAACTGGGATCAACTGGTCGAGCAGACGACACACCTCTACGAATCGGCCCATTACTCGCGCCTGACCACCGAGAAATTCATGCTTGACGGCCGCCATACCGGCACCGGCGGCGGCAACCACTTTGTATTGGGTGGCGCGACGCCGAACGATTCGCCCTTCCTGCGCCGGCCCGATCTGCTGAAGAGCCTGGTTGCCTACTGGCACAACCATCCGAGCCTGTCTTACCTGTTCTCCGGCCTGTTCATCGGCCCGACCAGCCAGGCGCCGCGCGTCGACGAAGCGCGCAACGATTCGTTGTACGAACTGGAAATCGCCTTCAAGCAGATTCCGCAGCCGGGCGGCTACATTCCGCCCTGGCTGATCGACCGCGTGCTGCGCAACCTGCTGATCGACGTTACCGGCAACACGCACCGCGCCGAGTTCTGTATCGACAAGCTTTACTCGCCTGATGGCCCGACCGGCCGCCTCGGCCTGCTCGAATTGCGCGCCTTCGAAATGCCGCCGCATGCACGCATGTCGCTGGCCCAGCAACTGCTGTTGCGCGCCCTGATCGCACGCTTCTGGGAAACACCGTACGAACCGGCACGTCTGGCCCGCTGGGGCACCGAGTTGCACGACCGCTTCATGCTACCTTTCTTCGTCGAGCAGGATTTCCGCGACGTGATGCAGGAGATGAACGAGGCCGGCTACGCTTTCAAGCACGAATGGTTCGCGCCGCACTTCGAGTTCCGCTTCCCGAAATACGGCGATTTTGCCGTTAAGGGCATCGAATTCGAATTGCGCCATGCGCTGGAGCCTTGGCACGTCATGGGCGAGGAAGGGGCGGTCGGCGGCACCGTACGCTACGTCGATTCCTCGGTCGAGCGGGTGCAGGTCAAGGTCAAGGGCCTGGCGCCGGATCGCTACGTCCTGACCTGCAACGGGGTCGCCATGCCGTTGCAGAACACCGGGACCAACGGCGAGTTCGTCGCCGGCGTACGCTACCGTGCCTGGCAGCCGGCCTCCTGCTTGCATCCGACCATCGGCGTACATGCGCCGCTGGTGTTCGACATTGTCGATACCTGGATGCAGCGTTCGCTGGGCGGCTGCCAGTACCATGTGGCGCACCCCGGCGGGCGCAATTTCGACGTCTTGCCGGTCAATGCCTTCGAAGCAGAAAGTCGCCGCCTGGCGCGCTTCTTCCGCTTCGGGCACACCCCGGGCAAGGTGCTGGCCAAGACACCGGAGATCAGCGCGGAACACCCGTTTACGCTAGACTTGCGACGTTTTTGAGTCGGAATTCGCGCGGAAGGCGATCTTCGGGTCGCCTTTTCTGGGCCTTCGGGCCTTTCTGCGTTCTTTAAGTCGGCATGGCACGTACCCTTCTCGCCATTTATCCCCATAGCGCACGCCGTTACGACGAAATGTTGTCGGCAGACGGTAATGTGCGTTCGCATTGGCGGCAATTCTTCATCCACCTGGACGCGGTTGCGCCGGAGGAGATGCATCGTCGTCTCGAATTCGTCGATCGGCGCATTCAGGAAAACGGCGTCACCTACAACGTTTATGCCGATCCGAACGGGGCCGACCGGCCATGGGCGCTCGATCCGCTGCCCCTGATCATTCCGCCGGACGAATGGGCCGAGGTCTCGGCCGCTGTGGCCCAGCGTGCTGCTTTGCTCAATGCCATGCTGGCCGATCTCTACGGCGAGCAGCGTTTGTTGGCCGAAGGCCTGCTGCCGCCGGCTCTGGTTTACGGTCAGCACGGATTCCTGTGGCCCTGTCATGGCGTCAAGCCACCGGGCGGCGTCTGGCTGCATCATTACGCAGTCGATCTGGCACGCTCGCCGAATGGGCGCTGGTGGGTCATCGCCGACCGGACGCAAGCCCCTTCCGGGGCGGGTTACGCTCTGGAAAACCGGCTGGTCGTTTCGCGCGTTTTCCCGGAAATGTTCGGCGACCTGCATGTGCAGCATCTGGCCGACTTTTTCCGCGACCAGATGGATGGCTTGTCGGCCTTGGCACCGCTCGATGGCAACGAACCGCCGCATATCGTCTTGCTGACGCCGGGCCCGTACAACGAAACCTACTTCGAACACGCCTATCTGGCGCGCTACCTTGGTTATCCGCTGGTCGAGGGGCAGGACCTGACGGTGCGTGGCGACACCCTCTACCTGAAGACCCTGCGCGGCCTGAAGCGGGTGCATGTCGTGTTGCGCCGCCAGGATGACGATTACTGCGACCCGCTCGAATTGCGTGGCGACTCCGCGCTGGGCGTCCCCGGCCTGCTCAACGTCGTGCGTTCCGGCCGCGTGGTCGTCTCCAATGCGCTGGGTAGCGGCCTGCTCGCTTCCGGGGCCTTGATGGGCTTCCTGCCGGCGATCTGCGAATTCCTGCTCGGCGAGCGTCTGCTGATGCCTTCGATCGCCACCTGGTGGTGCGGCGAAAAGCCGGCGCTTGAGTATGTACGCGAGCATTTCGACGAATTGGTCATCAAGCCGGCTTACCCGACGCAGCGCATGGATCCGGTGTTCGGCCATGAACTGGAAGGCGAGGCGCGGGCCGAGATGCTGCGTCGTATCGAGGCGCGGCCGCATGCTTACGTGGCGCAGGAAATGGTTCAGCTCTCGCAGGCACCGACCTGGAGTCGCGCGCACGAGCGCCGTCTGATCGCTCGTCCGGTCGGGCTACGCGCCTATGCCGTGGCCAATGCCGACGGCGGCTATTCGGTGATGCCAGGAGGCCTGGCGCGCGTCGCAACCGGCGCCAACACGCGCATCATCTCGATGCAGCGAGGCGGTGCATCGAAGGATACCTGGGTGCTGACCGATGGTCCGGTCAGCGAATTTACCCTGCTGAAGCCGTCGATCGGTGTGCGCGATCTGGTGCGTTCGGGTGCCAATTTGTCGTCGCGCGTGGTCGAGAACCTGTTCTGGCTGGGGCGTTATTCCGAGCGCTTCGACAACAGCGCACGCATGCTGCGCGTGACTTTGAGCCGTCTGGTCGAAGGCGCCGGCGAAAAGACCCCTGCCATCGCTTCGGCCATGGAATTGGCGGAACAGCTCGGTATCCTGCCCAAACCCGAAGAAGACGAACCAATCGCCGAGGGTGGCGAGCATGTTTTGCTCGAAGCCATTTACGATCCCGCGCAGCCGGGTAGTCTGGCCGGCAACATCCGCAGCCTGATGTGGTCGGCGACGCACGTACGCGAGCGCCTGTCGCTCGATCACTGGCATTCGCTCAACCGCCTGCAGCGCGATCAACAGGCGGCGCAGAGCAAGCATCCAACCATGTCCGAGGCCATTGCCTTCCTTGACCGGGTGCTGGGTGTCTCGTCGTCGCTGACCGGCTTCGCCATGGACAACATGACGCGTGACGATGGCTGGCGCTTTCTGATTGTCGGTCGACGCATCGAGCGTTTGGCTTTCCTGTGCGAGGCGCTGGCCGCCTTCCTGCGTCTGGAGTCGGCACGCGGACCGGGTTGCCTGGAATGGTTGCTCGAATTGGCCGATTCGATCATCACCTATCGTTCGCGCTACTCGCGTCTGCCGGAACTGCTGCCGGTCGTCGACCTGCTGGTTTTTGACGACAGCAATCCGCACGGCGTGATCTTCCAGGCGATCAACCTCAGCCGCTACCTCGACCGCATGGTGCGTGAATTGGGGGCCGATTACGACGGCCAACTGGCGCAAGCGATCGCTCACCTGCAGGAGTACGACCTTGCCATGCTCGAGCACGCGCAGTTCAGCGAGTGCTTCAAGTGTGCCGGTTGCGAAGAGTTGGCCAAACGCCTCGATGCGCTGGCAGCATCTGCCTGCCATTTGTCGGATTGGTTGGCCATGCGCTATTTCACCCACGTCGGCGATGTCAGCCGGCAAACGATGGCCTTGTGACGACCATGCAGCCCGTCCGCTATCACGTTTATCACGAGACGCGCTACGACTACGGCAGCAGTGTTTCCCTGTCGCAGCAGCAACTTCACCTGTCGCCGCGCATTCTCGACTGGCAGCGGATCGAAGAACAGCGCGTCGATATCGAGCCGACGCCGACCTGGCGGCGCGACGGTCGCGATGCTTTCGGCAATCCGGTGACCTGGGTTTCCTTCCATGCACCGCACGACGAACTGATCATTCGTTCGACCATGAACATTTCGATCATGCCGCACCGGCCGGAGCATCTGGAGGACTCGCTGCCCTGGGAAGAGGTGCGCCAGCGTCTGGCCTACGATGCTTCGGCACCGACTCCGGACGACCTTGAGGCGACGCGCTATCTGTTTGAAAGCCCGCATGTGCGGGTCAAGCACGAACTAGCCAATTACGCGGCCGAATGCTTCCCGCCCGGCCGCCCGCTGCTGCTCTGCGCGCAAGCCTTGATGGCCAAGATTTTCGACGAATTCGAATTCGATCCGGAGGCAACCACGGTATCGACGCCGGTGCTCGAAGTCTTGGAACAGAAGCGCGGCGTCTGCCAGGACTTCGCTCACCTGATGATCGCCTGCCTGCGCGCCATGGGCGTTGCCGCCCGCTATGTCAGCGGTTACCTGTTGACCCGGCCGCCACCCGGCAAGCCGCGCCTGATCGGTGCCGATGCGTCGCACGCCTGGGTGTCGGTGTACTCGCCGGGCAGCGTAAACGACTGGGTCGATTTCGACCCGACCAACAACCTGTTGCCCGATACCGAGCACATCACACTCTCTTTCGGGCGAGATTTCTCCGATATCTCGCCCTTGCGCGGCATCATCCTCGGTGGTGGCGGCGCCGAGCCCGATGTGGCGGTCACCGTCGTGCCGCTCGACGAAGAGGAACTGCCGGAAGGTCTGCTGTCGGTCGCCGCGGCGGATTCTGCCGAGAGTTGATGGGGCTCATCGCGATCATCGGCGGCGGGCCGGCCGGCTTGATGGCCGCCGAGCAGATTGCTGCGGTGCACGGGGCAAAAACGGCAATTTTCGATGCCATGCCCTCGGTCGGTCGCAAGTTCCTGATGGCTGGCAAGGGCGGCATGAACATCACCCACGCCGAGCCTTACGCCCAATTCATCGAGCGCTACGGCGAGCAGGCTCCCCGCCTGAAACCCCTGCTCGACGCTTTCGGGCCGGAAGAATTGCGTGGCTGGATCCACGATCTGGGCATCGATACCTTCGTCGGCACCTCGGGCCGCGTTTTCCCGACTGAAATGAAGGCCGCGCCGCTGCTCCGCGCCTGGCTGCAGCGCCTGCGCGGGCAAGGGGTACAGTTTCACGTTCGACATCGCTGGCTGGGCTGGACGCCCGATGGTGCGCTGCGCTTTTCCACGCCGGCCGGGGAAGTGGCGATCGAAGCTGAGGCCGTGGTTCTCGCCCTGGGCGGCGGCAGTTGGGCCAGCCTGGGTTCAGATGGCGCCTGGGTGCCCCTGCTGGCGGCGCGAGGCGTCGAGGTTTCGCCCTTGCAGCCGGCCAATTGCGGTTTCGATGTCGAATGGAGCGCACATTTCCGCCAGCGTTTTGCCGGTGAGCCGGTCAAGCCGGTGCTGGCGAGCATTGCCGGATGGCAACAGCAGGGTGAGTTCAATGTCACCGAATACGGCATCGAGGGTGGTCTGATCTATGCGCTATCGGCCCCTTTGCGCGATGCGCTGGCGCGCGATGGCGTCGCTGCGCTGACGCTTGACTTGGCGCCAGGGCGCAGCCTGGAACGCTTAAGTGAAGACCTGGCCAAACCCCGCGGACGCGATTCGCTGGCCAACCACCTGCGTCGGCGGGCCGGCATCGAGGGCGTCAAGGCGGGGTTGTTGCGCGAACTGTGTGCCGCCGAGCAACTGGCCGCCCCAACGGCGCTGGCGGCGGCGATCAAGGCCTTGCCGCTGCCGGTGCGGGCGACGCGGCCCATCGATGAGGCGATCAGTTCTGCCGGCGGGTTGGTCTTCGAAGCGCTCGACGAGCACCAGATGGTCAGGCAACTGCCCGGCCTCTTTTGTGCCGGCGAAATGCTGGATTGGGAAGCGCCGACCGGCGGCTACCTGCTGACCGCCTGTTTCGCGCTGGGGCGGGCGGCGGGCCTTGGCGCCGTCGATTGGCTGGCGCAGAACACGCCGGCAGCCCCCTGATCCAGGTCGGCTGGCTCAGCCAGTTTTCTGGCTGAGCAGGGCGAGCGCTTCCTCGAAGGCAAAAGCGGAAACGAAGCGTTCGAACAGCGTGTAGCGATCGCCGAGCGCCTGGCGCAGGCTGGCAGCATTCTGGCGCACGCTTTCCTGGACGCTGATATCGCCCTCGCGCAGTTCCTTTTCGATTTTTTCCAGAATGGAACGATAGTCGGCGCTGGCTGCGGCTTGCCCCACAGAGGTTTCCTTGTCGGCAAGCAGGTTTTGCAGTTGCCGGCTCAGGGCCGTGTAGTCGCTGGCGGTGCGTTCGATCAATGTACCGATACTGGCGACCTCCTGCTCTTCGCGGATTGCGGCTTCCAGTGCGGCGGCCGATTTTTGAACCGCTACGGCGCCCAGTGTTGCCGCTGCACCTTTCAGCGAGTGGGCCAGGCGACGCGCTTCCTCGCGTTCGCCATTGGTCAGGCAGGTGCGAATGCGCGCGAAGTCATCAAAGTGGTTTTCGGCAAATTTGCCGAGCAGGCGCTTGTAGGTATCCAGCTTGCCGCGCACGGTTTGCAGCCCGAACTCGCTATCCAGTCCGGGAATATCGCTGAGCCCAAGGGCACTCTGGGAGCCCTGCGGTGAAGCGGCATCCGGGGTGCCGACCAGTGGCTTCGGCAGCCAGCGCCCCATGGCCTCGAACAGGCGTCCCGGTGTGACCGGTTTGGCTACATGGTCGTTCATGCCGGCAGCGAGGCAGGCATCCCGGTCATCATCGAAGGCATTGGCGGTCATTGCCAGAATGGGAATGGCCGTCCAGCCGGGCAGGGCGCGAATGGTTTTGGTCGCTTCCAGGCCGTCCATGCCGGGCATCTGCATGTCCATCAAGACCAGGTCGTAGAGGCGCTGGCGAGCGAATTGCACCGCTTCCAGACCATCGCGAGCATGATCCACTCGTATGCCGGCAGAATGCAGCAGCTCGGTTGCGACTTCTGCATTGACATCGTTGTCCTCGGCCAGCAGCACATGGGCGCTGATCTGGCGGACGGCAGCTTGATCGGCCTTGGTCGGACTGCTCTCGCCGGCATTCTGGGCGGCCTCGAGCGGCACGGTGAACCAGAAGGTGCTGCCTTTACCCGGTGTGCTGTCGACCCCGATCTCGCCTTGCATGGCTTCGGCCAGGCGGCGGCTGATCGCCAGGCCAAGGCCGGTGCCGCCATAGCGTCTGGTGGTTGAGCTGTCGGCCTGTTCGAAAGGCTGGAACAGGCGGGATTTGATGTCTTCGGCAATGCCGATGCCGGTGTCGAGCACCGCACAACGGACCTGCAGGTGCTTGCCGTCCTGGGCTACGAGGCGAGCACTGATGGTTACCGAACCGCTGTCCGTGAACTTGATGGCGTTCGACAGGAAATTCACCAGAATCTGCTGGATGCGCAAGGGGTCGCCGCGCAATCGCGTGGGCAGTTGCGGGTCGATCTCTTCCCGCAAGCGGAGTTGTTTGGCTTTGGCGCGTTCGCCGATCAGGCCGAGGGCGGTGGTGAACACATGCTGCATGGAGAAATCGGTGCTTTCCAGTTCCAGCTTGCCGGCCTCGATTTTCGAGATGTCGAGCACGTCGTTGATGATGGAGAGCAGGTGGTGTGCGGCGTCGTTGACCTTGTTCAGCCGGGCCTGCTGGTCCGGCTCCTGGGCCTGGCGCAAGGCCAGGTGGCTGAGGCCGATGATGGCGTTGAGCGGCGTCCGGATCTCGTGGCTCATGTTGGCCAGGAAGGCACTCTTCGCCTGGTTGGCCGATTCGGCAATTTCCTTGGCTTGCTCGAGCTGGTTGGTCCGTTCGGCAACCAGCGCTTCGAGATGTTGGCGATAGCGTTCGAGTTCGGCCTGGTTGCGTTTTTTCTCGGTGACGTCTTCCTTGATCGCCAGGTAGTGAGTGATGCGGCCGTCCGGTTGGCGTACCGGGGAGATGATGGCGAATTCCTCGTAGGTCGAGCCATCCTTACGCTGGTTGATGAACTCGCCGTGCCAGATTTCTCCCTGTCCCAGCGTCGCCCACAACGAAGCATAGCTCTCCGGTGGCGTCAGGCCAGAGTGCAGCACTTTCGGATTGTTGCCGACGACATCGTCGCGGCTGTAGCCCGTGTTACGTACGAAGGCTTCGTTGACGTATTCGATTTTGGCGTCGGTGTTGGTGATGACGATGCTGTGCGGGCTTTGCTCGATGGCCAGCGACAGCTTGCGCAACTGCTCCTCGGCTTCGTGGCGTTCGGTGACGTCCTGTACGGTGCCGACAGCGGAAATCGGGTAGCCGAAGGGGTCGAAGCGGATATGGGCCCGTTCGCGCACCCAGCGGACCCGTATACCCAGCTGCAGGCGGTATTCGGCATCGTAAGCTTGCCCGCCTTGGGCGGCCGTCCAGTCAGCATCGATGCGCGCGCGGTCCTCTGGGTGAACATTGGCCAGCAGATCGTCTCGCTTGGGGATACTGCCGACGGGCAAGGCGAAGATACGCAATATTTCATCGCTACAGACTAGGCTGTCCTGCACCATGTCCATGGTCCAGCTGCCGAGGTGGGCGATGCTCTGGGCTTCGCGCAGGGCGGCTTCGCTCTGGCGCAGGCTGGCTTCGCTGCGAGCCAAAGCCTGGCGCGAGCGCTGCATGCTCATGCCCAGGCCCAATTCGCTGGCGACGCCAGTCAGCAGCGTCATTTCCTCGTCGTCGAAGACGTTCTGCTCGGCGGCGTAAATGCTCAGGGTGCCGAATATCTGGCGATCGCTGCGCAAGGGCAGGGAAACGACGGCCTGATAACCGCGAAATGCCGCGGCGCCATGCCAGCGGGCAAAGCTTGGCTCGGCGGCAAGGTTCTGGACGATCACCGGAATGCCGGTGCGGATGGCGCGGCCGGCCGCGCCCTGGGCATCGACCGGGTCGCCCCAGGTGATGTTGAGTTCATCCAGATAGCCTTCTTCATGACCGGAATAGGCCAGTGGCGTCACGCGCTTTTCCGGGTCGTAACCGGCCTCGCCGACCCAGGCCATGCGGTAGCCGCCAACTTCGACGATGATGGTGCAGATTTCCGACAACATCGCGGCTTCGTCGGTGCGCCGGACCAGCGCTTGGGCGATTCCGCTCATCATGCGCAGGGCGCGGTTCTGGCGCGCGATCTGCTGGCGATTGTTCTCTTTTTCGGCAATGTTGTGGGCGATGCCCAGGATGCCGACCAGGCGGCCATCGTTGGCATGGACCGGGGTCTTCGAAACTTCGTGCAGTTGGCGACGACCATCCGGGAAGAGCAACTCGTGCTCGTAACGCAGGGTCATGTTTTGCTGGACCGCCTGGCTATCGGTCTCCTCCATGCGGTCGACCAGTTCCTTCGGCGCCAGGTCGCGGAAGTGTCGGCCGATGACTTCCTCTCTGGGTTTTCCCAGAAGTTCGGCAGCGAGCGGATTGCACTCCAGGAACTGACCTGTCGGGCTTTTCAGCCAGACCATGTCCGGCAAGGTGCGGAGCAAGGTCTGCAGCCGGCTGCGCTCGGCATCGAGTGCGGCCCGTTCGACATGGCGTTGCGTGATATCGGTAAGAATACCGGCGCTGGTGATCGGTCGCCCGTTCTCGCCGCGCTCGATGATGCAGCCACGGTCTTCCACCCACAGCCAGTGACCGTCGCGGTGGCGTACGCGGTATTCGACCCGGGCAACTTCGTTTTTTTGCAATTTCAGCCCGTCCACCGCAGCTTTCAGTTGCGGCAGATCTTCCGGATGGACCAGTGCCTTCCATTGAGCGCGTGTGTAGGGGGCATCGGCCAATGCGCAACCGAGCAGGGTGAGCAGGCTGTCGCTCATCTGCCGCCGGTCGATATCGTGGCGGTATTCCCAGGTGCCGGCTCGGGCGGCGTCCAGCGCCAGCTGCATGTGCGCCTGCTGGCGGCGTTGCTCGTGTTCCTGTTGGGCCTTGTAGAGGGCAGTTTCAAATTGCTCCAGCGCCATGCGCTCGAACAGCCGGCGCTGGCTGACGATCCCGACGATCCGACCGTTGTCGTCGGTGACGGCCATGTGCCGCAGATGGAGCTCGGCCATGGCTTCCAGGGCATTGGTCACCGAAGAAACCGCCGAAATGCTGCGCACCGGCTTGCTCATGATGGCGCTGAGGACGATATCCTGCGGCCGCTGCCCATGCTTGACCAGGCGCGGGATATCCCGTTCGGTGACGATGCCGACCGGTTTGTCGTCCTCGCTGATCATCACATAGTCGAGACGGTCATCCACCATGCGGGTAATGGCGTCGGCCAGCGAAGCATCCGGTGGCAGGTGCGGAATACGCCGCTCCATGACGCCATCGAGGGTGCGCAGATGGCGGAAGACGGCTGTGCCGAGATGCATGCGGAAATCGGTGTCGCTGGCCATGCCTACGACCTGGCCGTTGTCGTCGACGACAACGAGGTGACGAATGCCGCGTTCCTCGGCCAACTTGCTGGCTTCGAAAATGGTCGAGTTGTAGTGCGCCGTGATCAGCGGCGATGACATGATCGACTGGACCGGCGTTTCGGCCGGTAACTCGCTATTCACTGCCCGCAACAGGTTGTGTTCGGTAACGATGCCGCAGGGTTGGCCATCGGTCTTGACCAGCAGGCTGGAGATATGGCGTTCCGCCATGATTTCGGCGGCCTGGAACAAGCTTACGTCGGGCGAAACCCCGACGATCTCGCGGGTCATGATATCGGCGAGCGTGGTCGAAATGATGGAGATCATGGTTCTGTTCGGTCGCCGTCTGGGGCGGGACGGTCAGTCGGCAAAGGCTTTGGCGATGGCGACAAAATTGTCGAAATGGTCGGTGAAGGCCTGCACGACATCCGGGTCGAAATGCTTGCCCCGACCGTCGAGGATCAGTTGCCGCGCATCTTCGATGGCGAAGGCCGGCTTGTAGACCCGTTTGCAGATCAGCGCATCAAAAACATCGGCCAGGGCCATCAGGCGGGCAGCGATGGGAATGTCATCGCCGGCCAGACCGCGCGGATAGCCGCTGCCATCCCATTTCTCGTGGTGGCAATGGGCGATTTCCTTGGCGATGTGCAGGAACTCGACGGGCTTCTCGGCATCCTGCTCGGCTTGCGCGATAGCTTTGGCACCGAGTTCGGCGTGGGTTTTCATGATTTCCCACTCTTCCGGTGTCAGCTTGCCGGGCTTGAGCAGGATGTGATCGGGAATGCCCACTTTGCCGATATCGTGTAGCGGAGCCGATTTGGCCAGCGAATCGATGGTGTGGTTGTCAAGATAATGGGCAAAGCGAGGATGGTGCTGCAGGGCTTTGGCCAGCGTGCGCACATATTCCTGGGTGCGCAGCAAATGGTTACCGGTTTCCGGGTCGCGCGTTTCGGCCAGACGGGCCAAGGCATGGATACTGACCTGCTGGATCAGCTGGTTTTCGGCCATGCGGCGCGCTACTTCCGCTTCGAGATAGGCGTTCTGGTCGCTCAGGATGTCACGCGCCCGCTTGAGTTCGAGCTGGGTGCGGATGCGGGCGAGTACGATGGCCGGGCGGATCGGCTTGGTGATGTAGTCGACAGCACCGCAGTCGAGGCCGCGTTCCTCATCCTGTGTGCCGTCCATGGCGGTGACGAAAACGACCGGGATATGGCTGGTGTAGGGGTCGGCGCGTAGTTCGGCCAGCACTTCGTAGCCGTCCATCTCCGGCATCATGACGTCGAGCAGGATGAGGTCGGGCGGCGGCGAGCTATGTGCCATCTGCAAAGCGCGCCGACCGGAATTGGCAGCGCGCACGCGATAGGTCGGCTGCAGTAGTTCGCCCAGAACGCTCAGGTTTTCCGGGGTGTCGTCGACGATCAGGATGCTGGGAAGTCCGGTCTCCATCTCTTCTCCGCGCTGACGGAAATTTCAGCTTTGTTAAAGTTATTGAGTTTGCCGGCCATCATACACCCATAATCCGGGCAGGCTACAGTCGGGAGCTAGTCCAGCCCGGCAATACGACGATAGACAGCCATTCTGGTTTTTTCGATTTTTCCGGCGTGCACCGCAGCAGTCAGCGCGCAGTCCGGTTCGCGATCGTGTCGGCAGTCGCGGAAGCGGCACTGGCCGAGAAAGGGCCGGAATTCGCGGAAGGCCGATTCGATGTCGTGTTTGTCGAGATGGCCGAGGCCGAATTCCTGCAAGCCCGGCGAGTCGATCAGGTGGCTGTCGGCATCGAGGTGATAGAGCGTGGCGTGCGTCGTCGTGTGTTTGCCGGAGTCGAGTGCCTGCGAAATTTCGCGCGTGGCGGCCTGCGCTTCCGGGATCAATGCATTGACCAGCGTCGATTTGCCCATGCCGGATTGGCCGACCAGCACGCTGGTTTGCCCGGCGAGGTAAGGGCGCAGGTCTTCGGCGTGGTCGCGGGCCGAGAGTTCGACGATGCGATAGCCGAGGGCGGCAAAAACGGCCAGACGCTCGCGGGCGGCGGGGAGCTTATCGGCCAGATCGCACTTGTTGAGCACGATCAGCGGCTCGATGTCGGCGCTCTCGGCGGCGAGCAGGGCGCGCGTAACCAGTTCCTCGGAAAAAGCGGGTTCGCTGGCGACGACGATGACCAGTTGATCGACGTTGGCGGCGATCAATTTCTGGCGGATTTCATTGGAGCGGTAGAGCAGGTTGCTGCGTGGCTGGATAGCCTCGATGACGCCCTGGTCGTTCGAGGTTTGCTTGATGTCGACGCGATCGCCGCAGGCGACTTCGCTCTTCTTGCCGCGCGGAAAGCAGGGCAGTACCGTGCCGTCGCCCAACTCGACCATGTACTGGCGCCCGTGGGCGGCGATGACGCGGCCCTGCATCAGTCTTTGAAGCGGTAGTACTGCTGGTTCAGGTAAGCCGCGACTTCGGCCTCCTCGTCGGGGAACCAGCCGGTGTGGGTTTGCGAGTTGCAGGCAGCGACGCGCTGCAGGATGTCGAGTTTTGTCATCAGCAGGCGGCCGTCGCGGGTGTACATCTTGCTGCCGTCGCCGCCGTAAAGGCGCACATGGCAGGCAACGCAGGCTTTTTCATGGAGCACCTTGCCGGCCTTGGGGTCGGCATCGCCCCACGGCTCGGCCGCTGCCGGAAAGGCCATCAGGGAGGCGACGAGCGAAGTGGTCAGGGCTTTCATGCGGTCTTCTCCTGAAGTTGCAGGCGGGCGATGCGCAATGCCGCCGGCGGGTGGGAGTCGTGGAACAGCGAATGCAGCGGATCGGGCGTCAGCGTGGCTGCGTTGTCATCGTACAGCTTGACCAGGGCGTGCACAAGATCGGCGGCCGATGCCTGGCGGGCGGCATAGGCATCAGCCTCGTATTCGTGGCGGCGCGACAGGGCGCTCATCAGCGGCGTCAGCGGGAAAGTGAATACCGGAAGCGTGAGGAAGAACAGGATCAGTGCCAGTGCCTGGTTTTGCGCCGAAACGCCGAGGCCGGCATAGAACCACGGCGCGTCGATCAACTGGCCGAGCAGCCAGAGGAAGGCCAGCGAGCCAGCGAACATCACGACGATGCGTTTGACCACGTGGCGACAGCGGAAATGGCCCAGTTCGTGCGCCAGCACGGCCTCGACTTCGCCCGGTTGCAGGCGGGAGAGCAGGGTGTCGAAGAAGACGATGCGCTTGTTGTCGCCGAAACCGGTGAAATAGGCATTGCCGTGGCTGGAGCGCTTCGAGCCGTCCATCACGAAAAGTCCCGAGGAACGGAAGCCGCAGCGTGCGAGCAGGGCTTCGATGCGGGTCTTCATCTCGCCGTCGGCAAGCGGGGTGAATTTGTTGAACAGCGGCGCGATCCATGTCGGGTAGATGAAGAGGATCAGCAGGTTGAAAGCCGACCAGAACAGCCAGACGTAGAGCCACCAGTAGCTGCCCATCGCCGCCATCAGCCACAGCACGGCGAGAATCAGCGGCGTGCCGATGGCCAGGCCGAGCAGGGTCTGCTTGATCAGGTCGGAGAAGAACAGGCCGAGCGTCATGCGGTTGAAGCCGTAGCGCGCTTCGACGACGAACTGGCGATAGAGCGAAAACGGCAGGTCGATCAGGCCGGAGATGAACATCAGGCTGAAGATCATGGCGACGCCGTAGAACAGGCCGTCGAGACGAGGCGCCCAGAAATCGTGTGCGAATTGTAGTCCGCCGCCCAGCGTCCAGGCGAGCAGCAGGCCGGCTTCAAGCAGCGTCTCGACGATGGCGAGGCGGGAGCGCTCGATTGTGTAGCGGGCGGCCTTCTGGTGCGATTCGAGACTGATCGTCGCGGCAAACTCCGGCGGCACGGCAGCGCTACGCGCCGTGATGTGGGCGATGTGACGCAACTTCAGCCACAGGCGGATGGCCAGTGTGAGCAGCAGGAAGGCGACGAAGACTTGGGTGAAGTGGGGAGCGAAGTCGTTTGAGGTCAAAGCTATGAGAAAATCCGGGTTTTTAAGAATTCAGGCAATTATATGGCAGGCAACGCACACAACCTCGTCTGGCTGGACATGGAAATGACCGGTCTGAACCCTGACGGCGATCGCATTCTGGAACTGGCCATGGTCGTGACCGACGAGCAATTGCGCCTGGTTGCCGAATCGCCGGCCTGGGTCGTGCATCAGTCGGACGAAACGCTGGCCGGGATGGACGACTGGAACCAGAAAACGCACGGCCGCTCGGGTCTGATCGACAAGGTCAAGGCTTCGACCATGGATGAAGCCGCGGTCGAAGCGGAAGCGCTGGCGTTCCTGAAGAAATACTCGCTGGCCGGCCATTCGCCGATGTGCGGTAACACCATCGGTCAGGACCGCCGCTTCATGGCGCGCTATATGCCGACGCTGGAAACCTTCTTCCACTACCGTAACCTCGATGTCAGCACCTTGAAGGAACTGTGCAAGCGCTGGCAGCCGGAGATTTACAAGGGCTTCAAGAAGAAGGGCAAGCACACCGCGCTGGCCGATATCCATGAATCGATCGAAGAACTGAAGTACTACCGCGAGCACTTCCTGATCGCGCCGAAACCGGCTGAGTAATCCAGTGGGGCGGGCAATGCCCAGCCCGCCTATCGAGAAATATATTTCACGGTAAGCGTAGGGCATCACCACCGCTTACCGTGAGCCAAACCTAGCGCCGATAGAGGCGGAATTTTTCCTTGCGGTCGCCGGGGCGGCTGCCTTCCCAGATCTTGTTCCAGTCACCGTTCGGTGCGGCGAGTTCGCGCCGGGTGTCACCGTAGACCAGTAGCCAGTTACAGGCACGGCCGGCTTCGGAATTTTCGGTTACCGGCTCGATGCCAACGAAGTAGGCCAGCGAAGCGCGCTGCGTGTCGTTCAGGCCGCGTTCAGCCAGGCAGCCATGGCCTTCCGGCAGGGCCTGGGCGATGGCTTGTGCGACCGGACGATAACTCTTGCCGTAGTCGAACCAGGGCAGGCCCAGCGTGGTCAGCAGCAGCCACAGCGTGGTGAAGCCCATGGTCCAGTGGGTCAAGCTGCGGTAGGGCGAGCGCGGGGCGGTGACGATCAGCCAGACCCACCAGGCGGTCGCGGCGATACCGATGCTCAATGCCACGAAATCGACATGGCCGACGAAACCGGGACGCAAGACGACCACGCGCTGCGCCAGCTTGGTCGGCCAGCCCAGCGCCATGGCCGACCAGCAAATCCAGACGAAAACTGCGAAGACGCTGAAGGTCATCATCGCGAACCAGTCGAAGGCATTGGCCATGCCACGGCGCAAGGTCAGGGCACCCGGTGTGGCGAGCAGCGCGATCGGCGGCAGCAGAAGCAAGGCAGGGATTTCGCGGACGCGGAATGTCCAGGCCAGGATCAGTACGGTGATGCCGAACAGGGCAAGTGGCAGCAACTGGCTGGTTTCGATGCATTTCTGGCGGCGCGTCCACAGGGTCCAAAGTGCCAGCGGTAAGGCCGGGAAGGCGAACCAGGGAACCATGGCGAGGAAACCGAACAGGCCGGAGAAGACGAACGGCGTCTTGAACGGAGCGATTTCCGTGGTTAGCCAGGCGTTGAAGCGCAGAGGCTCGTTCCAGTAGAGCAGGCTGGGCCAGGGAAGGGAGAGCAGCAAGGCAATGGCGAAGGCAATCGCCAGTGTGCTAGCGGCCTGCCGACGTTCCGGCGCCAACCACCAGGCAAGCGGGGCAATGAGCAGCAGGGGCAGGGTGGTGGCGATACCGGTGCCGAGAAAGCAGCCGGCCATGGCAAGGCCGTAGAAAATACCGGTCAGTCGGGGTTTGCGGCCGATGGCGGCGAGCGCACCAAGAGCGCCGCCGTAGGCGGCAACGGCAATCAGCATCGGCTGGGCATCGTGGGCATGGAAGACCAGGCCGGCACAGCCGGCGAGCAGCATGGGGGCGGCAGCGGCATCTTCCTGGCCGTAGAGTTCGCGGCTTGCGTAATAGAGCCCCATCAGGGCCAGCGTCACCCAGAGAGCACTGGCGAAGCGGATGGCTTCGTGCAGGGGCAGCATTCCGCCGAGCAGGAAGCCGGTCAGCGAGGCGCTCCAGTAATAGAGCGGTGGCTCGTTGAAGGGGCGGCCGGCCAGATCGGGCGACAGCCAGTCGCCGTAATTCAGCATGTGCCAGGCCGTGCCGATGTGGATGGCATCCTCGCCCTTCCACGGATCGCGCCCGAACAGCCCGGCCAGCACGTAGAAAGCGAGCATGGCGGCGAGTATCCAGCCGGCCGGCGGCAGGCGGATGCCGTTACGGAGTCGGGCGATCAGTTCGGACATTGGGAAACTGGGAAAGACCTGGGGCAGAAATGAAAAAGGCAGCCAACGGGCTGCCCTTTAGCATGGAGCCGAAGCCGATCAGGCAGCAGCCTTGCCGCGCATGGCGCCGAACTTCTGGTTGAACTTTTCAACGCGACCAGCGGTGTCGACGATCTTCTGCTTGCCGGTGTAGAACGGGTGGCAGGCGGAGCAGACTTCAATGTGGAAGGCGTCCTTGGCCATGGTCGACTTGGTGGTGAACACGTTGCCGCAGGAGCAGGTCACCTGGATTTCTTTGTAATTCGGGTGGATATCGGCTTTCATCTTTCGTCCTTTAAACAAGCGACCGGCGGATGTGGCCGATCTGGGAAGCCGCATATTATCGTTGAATTGTTTTTTCGGTGCAACGGTTTTTTAGGGGTTTGTGTTTGATTTCGTGGTTGTTTTTGCAACTGCTTTCGGCGCGAATTCCAATGCCGGGGACTGGCCTGGTTTTTGGCCTTTTGGCGCGGTGCATCGCAGCAGTCGCCTTTCGCAGGCGATAGCGCAGGGGAGAAAAACAAAAGGGCCGGTTTCCCGACCCTTTTCGATCCAGCAAGGCAGCGGCGCATCAGCCGCGACGCATGGCGTCGAAGAATTCCGCATTGCCCTTGGTGGACTTGACCTTGTCGAGCAGGAATTCCATCGCTTCGAGATCGTCCATCGGGTAGCACAGCTTGCGCAGCACCCACATCTTTTGCAGCACGTCCGGCTTGAGCAGCAGCTCTTCGCGGCGGGTGCCGGAGCGGTTCACGTTGACCGCCGGGTACATGCGCTTCTCGGCCATGCGGCGGTCGAGATGGATTTCGGAGTTACCGGTGCCCTTGAATTCTTCGTAGATCACTTCGTCCATGCGCGAGCCGGTGTCGATCAGCGCGGTGGCGAGGATGGTCAGCGAGCCGCCCTCCTCGATGTTGCGCGCGGCGCCGAAGAAGCGCTTGGGTTTCTGCAGGGCGTTGGCGTCGACACCGCCGGTCAGCACCTTGCCGGAAGCCGGCTGCACGGTGTTGTAGGCGCGGGCGAGGCGGGTGATCGAGTCGAGCAGGATCACGACGTCCTTCTTGTGCTCGACCAGTCGCTTGGCCTTCTCGATGACCATTTCGGCGACGGCGACGTGGCGGGTGGCCGGTTCGTCGAAGGTCGAGGCGACGACTTCACCCTTCACGGTGCGGGTCATCTCGGTCACTTCTTCCGGACGCTCGTCAATCAGCAGGACGATCAGCACGACTTCCGGATGGTTGGCCGTGATGGCGTGGGCGATGTTCTGCAGCATCACGGTCTTGCCTGACTTCGGCGGGGCGACCAGCAGGCCGCGTTGGCCGCAGCCGATCGGGGCGATCATGTCGATGACGCGGCTGGTGATGTTCTCGTCGGACTTGATCTCGCGTTCGAGCTTCAGGTGACGCGTCGGATGCAGCGGCGTCAGGTTCTCGAACATGATCTTGTTCTTGTTGGCTTCCGGCGGGAAGCCGTTGATCGATTCGAGCTTGGTCAAGGCGACATAGCGCTCGCCATCCTTCGGCGTGCGGATTTCGCCCTCGATGGTGTCGCCGGTGCGCAGGTTGAAGCGGCGGACCTGGGAAGGGGAAACGTAGATGTCGTCCGGGTTGGCCAGATAGGAGGTATCGGCCGAACGGAGGAAGCCGAAGCCATCGGGCAGGACTTCCAGCGTGCCATCGCCGTAGATGGTGTCGCCATTCTTGGCCTTGGCCTTGAGAACGGCGTAGATCAGCTCCTGCTTGCGCATCCGGTTGGCATTCTCGATGCCGAGGTCGGTGGCCATGTCCAGCAGTTTGCTGACGTGTAATGTCTTGAGTTCGGAAAGTTGCATGTGGGAATGGATGGCGCCAGGTGGAAGACGGGAAAAGACCCGCAATGTTGGGCGCAAATTTACAGGGAGCTAGGGGGAGAATTAGACGCTCGACAACAGAAATGTCGCGTCTGCCTGAAGGCGCAGGACGCACCTTCAGGCGAGGAGACTACGGAGATTACAGGGTGCTGTCAATAAAGGCTGCGAGTTGCGACTTGGAGAGGGCTCCAACCTTGGTCGCTTCGACGTTGCCGTTCTTGAAGATCATCAGGGTCGGAATGCCGCGAATGCCGTACTTGGCCGGGGTTGCCTGGTTGTCGTCGATATTGACCTTGGCTACCTTGAGTTTGCCGGCGTATTCGTTGGCGATTTCGTCGAGGATCGGAGCGATCATCTTGCAGGGGCCGCACCACTCTGCCCAGTAGTCGACGAGAACCGGCTGCTGCGCCTGCAGCACTTCGGCTTCGAAAGTGTCGTCGGTTACGTAATGAATATGCTCGCTCATGATTTCCTCAAAGAAAGGGAAGTACGAATGGGGTAGAAGGGATTAAGTTCCAACGCGCTCAGCGTCTATCGTTTTTGGGAGAATGCTAGCGAAAATTGCCGCCTTAGGGAAGCATCAGGCATTGTTTTTAAGCAGGTTGGCCAGCTCGACGGCAGTCTTTACGTGCATCTTGTCGAAAAGATTGGCGCGATGCACTTCGACGGTGCGCATGCTGATGTTCAACTCGTCGGCGATCACCTTGTTGAATTTACCAGCCAGGACCTGCTCCATGATTTGCCGCTCGCGACTGGTCAATGTAGCCAGTCTGGCCTTCAGGGAGTCGACGGTGGCGTTGGCTTTCCGTTGCTGAGCATCGTGGGCCAGGGCTTCCTCGATACGGTTGGCCAGGTCGTTGTCGTTGAAGGGTTTTTCAAAGAAATCGAAAGCGCCTTTTTTCAGCGTCTGCACGGCCAGCGGAACGTCGCCATGGCCGGTCAGAAAAATAACCGGCAGGGTCGACTGACGTTCGTGCAATTGATCGAAGCAGTCGAGGCCGGTCATGCCGGACATTCGCATATCTAGCACCACACAACCGCTCATTGCCGGCGACCAGGCGGCGAGGAAACTCTCGGCCGAGTCGTAGGTGGCGTAGGGCAGGTTGCGCGATTTCAGCAACCACGACAGGGCGTCGCGAATCGCTTCATCGTCATCGACAAGGTGCGCTTGCGGTTGGCTCATTCGGCATCCACGGGGAGCGAGAAAGTGAATATCGTACCGCGTCCGCCGGGTGACGCGGTATTGTCTTCTGCCCACAGCCGGCCACGGTGGAATTCAATGATGGAGCGGCAAATCGATAGTCCGACGCCCATGCCCTCAGGCTTGGTGGTGAAAAAGGCGGTGAACAGCCGGTCGCGGACTTCCGGGGCGATGCCGCAACCATTGTCGGTAACGCTGACGCGCAGTTCTGTGGCATCAAGCTGGCAATCGATACGCAGCATACGATCGTTTTCCTGCGTTTCTGCCATGGCCTCCATGCCGTTGCGGATCAGGTTGAGCAGTACCTGCTCAAGCATCAGGCGGTCGGCAGGAATCGGCGGCAGGTCAGGCAAGTTGCATTCGATACGGATGCGGCGCTTGCGAGCCTCGGCTTCGACAAAGCCCAGGCAATCCTCAATCACCTCGCGCAGATCGCATGGCGCGCGTTTGGGTTCGCTTTTGCGCACGAAGTCGTGCACGCGGCGAATGATCTTGCCGGCACGTTGCGCCTGAACCCCCACCTTTTCGAGCGCGGGCTGTAGGTCGTCGGGCTTGGCTTGCCCGGTTTTCAGGAGGTTCAGGCAGCCGGTGTTGTAACTGGCGATGGCGGCCAAGGGTTGGTTCAGTTCATGCGCCAGGGTGGATGCCATTTCGCCCATGGTGACGAGACGCGAAGTGAATTGCAGTTGTTCCTGTTGCTGGCGGGCAAGTTCTTCAGCGCGTTTGCGTTCGGTGATGTCGAGGACGGAGGCCATCCAGCCGGTATGTTGGCCATTGCCGTCGATCAGCTTGGCCTCGTAGACCAGGGCCTGGAAGCGTTCGCCATTCTTGCGTTTGAAGGTGATTTCAAAGCCGTCAGAGGGGGCTTCGCCTGCCATGACCTCTTGATGGCGGGCATAGGTTTCGTCGAGTTGCTCGGGAGCCCAGTAGGGCATGGGCGGCGATTGGCCGACCAACTCTTCGGGAGAGAACCCGGTCATGCGGCAGAAGGCGGGGTTGACGTAGATGACCTTGCCTCTAAGGTCGCGGGCCCGCATGCCGACGGTCAGCGAGTCTTCCATGGCGGCGCGGAAGGCATGCTCGGCGCGCAGGGCGTCTTCGGCCTGGGTTCGCTTGCGCATGAGGTCGCGCACCAGCCAGAGGCTCCAGAAAACACCGGCACCAAGCAGGACGATGGCCACGATCAGTGTACGTTGCAGCGAGTTGTCCGGGCCGCGATAGCTGGTGACGCGTAGCATCAGGCCTTGTCCCGGAGGGTCGAACGGTATTTCGTAGGTCTGATTACTCTTGCCTTCGATCCGTGTGTTGCTGGCGTAGCGAACGTCGTTGTCGTCGGTGATCTCGACCATGTATTTTTCGGCGAACCACCACGGCACCTGGTTGGACAACAGAGTATCCAAAGGGTAGACGGCGACCAGCATGCCGCCTTTCTGTAAGGGAATCAGCAGTTCGACGAAGGCGCGTTTGCCTTCCAGCAGAAAAGGTTTGCTATAAGTGCGTTTGCCCAGGCGCCGGGCTATTTCAAAGGCTTCTTCGGTCACTACGGGGCCAAAGCTGCGCAAAGCTTCGTCGGGCAGGGCTGTGGACGGTAAGGCGTCAATGATCCGTTGCGCCTCATCGAACCAGATGATCTGAGTGATTTCCGGCGAGTTTTTCAGCATGTGGGTGGCACGCAGCCGGAACAGTTTTTCGGGTTCCGGCAGGTTGCCCATGTCGAGGACCAGCTGCTGCAATTGTTCTTCGTTTCCGCTCAAATGGAATTGCAGATTTTGTTCAAGCCACAGCACGTCCTTGATCAGCGCGTTCCGATCTTCCTCGACTTCGTTGTAATGCAGCAGGCCGAGCAGAGAGAGCATGGCGAGCAGCAGCAGCACGATTCCGTACTTGGGCAGGGCGAGTAGCCAGCGCAGGCGTCGAGACTGATTGGGGGGCGGTTGCGGTATTTCAATCATCGCGCGATGGTACCTCAGCGAATTCCTTGTGCGTCCATTGCGGCTTTCCACAATTCGGATAGCCACAATTTCGGAGTTGTCGGCAAATCAAGATACTCCGCGCCCAACACCGGCATGCTCGATCGTGCCGGTCCGATATGAACTACGGAGGAGTTGGGTTGATGGCCAAGAAAGCAATTTTCAAGAGCCTTTATTTCCAGGTGCTGGTGGCGATCGCCATCGGTGTCGGATTGGGGCATTTCTATCCGTCGGTCGGCGCGGACATGAAACCGCTGGGCGATGCCTTCATCAAGCTGATCAAGATGATCATCGCGCCGATCATCTTCTGCACCATCGTCGTCGGCATCGCCGGCATGGAAGACATGAAGAAGGTCGGCAAGACCGGCGGTTATGCCGTGCTGTACTTCGAAGTTGTCAGCACCATCGCGTTGATCATCGGTCTGGTCGTGGTCAATGTCTGGCAGCCGGGTGCCGGCATGAACGTCGATCCGGCTGCTCTGGATACCAAGGGTATTGCCAAGTATGCGGCGCCGGGTCAGATGCAATCGACCACTGAGTTCCTGATCAACATCATTCCGACCAGCGTGGTCGATGCCTTTGCCAAGGGCGATATGCTGCAGGTGCTGTTCTTCTCGGTGCTTTTCGGCTATGCGCTGCATGCCTTCGGCGAGCGCGGCAAGCCGGTGTTCGAATTGGTCGAGAAGCTGTCGCACATCCTTTTCGCCATTGTTGGCGTCATCATGAAGGTTGCCCCGATCGGCGCCTTTGGTGCAATGGCCTATACCATCGGCAAACATGGTGTTGGCAGCCTGGCGCAACTGGCCAACCTGATGGGGGCCTTCTATCTGACCTGTCTGATCTTCATTTTCGGGGTGTTGGGCGCCATTGCTGCGGTGCACGGCTTCTCGGTGTGGAAATTGATCAAGTACATCAAGGAAGAGTTGTTCCTGGTCCTGGGGACTTCGTCGTCCGAATCTGCCTTGCCGCGCCTGATGGCCAAGATGGAGAATGCCGGAGCCCAGAAATCGGTGGTGGGGCTGGTCGTGCCGACAGGTTATTCCTTCAATCTCGATGGAACCTCGATCTACCTGACCATGGCTGCAGTTTTCATCGCCCAGGCCACCAATACGCCGCTCGACCTGCAGCACCAGATCACCTTGCTCGTCATCCTGCTGCTGACCTCTAAAGGTGCAGCCGGGGTAACCGGTTCGGGTTTCATCGTGCTGGCGGCCACCTTGTCGGCTGTCGGAACCGTACCGGTGGCCGGACTGGCATTGATCCTCGGTATTGATCGCTTCATGTCGGAAGCACGCGCGTTGACCAACTTCATCGGCAATAGCGTGGCTACGCTGGTTGTGGCCAAATGGTGCAAGGCGCTGGATGTCGACAAGATGAATGCGGTGCTTAACGACGAAACACAGGATGAGGCTGATCGTCCCGAATTGGTGCTGGATGATGCGCCGGAAGTGATGATTCCCCACGCACCGCGTCCCTTGGTGGAACATCATTGACCTGAGTTTGGCTGGGTAATGGTGTATAACCGCCGGCGAGTCCGGCGGTTTTTTTTGCTTGTGGAAAACCACAATACGTTGCAATTACATCTTTCGTAATAATTTCTGCAACCGCTAATTTGCTGTGCGGTTCGTCTACCTGGAGGAGAAAAATGAAACTATCCAAGCTTGCCGTCGCCTTGTTCGCCGGCACACTGTCGCTGGCAGCCTTTGCCCAGCAGCCCATCATCATCAAGTTCAGCCACGTGGTGGCGGCCGATACGCCGAAGGGCAAGGCCGCTGAAATGTTTGCCAAGAAGGCAGCGGAGCTGACCAAGGGCAAGGTCAAGGTCGAGGTTTATCCCAACTCGACGCTGTACAAGGACAAGGAAGAGATGGAGGCACTGCAGTTGGGTGCCGTCCAGATGTTGGCGCCGTCGCTGGCCAAGTTCGGTCCGCTGGGCGTCAAGGAGTTCGAAGTCTTCGACCTGCCGTTCATCTTCGCCAGCTACGACGATTTGCGCAAGGTGACCAATGGTGCCGTTGGCAAGCAACTGCTGGCCAAATTGGAGCCGAAGGGTATTCGTGGTCTGGCCTACTGGGACAATGGTTTCAAGTCCTTCTCGGCCAATACGCCGATCAAGACACCGGCCGACCTGAAGGGCAAGAAGATGCGTATCCAGTCTTCCAAGGTCCTTGAGGAACAGATGCGCGCTTTGGGTTCCATGCCGCAGGTGATGGCTTTCTCCGAGGTTTATCAGGCCCTTCAGACGGGTGTGGTCGATGGCACCGAGAACCCGATTTCCAACCTCTATACCCAGAAGATGCATGAAGTGCAGAAGCATCTGACTCTGACCGAGCACGGTTATCTGGGCTATGCCGTCATCGTGAACAAGAAGTTCTGGGACGGTTTGCCGGCGGATGTGCGCGCCCAGTTGGAAGATGCGATGGAGCAGTCGACCCGCTACGCCAACCAGATCGCCAAGGTCGAGAACGATAGTGCGCTGGATGCCGTGAAGAAGAGCGGTAAGACCGCGGTCTACGTGCCGACCAAGGAAGAGCGCCTAGCTTTCAAGAAGGCGCTGGTGCCGGTACATCAGAAGATGGAAGGTCGCGTTGGCAAGGAGATCATCCAGGCCGTCTATAAAGATATCGGCTTCAAGCCGGACAGCCTCTGATTTTTCCGGTTAGTCAGAAAAATCACAGCGGGGGCTGCGGCCCCCGCGTTTTTGTGGGGAAACTATCATGATCAATCGGGTGCTTGATCACCTCGAAGAGTTGCTGGTCACCTTCCTGATGGGGGCGGCTACGCTGATCATCTTCGTCTCGGTCGCACACCGCTATCTGGCGGGCCTGGAAATTCCAGGGCTGCAGGATTGGCTGCTGGGGCTCAATTTCAGTTGGGCGCAGGAACTGTGCATCATCATGTTCGTCTGGATGGCGAAGTTTGGCGCCGCTTACGGCGTGCGCACCGGCATCCACGTGGGCGTCGATGTGCTGATCAACCGCCTGGACGACAAGATGCGCGGCAAATTCATTGTATTCGGCTTGCTGGCCGGGGCGACGTTTACCGGCATCATCGCTACGCTGGGTGCGACTTTCGTCTGGGAAAACGGCGCACACTACGCCATCTACAATTTCCTTGGCATCCCGTTGGGGGATTTGTACGAGGGGCCGATCACGCCCGATCTCGAATGGCCTACGTGGATTGTCTATAGCGCGATCCCGCTGGGGTCCTCGCTGATGTGCTTCCGTTTCCTGCAAGTGACTTGGGGCTTCGTGAAAACCGGTGAGTTGCCGCACCACGATCATGGTCACGTCGATGGCCTGGAAGATGAAGAAAAGCTGCCGGTCGATGTCGATGTCTATGGTATGGGCGATAACCTGCACATGCATGACTTGAAGCATGCACAAATCGGTGAGCGTCGCAGCGGCAACGATCGACGCGAGGAGTCTGCCGGAGTGGCGGATGAGCGGCGGGTAGCCGAACGTCGTCAAGGCGATGACAAGCAAGGAGACCAGCAATGAACGCTCTGGTAATTTTCTCGCTGCTGGCGGTCTTGATGCTGACCGGCATGCCGATTTCCATTTCGCTTGGCCTGACCGTACTGACCTTCCTGTTTACGATGACGCAGGTGCCGCTGGAGTCGGTGGCGCTCAAGCTGTTCACCGGGATCGAGAAGTTCGAGATCATGGCCATCCCGTTCTTCATACTGGCCGGCAATTTCCTGACCCATGGCGGCGTGGCGAAGCGGATGATCAACTTCGCCACGGCGATGGTTGGTCACTGGTATGGCGGTCTCGGTCTGGCTGGTGTACTGGCTTGTGCCTTGTTTGCTGCGGTGTCCGGCTCCAGTCCGGCGACTGTGGTGGCGATTGGCTCCATCCTGCTGCCGGCGATGGTCAAGGCGGGCTTTCCGAACCGCTTTGGCGCGGGGGTCATTTCGACCTCCGGTGCGCTTGGCATCCTGATCCCGCCGTCCATCGTCATGGTGATGTACTCAGTGGCGACCAATACATCGGTCGGTGCCTTGTTCATGGCAGGGGTGATCCCCGGCTTGGCGCTGGCCACTGTGCTGGGTGGTGTGACTTGGTACCGCGCCCGCAAGTTCGACTATCCGCGTCAGCCGAAGGCTTCCTGGGGTGAGCGTTGGCTCGCTTTCCGCAAGTCGATCTGGGGGTTGTTGCTGATCGTCGTGGTGATGGGCGGGATCTATACCGGTATCTTCACACCGACCGAAGCGGCGGCCATGTCTGCGGTGTACGCCTTTTTTGTGGCAGTTTTCATCTATCGGGACATGGGCCTCAAGGACGTGCCGAAGGTGCTGCTGAACTCGGCCAACATGTCGGCGATGCTGCTCTACATCATCACCAACGCTGTGCTCTTCTCTTTCATCATGACCAACGAGAACATCCCGCAGGCGCTGGCCGACTGGATGTTGGGCAATGGCTTGGGGATGGTGGCTTTCCTGCTGGCAGTCAACGTGATTCTGTTGCTGGCAGGCAATTTCATGGAACCGTCGTCCATCGTGCTGATCTTCGCCCCTATTCTGTTCCCGGTGGCGACGGCGTTGGGCATCCATCCGGTGCATTTCGGCATTCTGATGGTGGTCAACATGGAAGTCGGTATGTGCCATCCGCCGGTCGGTCTGAATCTATATGTCGCTTCCGGTATTACCAAGATGGGCATTACTGAACTGACCGTTGCCGTATGGCCATGGCTCCTGTCGATGCTCGGCTTCCTTGTCGTGGTGACCTATTGGCCCGAGCTTTCCCTGTGGCTGCCGCGGCAACTCGGTATGCTTTGATCGCGACACCGCTTTGTATCTATCTTCCAAGCCCCGGCGAGTCAGGGGCTTTTTCATGTGCTGGCTTGGGCTATGGCACAATCGCTGCCCGTTACGAACCTATGACTTGCCCTTTATGAAACTTGCACTTTCGATCGTTGCCCTGGTTGTTTTTGCCCTGCTATTGCCCTTGCTACTGCCGAATCTGGGCAAGCAGTCCGGCGTCGATCCGAACGCCAATCTGCCCTGGCTGATCGAGGTGGATGGGCAGGGTGGGAGCAAGGTATTCGGAATCCAACCCGGGGTCAGTCTGTTGGAGGCGGCTCGCGAACGCCTAGGTGGTGATATCGAGGTGGCGATCATTGCTGCGCCAAACGAGGTGGGGACGGTTGAAGCGTATTTTTCGCAGGTTTTGCTCGGTTTTGTCCAGGCCAGGGTGATCGTGACAGTCAACGCTTCGCCGGAGGTGGTGACTGCGATGCGCGAACGTGCTTTGAAGGCCGAACACATGGAAAGCACGACGCGCAAGATTCGTCTTCATCCGGACGACCTGGCCGCAGTCTATCGTATGCCAATCAAGGCTTTGAGCGTGATTCCCTCGGTCAATCTCGACGAGGCGACCGTGATCCAGCGTTTCGGTCAGCCCGACGAGCGCTTTCCGGTCTCGGAGAAGCGGGTTCATCTGCTCTATCCGGCGAAGGGGCTGGATGTCATCGTCGATGCCGATGGCAAGGAATTGCTCCAATATGTCGCGCCGCGCGATTTCGCGTTGCTGCGTGAGCCGTTGAAAGCCGAGGCGAAGTAGCAAAACTGCCAGCAGGTAAGGCGGCGCAGATGCTTTGCTTCTGCTAAAATGTCCCGTTTTTCAACTGACTAGCATTTCTCGGAGCAAGCAAATGGCTATCGAACGCACCCTTTCCATCATCAAGCCGGACGCCGTCAAAAAGAACGTTATCGGCCAGATCTACTCCCGTTTCGAAGGCGCTGGCCTGAAGGTTATCGCTGCCCGCATGACCTGGTTGTCCGAGCAGGAAGCCGGCCAATTCTACGCCGTGCACAAGGATCGCCCGTTCTTCAAGGATCTGGTTTCCTTCATGACCTCTGGTCCGGTCATGATCCAGGCTCTGGAAGGCGAGAACGCTATCGCCAAGAACCGTGAGCTGATGGGCGCCACCGATCCGAAGAAGGCCGAGAAGGGCACCATCCGTGCCGATTTCGCCGAATCGATCGATGCCAATGCTGTGCACGGTTCCGACGCCCCGGAAACCGCTGCCGTGGAAGTTGCCTTCTTCTTCCCGGGCATGAACACCTACGCCGGCCGTTAATTCAGCGCCGAAGTAGCACGCGATGACCGTCAATCTGCTGGATTTCGATGCCGATGGCCTGACCGCCTGGTTTGCCGAGCAGGGCGAAAAGCCCTTCCGCGCGCGCCAGGTGCTGCGCTGGATGCATCGGTCCGGCGTGGCGGACTTCGATGCCATGACCGACATCGCCAAGAGCTTGCGTGAAAAGCTCAAGGCGAGGGCGGTCGTGGTACCGCCTGCCGTCGTGTCGGACAAGCTTTCCGACGATGGCACGCGCAAGTTTTTGATTGACGTCGGTAATGGCAATGCCGTGGAAACGGTATTTATTCCCGAGGACGATCGGGGCACGCTGTGCGTGTCCACGCAAGCCGGTTGCGCACTTGACTGCGCTTTCTGTTCGACCGGCAAACAAGGTTTTAACCGCAACCTGACGGTGGCCGAGATCATCGGCCAGCTATGGCGGGCCAATCAGGCCCTGGGTGCGGTGCACGGCGACGAAAGGGTGATTTCCAACGTCGTCATGATGGGCATGGGCGAGCCGCTGGCCAATTTCGACAACACGATCGCCGCCTTGCGTCTGATGCTCGATGACAACGCCTATGGCTTGTCGCGACGCCGCGTGACCGTGTCGACCTCTGGTCTGGTACCGGCCATGGATCGTCTGCGCGAGGAGTGTCCGGTGGCGCTGGCCGTTTCGTTGCACGCGCCGAACGACAAGCTGCGCGACGAGCTGGTGCCGATCAACCAGAAGTATCCCTTGAAGGAGTTGATGGCTGCCTGCCAGCGTTATCTGGAAAAGGCACCGCGCGATTTCATCACCTTCGAATACACCATGATCGACGGTATCAACGATACCGATGCCCATGCTCGCGAGCTGCTGGCGTTGGTCAAGAATGTGCCGTGCAAATTCAACCTGATTCCTTTCAATCCGTTCCCGGGGTCGCCGTTCAAGCGTTCACCGGCGGAGCGGGTGCGCCGCTTTGCCGATATCCTGATGCAAGCGGGCGTCGTCACCACGACGCGCAAGACGCGCGGTGACGATATCGATGCTGCCTGCGGACAATTGGCTGGGCAGGTTAAAGACAAGACAAAACGTACTGCTGGACGAGTGATTCCCCTGACGGAGGCTAGGCCGTGAAAGTATTTTCACTGAAGCATCGGATTGCAGCTTTATGTTTGACCGCGTGTTGCGTGCTGCTGGCCAATGCCCAACAGCGCGGCTATTCCTATCCGGTGCCGAGCGACAATCAGGCGGGCGCCACGGAGCCGCGCAACCGGGCAAAAATACACACCGAACTCGGGGCCATGTATTTCCAGGCTGGCAATATGGCCGTTGCCTTGGATGAACTCCGCATCGCGCTCGGTATCGACTCCGGTTACTACCCAGCCTATAGCGTTCGTGGTTTGGTTCATACCTCGTTGAAAGAGTACGGCAAGGCTGAGGAAGATTTTCAGCGGGCCTTGAGCATGGCACCGGGTGATCCGGAAGTGAACAACAACTATGGCTGGTTCCTCTGTGAAACGGGTAAGGAGCGCCAGTCGATCGTTTATTTCCTGAATGCCCTGAAGAGCCCGCTTTACGAGACGCCAGACCGCGCTTACACGAATGCCGGGACCTGTGCCTTGAAGGCTGGTGATCTTGAAGGGGCTCAGTCCTATTTGCTGAAGGCGATCCAGTTGTCGCGTGACGGTGCCGTTGTAGCGCGATTCCAGCTGGCACGTTTGTTCTACCGGCGCGGGATTCTGGAAGAGGCACGGGTCTATCTGAACGAGGCTGCAAAAATGATGGAGCCGCCTTCGGCTGAGGCAATCTGGCTGGGTTTGCGGATCGAGCGCAAACTTGGCAACAAAGTGGCGGAAGGCAGCTATGCCTCGCAACTCCGGAGTCGTTACCCCAGTTCGCCGGAGTATCAGGAATTTCTCAAAGGGAATTTCGAATGATGGATCGCGAGGAACAGGTTGGCGAATTGCCGGCCGTTGAAACCGTTGCAGTTGAGATGCCGGCGGTGGGCACGCAGTTGCGTGAAGCCCGCGAGGCATTGGGATTGAAGGTTTCCGACATCGCCAAAACCCTCAAGCTGGGGCAACGCCAGGTCGAGGCGTTGGAAAATGGCCAATGGGACGGTTTGCCCGGTGCAACCTTCATACGCGGTTTCGTCCGTAACTATGCTCGTTTGGTTCAACTCGATCCCAATTCGCTCGTGACCCAACTCGATCCCGTATTGGTCAAGCCGGTTGATACCTTGGCTGTCCCCCGGGTGCAACCTTCCGATATGCCTCAATTTGGTGGTGGTCCGGCGCGGCGCGATCGCGTCGTTGTTGCCGTCGGGCTGTTAGCGGTGCTGTTGGCGGCTGGGCTATATTTCTTGTTGCCGAACGATCTCGCCGCGTTGCGGACAGATTTGCAGTCCTTGCTCGACTCCTTGGCACGCAAAGAGGAGCCTGCGGCGCCTCCTTCTGCCGTGGTGCAAAGCGACCCGGTGCTGCCTCCAGGGGCTACGACACAACAAGTGCTCAACCCGCAAGCGGTAACTCCGGGCGAGTCGCCCGCTGCAGTCGCGCCCTCGGTATCGCCGGCCGGTGTGCCGGCTGCCGCATCTGCGCCACAAGCAACTCCTCAGGTTGCGGTTGATGGCCCGATGCGCTTGGTAGCGGACAAGGAGGCGTGGGTTGAAGTGCGCGATCGTGAAAATAAGGTCGTCTTCTCGCAGCGTCTGGCCGCTGGGGCGGAGCAGGTGGTCGGTGGCCAGGGGCCGCTGTCTGTGGTTATCGGCTATGCGCCCGGCGTTCGCCTGTTCTGGCGTGGTCAGAGTATCGATCTGACGCCGCATTCGCGTGGCGATGTGGCTCGACTGGTATTGGAGTAAGCAGTGTCTGCAGTAACGAAACGAGTGACGCGACAGACGTCCATTGGTCACGTCATTCTGGGCGGCAAGTCGCCTGTCGTCATCCAGTCGATGACCAATACCGATACCGCCGATTATCTGGCGACGGCCATTCAATGTGCCGAACTGGCGCGTGCCGGATCGGAACTGGTCCGCATCACGGTCAATTCGCCTGAAGCCGCCGCCGCCGTGCCGAAGATTCGCGAGCATCTGGACAAGATGAATTGCGACGTGCCGCTGATTGGTGATTTTCACTACAACGGCCATCGCCTGCTGACCGAACATCCGGCCTGTGCCGAAGTCTTGGCCAAGTACCGGATCAATCCGGGTAACGTCGGCTTCGGCAAGAAGAAGGACGAGCAGTTCGCCCAGATGATTGAGTTGGCCTGTAAATACGATAAGCCGGTGCGTATCGGCGTCAACTGGGGCAGCCTCGACCAGGATTTGCTGGCGCGGATTATGGACGAAAACTCGCGTGCACCGCAGCCGTCGGATGCGACCGAGATGATGCGTCACGCCATGGTGACGTCGGCGCTGGAATCGGCAGCCAAGGCCGAGGAAGTGGGACTGGCTGGCGAGAAGATCATCCTGTCGTGCAAGGTCTCGAGCGTGCAGGACCTGATTGCGATTTATCGCGAACTGGCGCGTCGCGCCGACTACGCCTTGCACCTCGGGCTGACCGAGGCGGGCATGGGCTCCAAGGGCATCGTGGCTTCGACGGCCGCGCTCGCCGTCCTGTTGCAGGAAGGCATCGGTGACACCATTCGTGTCTCGCTGACGCCGGAACCAGGCGGTTCGCGCACGCAGGAGGTGATTGTCGCCCAGGAAATTCTGCAGACCATGGGCCTGCGGGCGTTTACGCCAATGGTGGCGGCCTGCCCCGGCTGTGGCCGCACCACCTCGACCTTCTTCCAGGAGCTGGCCGGCGAGGTGCAGGACTTCGTTCGTTCGCGCATGCCGGAATGGCGTCTGCATTACGATGGCGCCGAGAACATGACCCTCGCCGTCATGGGCTGCATCGTCAACGGGCCGGGTGAGTCGAAGCATGCCAATATCGGCATCTCTCTGCCGGGTACCGGCGAAGCGCCATCGGCACCGGTCTATGAGGACGGTGTCAAGACGGTGACGCTGAAGGGCGAAAATATCGCCGCTGAATTCAAGGACATTATTGAGCGCTACGTCCAGCGCACCTACAAGAAGAAGTTGCAAGCATGAGTCAGACCCTCCAGTCCGTGCGCGGGATGAACGACATCCTGCCGGATGAAGCTGAATTCTGGGAATTGTTCGAGGACACCGTTCGCTCGTGGCTGAAGAGCTACGGCTATCGTCCGATCCGCATGCCCATCGTCGAGCCGACGCCGCTGTTCAAGCGTGCCATCGGTGAAGTGACCGACATCGTCGAGAAGGAAATGTATTCCTTCGAAGATAGCCTGAACGGCGAGCAACTGACCTTGCGCCCCGAAGGAACTGCCGGTTGCGTGCGGGCGGTGATCCAGCACAACCTGGCCGCCCAGCAGCCACGCCGCCTCTATTACATCGGCCAGATGTTCCGCCACGAGCGTCCGCAGAAGGGACGCTATCGTCAGTTCCACCAGGTGGGTGTGGAGTCTTTCGGCTTCACCGGTCCGGATATCGATGCCGAAATGATTTTGATGGGGGCTCGTCTGTGGGCCGACCTCGGCCTCGATGGCATCGAACTGCAGATCAATAGTCTGGGCCAGCCGGAGGAGCGCGCCCAGCACCGGGCTGCCTTGATCGCCTATTTCGAAGAGCAGGCCGAACTGCTTGATGAGGATGCCAAGCGCCGTTTGTACACCAATCCCCTGCGCATTCTCGATACCAAGAATCCGGCCATGCAGGAGATGTGCGCAGCCGCGCCCAAGCTGATCGACTACCTCGGTTCGGAGTCGTTGGCGCATTTCGAGGGTGTGCAACGCGTGTTGCGCGATGCAGGTGTGCCATTTACGATCAATCCGCGACTGGTGCGCGGTCTTGACTACTACAATCTGACCGTCTTCGAGTGGGTGACCGACAAACTCGGCGCCCAGGGAACGGTTTGCGCCGGCGGTCGTTACGACGGACTGGTCGAGCAGTTGGGCGGCAAATCTACGCCGGCCTGCGGTTTTGCCATGGGCGTGGAGCGCTTGGTAGCACTGATCCGCGAATCGGGCGGTGAACCGGCCGCGCCGGCCCCCGACGTCTATCTGGTGCATCAAGGCGACGATGCCTCGCGCCTGGCTTTCCGCGTGGCAGAAGGTTTGCGCGATCAGGGTATCGACGTGTTGCTGCATTGCGGTGGCGGTTCCTTTAAGTCGCAAATGAAAAAAGCCGATGCCAGCGGTGCCACCTTTGCCGTGATCATTGGCGACGACGAGGCGGCGACCGGTGAAGCGCAATTGAAGCCCCTGCGCGAAGGCAGTGGCGAGCAGAAAAAAATGAAGGTGGATGGGCTGGCTGAGGCTATCATCGGCCAATTGATCGATTTGGAAGAAGAGGAATAAGCAGCATGGCGCACTACGACCTCGAGGAACAGGAACAGCTCGATTCCCTGAAAACCTGGTGGAAGATGTACGGCAACCTGGTGACTGGTCTGGTCAGCGTGGCCGCGGTTGCGGTGGTTGGCTGGCAGGGCTGGAACTGGTATCAGGGTGGCCAATCGGCCAAGGCTTCCGCGATCTACGGTGTGCTGGAGCAGGCCGTCGCCATTGGCGATGCACAGAAGGTCAAGGCTGCAGCCGGGGAATTGGCCGAGAAGTTTGGCGGCACGCAATACGCTGCGCTGGGTGCCATGTTGGCTGCCAAGCAATCGTTCGAAGCGGGCGATCTGAAGACGGCCAAGGCTCAACTGACCTGGGCGGCAGATAATGCCAAGGACGAGTTGAAGGATCTGTCGCGCTTGCGTCTGGCCGCCATCCAGCTTGACGAAAAGGCATACGACGAAGCGATGAAGCAACTCGAGGCCGCTCATATTCCGACCTTCGATGCACGTTTCCTGGAAATGAAGGGTGATGTCTTGTCTGCTCAGGGCAAGAAGGTGGAGGCACGCCAAGCGTACAAGGCGGCAATGGAAAAGAGCAGTGATAAGCCGGGGGCGGGGCGCGAGTTGTTGCAGCAGAAGCTTGATAGCCTCGGAGAGGCGGCATGAAAACTATTCGCCTGCTTCCCTTGCTGGCTGCCGGCAGTTTTGCGCTGTCCGGTTGCACGACCATTTCCAATGCCGTCGATGCAATCAATCCGTTCAGCAGCTCGGCTCCGAAAATGACGCCTTTGCAGCCGTTCACCGCAGCAGTCGACCTGAAAACGGTGTGGAATGCCGGTGTGGGTAAAGCGGGTGATTATGTTTTCCAGCCCGCCGTGGTGGGCGATGCCGTATATGCTGCCGGGCAGGATGGAGTGATCCGGAAATATGTCGATGGCAAGCAGGTTTGGAAAATCGACGCCGGGCAGCCGTTATCGGCCGGTGTGGGTGCCAACGAGCGCCTGCTCGCGGTGGGTACCGCCAAGGGCGACGTGCTGACTTTTGCCACCAGTGACGGCAAGCCGGTCTGGCGTGCCAAGGTGTCCAGCGAGGTGCTGTCGGTACCGGCAGTTGGCGATGAAGGGGTCGCCGTGCGCAGTGGTGATAATCGTATCTTTCTGTTTGATGCCAACGATGGCGGTCGCAAGTGGCTGTATCAGCGGCCGATTACCAGTCTCTCCATTCGCGGCGCCGGTGCTCCAATCTTTGCCGATCGCTATGTATTTGCCGGATTCCCCGGCGGGAAGCTGATTGCGCTGGCCCTGAACAACGGAGCCCCAGTCTGGGAGGGGGCTGTGTCACAGCCCAAGGGGGCGACAGAGGTCGATCGTGTTGCTGATATCGTCGCCTCGCCTGCGGTCGAAGGACGACAAATTTGCGCCGTCGCCTTCCAGGGGCGTATCGCCTGTTTTGACCTTGGTCAGGGCGGCGCCATGATTTGGTCGCGTGAACTGTCTTCAGCCACCGGTTTGGCGTTGGATGGTCGTTACCTGTTCGTGACTGATGACAAAGGGGTGGTGTACGGCCTCGATCGTCTTTCCGGCAGCGGCCTGTGGAAACAGGATAAATTGAAGAATCGCCGGGTTGGTGCTCCTATCGTGCGTCGTGGTCAGGTAATCGTGGCCGACGGGGAGGGCATCATCCACTTCCTGTCGCGCGAAGATGGCAGCTTCCTGGCGCGCCAGAAAACCGACGGTTCAGCGGTCAAGGCACCGTTGCAGGCGCTGGGTAGTAGCAGCGTCCTGGTTCAAACCAGCGGCGGCACTGTGGCCGCCATCGAGACTCAATGAAACCAACCCTTGTTTTGGTCGGCCGCCCGAATGTCGGCAAGTCCACCCTGTTCAACCGGCTGACCAAATCGCGCGACGCGATCGTCGCCGACATGCCGGGTCTTACGCGCGATCGTCACTATGGTCATGGCAAGGTCGGCCGCAAGCCATATCTGGTGGTCGATACCGGCGGTTTCGAGCCGTTGGTCAAGGACGGTATCCTGCATGAAATGGCCCGCCAGACCGAGCAGGCGATTGCTGAAGCGGATGCGGTCGTTTTCGTGGTCGATGGCCGTACCGGGTTGACGCCGCATGACAAGGAAATTGCCAACAAGCTGCGGCGGCTCGATCGTCCAGTCTTCGTTGCGGTGAACAAAGCCGAAGGCCTCAATCGCGGCATGGTCGAGGCGGAGTTCCACGAGTTGGGCTTGGGTGAGCCGCATGCCATTTCTGCTTCGCATGGCGAAGGCGTGCGCGGGCTGGTCGAAATGGCCCTGGAGAAATTCCCTGAGCCCGAAGAGGAAGAAGAGAAATCCGATATTCTCAAGGTGGCGATCGTCGGCCGTCCGAATGTCGGCAAGTCCACGCTGATCAACACCCTGCTCGGGGAAGAGCGCGTCATCGCCTTCGACGCACCGGGTACGACCCGTGATTCGATCGAGATCGATTTCGAACGCGATGGCAAGAAATACGTGCTGGTCGACACGGCCGGTATGCGCAAGCGCGGCAAGATTTTCGAAGCCATCGAAAAGTTCTCGGTGGTCAAGACCTTGCAGGCTATCGAAGACGCCAATGTCGTGATCCTGATGGTCGATGCCCAGGCGGATGTATCCGATCAGGATGCGCATATCGCCGACTTTATCGTTGAGTCCGGGCGAGCCCTGGTGGTGGCAGTCAATAAATGGGATGGATTGGACGGCTACGTACGCGAGCAGACCCGCCAGACCCTGCAACGCAAGCTGAAATTCCTCGATTTCGCCAAATTCCACTTTATCTCGGCAAGAGAGAATGTCGGTCTGAAGAATCTGTTCAAGTCGGTCGATGCTGCTTACGCCGCGGCGATGACCAAGTTGTCCACGCCGCGCCTGACGCGTGTGCTGGCCGATGCCATCGCCAAGCAGGCACCTGCCAAGCATGGCGTATTCCGGCCGAAGCCCCGTTATGCCCACCAGGGGGGCTCCAATCCGCCGATCATTGTCATTCACGGCAATGCGGTGGATCAGATCACCAACAGCTATCGGCGCTATCTGGAACATACATTCCGCGAAGCCTTCCGTCTGCAGGGGACGCCGTTGCGCATTCAATTTGTCACGTCGAAGAATCCGTTCGCCGACAAGGACAAGTAGGGAGTTCGCAAATATCTTGGCGAGAGCCAGGAAATTTGGGTACATTAGGACACTCATAACAACACACATGGAGTCCACACCATGAGCAACAAAGGGCAACTTCTACAAGACCCCTTCCTCAACGCGCTGCGCCGTGAGCACGTTCCAGTTTCGATCTATCTGGTTAACGGCATCAAACTGCAGGGTCAGGTCGAGTCTTTCGATCAATATGTCGTGCTGTTGAAGAACACGGTGACCCAGATGGTTTACAAGCACGCCATCTCCACTGTGGTGCCGGCCCGCCCGGTTAACCTGCAGCAGGAGCAGGCAGCGGAATAACTGCCTTTTCCGGATTAAGCCGGTCGCCCTGGCCGGCCTATTCCTCCAATTTCGGAGTAGCACATGATTGAACGACCCGCCGCCGGAGAACGCGCGGTGATCGTTCAGCTCGACTTCGGTCAGCCCGACCTGGAGGATGAGCTGGAGGAGGTGCGCCTGCTGGCGGAGTCGGCGGGCGGTATCGTCGCGGCCGAAGTGCGTGGTCGGCGCCAGAGTCCTGATCCGAAAACCTTTGCCGGCAAGGGAAAAGTTGAGGAGATACGGGCCATGGTCGGTGCTGGAGAGGCCGATCTTGTCATCTTCAATCATGAGTTGTCGCCGGCGCAGGAGCGTAACCTCGAGCGTGAATTGAAATGCCGGGTTATCGATCGAACCAGCCTGATTCTCGACATCTTTGCCTTGCGTGCATCAAGTGCCGAGGGGAAGCTGCAGGTCGAACTGGCTCAACTTGAGCATTTGTCCACTCGCCTGGTTCGAGGCTGGACGCACTTGGAGCGCCAACGCGGTGGTATCGGCCTGCGTGGTCCCGGCGAGACGCAGTTGGAAACCGACCGGCGTTTGCTCGGTAATCGCGTCAAGCTGCTCAAGGAGCGACTGGGCAAGCTTTCCCGTCAGCGTGGTGTGCAGCGCAGAGCGCGCATGCGCGGCGATGTTCTGAATGTTTCCTTGGTTGGCTATACCAATGCCGGAAAATCGACATTGTTCAATGCACTGACTCATGCCGGAGTTTATGCTGCCAATCAGTTGTTCGCGACCCTGGATACGACCTCGCGCAAACTGTGGATCGAAGGGGGCGGCAACATCGTGATCTCCGATACCGTTGGCTTTATCCGGGCACTGCCCCACTCACTTGTTGATGCCTTCCATGCGACGCTGGAAGCAGCGACCGATGCCGATCTATTGCTGCATGTGGTCGACAGTGCCAGCCATGCCCGCGATGAGCAGATTACGGAGGTGGGCAAGGTGCTGGAAGAGATAGAGGCTGACCGAGTGCCGCAGTTGATCGTTTGGAACAAGATCGATGTGACTGAGGCCGGTCCCGGAATCGAGCGGGACGAGTATGGTAAAATCAACCGCGTTCGAGTGAGTGCGCGTACCGGGGAAGGCCTGGATTTGCTGCGTGCTGCTCTGGCCGAATATGCTCAGGCAAAGGCAGAAGCACGCCGCAAGGCAATTGCCGATGCCGAATTGGCAGCACAACACGACCACATCGACTGAATCCCCAATATCCATGATTTCCACTTTAGGTATGCTCATGTCGCTGAACGACCCGCAATGGGGAAACCGCGGAAGCGGTGATGGAGACAAGCCCGGCGGTAACGATCCTCGTCGCCCGAACGATGGTCCACCGGATCTTGAGGACTTGTGGCGAGATTTCAATCGCAAGCTGTCCGGTATGTTTGGTAAGGGCGGCAAAGGCGGCGGCTCGGGCGATGGTCCACCTCGCATGCCGAACATGGAATTCAACCCAAAGTTTCTCGGTAGCGGTCTGGGCTTGCTGATCGGTTTGATCGCCATCGTCTGGCTCGGCTCGGGTTTTTACATCGTCGATGCGTCGCAACGTGGAATCGTGTTGCAGTTTGGTAGTTTCAAAGAGGCGACCGAGCCAGGTTTGCGTTGGCGCTTGCCTTATCCGATCCAGTCGCACGAGCTGGTCAATTTGACTGGAGTGCGAACTATCGAAATCGGCTATCGCGGTAGCGAGCGCAACAAGGTGCTCAAGGAAGCGCTGATGCTGACTGACGATGAGAACATCGTGAATATCCAGTTTGCCGTTCAGTACATCCTGAAAGACCCGGTCGAATACCTGTTCAATAACCGTCATCCGGACGATGCGGTGATGGGTGCGGCGGAGACCGCCGTGCGCGAGATCGTCGGCAAGAGCAAGATGGATTTCGTGCTCTACGAAGGGCGCGAGCAGATCGCGACGCAGGCCGCCAAGCTGATGCAGGACATCCTCGACCGCTACCAGAGCGGTATTCTGATTTCCAAGGTGACCATGCAGAATGCCCAGCCGCCGGAGCAGGTGCAGGCTGCCTTCGATGATGCGGTCAAGGCCGGCCAGGATCGCGAGCGGCAGAAGAATGAAGGTCAGGCCTACGCCAACGACGTCATTCCCAAGGCAAAGGGTACGGCGGCTCGCCTGATGGAAGAGGCGAACGGGTACAAGCAGCGAGTGATTTCCACCGCTGAGGGTGATGCTTCGCGCTTCAAGCAGGTGTTTGCCGAGTACGCCAAGGCGCCTGAAGTAACGCGTCAGCGCATGTATCTGGACACCATGCAACAGATTTATGCCAATACCAGCAAGGTCATGGTCGATACCAAGGGGCAAGGCAATCTGCTTTATTTGCCCCTGGATAAATTGATTCAGGCTGCCGGGACAAGTGCCGCTGCCGGGCAGGTCGCCGGTGCAGAGGCTCCCGCGATGCAGTCGAGTCGGCCTTCGGCTCCGCTATCGTCGGAGTCGCCGCCGCAAGTGGAGGCTGCGCCTCAGGTTGGTGGCAAGTCGTATTCTTCGAGTTCGCGCGACGCTTCGCTGCGTTCGCGTGACCGGGAGGGCCGTTAATGAACTCGCGTATCAATATTCTGGGCGGGCTCCTCGGCGCCCTGTTGGTGATTGTTGCCATGTCGATCTTTACGGTCGATCAGCGCCAGTATGCCGTGGTATTCCAGTTGGGCGAGATGAAGCGGGCAATTGCCGAGCCGGGCCTGTACTTCAAGGTACCGATGGTTCAGAACGTTCGCTATTTCGAGAAGCGCATCATTACCCTCGATAACGCCGAACCGGAGCGTTTCATCACCTCTGAGAAGAAGAACGTGCTGGTCGATTCCTACATCAAGTGGCGTATCGTCGATCCGCAGCTCTATTACATTTCGGTTGGCGGCGACGAGTCGCGTGCCAAGACCCGTCTGAACCAGACGGTGAATGCTGGCTTGCGCGAGGAATTCGGCAAGCGCACGGTGCATGACGTGGTGTCCGGCGAGCGCGACAAGATCATGGATCAGATGCGTGAGAAGGCCGATGCCGATGCGCGCAAGATCGGTGTACAGATCGTCGACGTCCGCCTGAAGCGTGTGGAGTTGCCGACCGAAGTCAGCGATGCGGTCTATCGCCGCATGGAAGCTGAGCGCAAGCGCGTCGCCAACGAACTGCGTTCGGAAGGTTCGGCAGAGGCGGAAAAGATTCGCGCCGATGCGGATCGCCAGCGTGAAATCATCATCGCCGAAGCTTACCGCGATGCCCAAAAGATCAAGGGTGAGGGCGATGCCAAGTCAACGGCGACCTATGCTCAGGCCTTTGGTCAGAACGCCGAGTTCTACGCCTTCTATCGCAGCCTTGAGGCTTATCGCAACAGCTTCAAGAGCAAGAGCGATGTGCTGGTCGTCGAGCCGAATTCCGATTTCTTCAAATACATGAAGAGCGTCGGACGCGGAAACGACAAAGGCAAATGAGTTCCACCCTGTTCCTGGCCTTCGCACTGATGCTGGTGATCGAAGGTATCCTCCCCTTCGTCGCGCCGGCCGCCTGGCGCGAGACCTTTCGTCGGCTCATCCAGTTTTCTGATGGGCAGATTCGTTTTGTCGGACTGACGTCGATGATCATCGGCTTGGTCCTGTTGATTCTTTTCTCATGAACTGGCTACTCCCCGAATACCTGGCTGACGCACTTCCCGCCGAGGCTGCCCGTATCGAATCCCTGCGCCGGAATGTACTGGACCACTTCCGCAGCCGCGGCTTCGAACTGGTCATGCCGCCGATGCTCGAATACCTTGATTCCTTGCTGACCGGTGCCGGCCAGGACTTGAAACTACGTACCTTCAAGCTGGTCGATCAGTTGTCCGGTCGGACGATGGGAGTGCGTGCCGATATCACGCCGCAGGCGGCACGGATCGATGCGCATCTGCTGAATCATCAAGGCGTGACGCGCCTGTGCTACTGCGACAGTGTGCTGCATACGCTGCCGGCAACCATCTCGGCCAGTCGCGAGCCGCTTCAGATCGGTGCGGAGCTCTATGGCTACGCCGGAATCGAGGCTGACCTCGACATCATTCGCCTGATGGCGGGCGCTTTTGACAAGATCAAGTTGCCGCTCAATCGTATCGATCTTGGGCATGTCGGTATCTTCCGCGCCCTGGCTGAAGCAGCTGGCTTGCCTCAGGAGGCCGAGGAGTCGGTGCTCTGCCTGTTGCAGGCGAAGGACGTGCCGGGCTTGATCGAAGCCTGCGCCGATGTTCCGTCGCCTTATCGCGAAGCTTTGCAGCGCTTGCCGGGATTGTACGGCGATGCTGAAGTAATTGATCGTGCAGCAGCCGAACTTCCCCCGTTGCCGGGAATTGCCGCCGCTCTCGACGGTTTACGCCATTTGTTCGCGGCGGCCCCGGAATTGCCGTTGTCGATCGATCTGTCCGACCTGCGCGGCTATCACTACCATAACGGTGTGGCGTTCGCCGCCTATTGCGCCGGTTATCCGGCGGCAATCGCTTTGGGTGGCCGCTATGATGGCGCAGGCAAGGCATTCGGGCGGGCACGTCCAGCCACCGGCTTTTCGATGGATCTGCGCGAAGTGGCGCATCTGGTGCCGTCCGGCAAGCAAACAGGTGCTGTTCTTGCGCCGTATGCCGGCACGGACAAGCTGCTGGCGGCGCACATTGCCGCGCTGCGCGAGCAGGGAGAGATCGTGGTCGAGATGCTGCCGGGCGAAGTTGCCTGCGAAGGCCCCATCTGCGATCGCAAGCTGGCCTTTGTTGGTCAGCACTGGATTATTGAAGCAATACAAGAGGACTAGAAATGGCCAAGAATGTCATCGTGGTGGGCACCCAGTGGGGCGACGAAGGGAAGGGCAAGATCGTCGACTGGCTGACTGATCACGCCAAAGGTGTCGTGCGTTTCCAGGGCGGCCATAATGCCGGCCATACGCTGGTCGTCGGCGAGAACGTCTACAAGCTGAACCTCGTTCCGTCCGGTATCGTGCGCGATGGCGTCGATTGCTACATCGGCAACGGTGTCGTTCTGGATATCCATCACCTGATTTCCGAAATCGCCGAACTGGAAAAGGGCGGTATCAATGTCCGTTCGCGCCTGAAGATCAGCCCGGGCTGCCCGATCATCCTGCCGTACCACTCGGCCATCGACAAGGCGCGTGAAGGCGCCAAGTGTGCCGACAAAAAGATCGGTACGACCGGCAAGGGTATCGGCCCGACCTATGAGGACAAGGTGGCACGCCGCGGCCTGCGTGTCTACGACCTGTTCCACCCGGAACGTTTTGCCGAGAAGCTGAAGGAAGTGCTGGATTATCACAACTTCGTGCTGACCCAGTACTTCAAGGCCGAGCCGGTCGATTTCCAGATGGTCTACGATCAGGCGATGGCCGACGCAGAAGTGATCCGTCCGATGGTGGTGGACGTTTCCGCGGCGCTTTACGATGCCAACAAGGCCGGCCAGAACATGCTGTTCGAAGGGGCCCAGGGCACCCTGCTCGATATCGACCACGGTACCTATCCGTTCGTGACGTCGTCCAACTGCGTCGCCGGCCAGGCAGCCGCTGGCTCGGGCATCGGCCCTGGCATGCTGCATTACGTGCTGGGTATCACCAAGGCCTATTGCACCCGCGTCGGTGGCGGTCCGTTCCCGAGTGAGCTGGATATCGATACCGAAGGCACGCCCGGTCACCAGATGTTCTCCGTTGGTAAGGAGTTCGGCACCGTGACGGGGCGCAAGCGTCGTTGCGGCTGGTTCGACGCGGCTTTGCTGCGCCGCTCGGCCCGTATCAACGGTCTGACCGGTCTGTGCATCACCAAGCTGGATGTGCTCGACGGTTTGAAGGAAATCAAGATCTGCACCGGCTACAAGCTGGGCGATCAGGTGGTTGATCTGCTGCCGATCGGTGCCGATGAGGTTGCCCGTTGCGAGCCGATCTACGAAACCATGCCGGGCTGGGAAGGGACGACCTTCCGCGTCAAGCGTTGGGATGACCTGCCGGTCAATGCGCAGGCCTACCTGAATCGTCTGGAAGAGTTGTGCGGCGTGCCGATCGCCATTGTGTCGACCGGCCCGGAGCGCGACGAAACCATCCTGAAGCAGCATCCGTTCAAGTAAGAGAGCCTCGCTGCTGCGGTGCACGGGCCCTTTGGGCCCGTTTTCATTTCAGCGAGCCTGAACTGCTACCCAACCTTCCGGGCAGACGTTGGTATAGGGGTAATACTGGCCCGAAGAGCCGCAGTAATACCAGAGTTCAGGTGCGGGAGGTGGAGGCATGGGGCGAACCGGCTCGACGTACACCGGTGCGGCCTGGGCGCGGCTGTAGGCTGTTGCACCTAGAACGAGGCCGGCAATCCCCAGTACGGCAGCCGGGCCGACCCAGCTCGGGCCGCCGCGATCATGATGATGGTGATGATGCGGCATCGGCGGGCGGAAGTCCGGGCGATGGTGGCCCCAGTCGGCCTGGGCGGAGCCGATGCCGGCAACGGCAAGGCTGGTGGCGACAATAAGGCTGGCAATCTTTTTCATGTTTCGACTCACTGGGTAATGTGATGCTGATGAGCCGAATAACGATGCGTCGTCGTTGCCGATGACCGACATCGTGTACCGATGTGTTGCCAATTGTTGCCGGCAGGCGATGGCTGACCACCAAAGAAAAAAGGCTTCGATTGCTCGAAGCCTTTGCTCTGTATTCGTTGGTGCCCAGGAAGGGACTCGAACCCCCACGCCTCTCAGCGCTAGTACCTGAAACTAGTGCGTCTACCAATTCCGCCACCTGGGCACAGGTGCGAAGAGCGCGCATTATATCGGATTCCCGGGAAATGGGAAGCCTTATTTTGCAATTTAGGGATTCGAATGTTCTGCCCCGGCTTGTGAGACAATGCGCGGCATCAGGCGAGGCCAAAGAAAAAAGGCTTCGATTGCTCGAAGCCTTTGCTCTGTATTCGTTGGTGCCCAGGAAGGGACTCGAACCCCCACGCCTCTCAGCGCTAGTACCTGAAACTAGTGCGTCTACCAATTCCGCCACCTGGGCACAGGTGCGAAGAGCGCGCATTTTATAGGAAAGACACTCGATGTCAAGAAAGAAACTCTCCAAAATCCGTCGGGCCGATCCGTTTTTCGAACGCGAGTCCGCGCGTTACGATTTGCCTTTGCCGTCACGCGAGTACATCGGGCAGATTCTGGAGAATGAAGGGCGGCCGGTCAGTTTTGTCGAGCTGAGTAATTTGCTCGATATCGCGGGCACCGAGCGCGAAATGTTCCAGCGTCGGCTGGGTGCCATGGAACGTGAAGGGCAGTTGATGCGCAATCGCAAGGGCGATTACATCCTGCCGGAGCGGGCCAGTCTGATTCCCGGTCGCGTCCAGGGCCATCCCGACGGCTATGGCTTCCTGGTGCCGGACGATGGCAGTACCGATCTTTTCCTCGATCAGCACCAGATGGGCAAGGTGCTGCATGGCGACCGCGTGCTGGCACGCGTCGTCGGCATCGACCGCAAGGGTCGCCCGGAGGGTAGTATCGTCGAGGTGACCGAACGGGCCAACAGCAAGGTGGTTGGCCGGGTTTTCGTCGAGCATGGTGTCGTTTTCGTTGTGCCGGAAAATCGCCGCATCTCGCAGGATATCCTTGTGCCGCCAGAGAAGAAGGCCAAGGTGAAGCCGGAATCCGGTCAGGTGGTAATGGTCGAGATCATCGAGCAGCCGAGTAAATTCTCGCAACCCATCGGGCGCATCATCGAGGTGCTGGGCAATTACGCCGACCCGGGCATGGAGATCGAGATCGCCCTGCGCAAGCACGATCTGCCTTTCGAGTTTCCGAAGCTGGCACTCGACGAAAACAAGAAGATGCCGGACAAGGTGCGCAAGCTGGATTTGAAGGATCGTGTCGATCTGCGCGACTTGCCGCTGGTGACCATCGACGGCGAAACGGCGCGCGACTTTGACGACGCGGTCTATTGCGCCAAGAAGGGGCGCGGCTGGCGCCTGGTCGTGGCCATTGCCGACGTGTCGCATTACGTTACGCCGGGCATGGCGCTCGACAAGGAAGCCTTGTCGCGTGGCAACTCGGTGTATTTCCCGCGCCGGGTCATTCCGATGCTGCCGGAAAAACTGTCGAACGGCATCTGTTCGTTGAACCCGGATGTCGAGCGTCTGGCCATGGTCTGCGACGTCGAGATCAGCGCGACCGGCAAGCTGGGCGAATATCGCTTCTATCCGGCGGTTTTCCGCTCGCATGCGCGCCTGACCTATAACCTCGTCTGGTCCTGGCTGTCCGGTGAAAGATCGCCGGAAAGCGAGGTGCACCGCAGCATCCTGCCGCAGGTGCAGGATCTGTACAAACTGTACAAGGTGCTGCACAAGGCACGCGGTCAGCGCGGCGCCATCGATTTCGAAACGACTGAAACGATGATGCTGTTCAATGAGCAGGGCAAGATCGACAACATCGTGCCGGTCGTGCGCAACGACGCGCATCGCATCATCGAGGAGTGCATGCTGGCGGCCAACGTCTGTGCCTCGGATTTCCTGGCCAGGCACAAGCAGACCTGCCTTTACCGCGTGCATGAGTCGCCGTCGGAGGACAAGCTGAAGAACCTGCGCAGCTTCCTTGGTGAATTCGGCCTGGCACTGGGCGGTGGCGACGACCCGAAGGCCAAGGATTACGCCGTGTTGCTGGAGAAGATCAAGGCCCGGCCGGATTTCCAGCTTTTGCAGACGGTGATGCTGCGGTCGCTCAAGCAGGCCATGTACAGCCCGGACAATGTCGGACACTTTGGCCTGGCCTACGAGCATTACACGCACTTTACCTCGCCGATCCGGCGTTATCCCGACCTCCTGGTGCATCGCGCCATCAAGGCCGTACTTGCCGGCGAGACCTACACGCCGGACATGGCCTGGGACGACATCGGCCTGCAATGTTCCGCCACCGAGCGACGGGCCGACGAAGCGACGCGCGACGTTGAGAACTGGCTGAAGACCTACTACATGAAGGAGCGCATCGGCGAGGAGTTTACCGGCACCATTTCCGCGGTGACCGCCTTCGGTATCTTCGTGGCGCTCGACGAGGTCTATGTCGAAGGCCTCGTGCATGTTTCCGAACTGGGGGCCGATTATTTCCAGTTCGACGCCATCAAGCACCAGATGCTGGGCGAGCGGACCGGCCAGCGTTTCCGCCTGGGTGACCGGGTGCGCGTCAAGCTGGTGCGGGCAGATCTGGAGAGCAATCGGATCGATTTCGTGCTGGCCCAGGATATGCCCGGAGGCCCGTCGCGCAAAGCTGGCGGGGCGCGTAAACCGATGTCCACGCCCGCACCGGCGAAGGCGGTCGTCAAGCCGGTCGCCAGGAAGAAGGTCGTCAAGGCCAAGCCTGCGGCGACACCGGTCAAGGCCAAGGCAAAACCGGCGAGCAAGGCCAAGCCCAAGGCGCCGGTCAAAGCCAAAGCCAAACCGGCAGGCAAGGCGAAGCCAGCGGGCAAGGCCGGACGTCGCCGCTAAGGCATCAGTGATGCTGCGGATCGAGCAGGTCCGCAGCCTTGGCAGCGATGCGGGCGATTTGCTCCTCGTCGAGGCCGGGCAATTGCTCGGTCAGCCATTCCAGCGTGGCGCCGGGAATCAGATGTTTGGCCTCGGCGATGTCCGAGGGTAGCGCCGGGTCGTCCGGGCCGCCGGCAGTCAAGTGGCGTGCGGCATCGACGCACAGGCGGGAGAGGTTGGCGCGGGTGTTGTCGATGCCGCGGATGAGCTGAACGAGTAGCGGTGGCAGGTGCCAGATTTCGGCACAGGCCAGCGTCAGATCCTTGAAGCGGAAACCGCAGGTGTCGACCTGGGCCTGCAAAGAGCGGGCCGAGCGGCCGCTATGCAATGCCTTCAAGGCGGCCTCGGGTAAGTCCGGGGCGAAGGACCAGAGCAGCAATTCGCCGATTTCCGAGAGCAGGGCGGCCATGGCGACTTCGTCCGGAGAGATGTCGGCCCGCGCCGAGCCCCAGTTCAGCGCGAGGTAGCGGGCCAAGTGCGAGCGAGCCTCGCAGGCGGCCAAGCCGAGATTGGTCTCGTCCGTCTCCGGGCTGTCGAGCAGGAGTCTTCGGAAGTTCTCGGTGCCGAGTTGCATGACGGCACCCAGCGGGGTTGTCGTCTCGTGGCCCAGGCGCTGGGTACGTTTTGCTTCGGCTTGGCGCAGCAGGCGCAGGCACAGGAAAGGATCGGCTCCCGCGATGTCGGCCAGCTCTCGGGCGGACAGGCGTTCGCCGAGGGTTTCCTCCAGTTGCAGCAACAGCGCCTTGGAGCGTGGCATGCAAGGCAGCTCGCGATTGCTCATGAAGGCCGCCCACTGGTTGACACCCCATTGTCGTTGATGCGCTGTCAGCATGCGTCCCCGCTTTTGTCGCCAATATAGCTACATTAACGGCATGTTTAACAATGTTTCAAGACAATTCTTTACATTGTTCGAGCGCAGGTTGGCTACAATGCAAAAAATGCGGGAGGGGTATGAATAACAGCGAACAATCGCTCTCCGGAATTTCCAATCGTCCATTACCGAGTGAGCTGGTGACAGGGCATGCCGTGATCGATCACGAGCATCGGCTGCTGCTCGACTATATTCTGCGACTGCGCGAGATTTGCGACGATCACGATGCGGCACGGGTGACCTGCGGCGGCTGCAGCCCGACGCTTATCTCCGAGTGCGAGAGCCGTCTGGTCGGTATCCTTGGCGACCTGCTGGCTTACATACTGGATCACTTCCGCAACGAAGAAAACATCATGCGCGATTCGCTGTTGTTGGCGATCGAGCGTGAAACCTGCGAGGCGCACATGGAGGACCATGCGGCGATCTCGAGCAAGGTGCAGGAAATTGTCACCAATCTGGAAACGCCCAAGACCATACAGCGCGTCCGTGAGCTCGAGGAGCTGCTGCTGCGTTGGGTGACCGGCCATATCTCGCTGCACGACATGCTGCTTGTGCGTTGGCTCGAGCGTGAAGACAATCCGATCCGCCTGCGCGCCCTGGCCGCTGCCTGAACGTTTCCGCCGGGGGCGATGAGCGCTAAAATGCGCGCCTTCTCATCGCGAAAGCAGCCATGTCCTCCCGCCTGATCTACGGCTTTCATGCCGTCACCTCCAAGCTCCGCCACGATCCGGAATCGGTCAAGGAAATCATCATCGACGGCGCGCGTCAGGATGCGCGGGCGCGCGATTTGATCAAGCATGCCGAATTGCAGGGCGTAAAGCTGCTCATCGCCGATGGCAAGCGCCTGGACGGCTTTGCCGCCGGCGGCCGGCATCAGGGCGTGGTGGCGCGCATCGAGGGCGGACGCAAGGCGGCGCATCTCGACGACGTGCTCGATACGCTGACCGAGCCGGCTTTCCTGCTCGTACTCGATGGCGTGACCGACCCGCGCAACCTCGGCGCTTGCCTGCGCGTGGCCGATGCGGCCGGCGTGCATGCCGTGATCGCCCCCAAGGACAAGGCGGCCGGCCTCAACGACGTGGCCGTCAAGACGGCCTGCGGCGCGGCCGAGACGGTGCCCTACATCATGGTTACCAACCTGGCGCGCACGCTGCGCGAGCTGAAGGAACGCGACATCTGGGTCATCGGCACGGCCGGTGAGGCGGAGAGCGACCTCTACACCGCCGACTGGCCGCAGGCGACAGCCTGGGTCATGGGTGCCGAAGGCGAGGGCATGCGCCGTCTGACGCGCGAGAACTGCGACCAGCTGGTCAATATCCCGATGTACGGTTCGGTCGAGAGCCTGAACGTTTCCGTCGCCGCCGGCGTTTGCCTTTTCGAGGCGCGTCGCCGCCGCGGCTGAGTTTCATCGCGCCGCCGCTTGCAGGCGGTGCAAATCTTGCTTGATTCAATGGGCCGGCAATGCTGCCGGCCTTCGGTCGGTGCAAAGTCGCGCCTGACCTTGCCGGTTCGATCGCTGCCCAGCCTTGTGCGGCAAGCGATTGCGCAGTTCCGCCAGCCTTGGTCGCTGGCCGGTTGCGGCGAGTGCGCCCTCAAGGGATGCACTGCTCCAATGCCCGGTATTCCTCATTTGCACAGCGTTTGTGCATCGTTCCCGTATTCGTCGATTCGTCCCGGTGCGCTTCTGGCGCGCCCGGCCGGATGATTTGCTAACCGATTCGTTACGATTGCCATGAGCAAGAACCCCAAAATGCGCGCCAAGCGGCTGAACAATCCGCTGGCCTGCCGGCTTTCCGAGCCGGAGCAGGTCGAGATCATGCTGAAGCCCCGCCTGCACCTCGATTGCGTGCTGTACGGCGAAAGCCATGAGCCGCTGCACCTCGCCTCCATCGTCGGCGTCATCAACGTCGCCATGGCGCTGGCTTACCTGCACAAGGACAAATATTCGATCAATCTCTACGAGTCGGTGCAACAGACGCTGGTCGAAATCGCCCGCCGCGGATTCGCCAACGATGAGGAGTCGCGCCGGCTGCAGCGCGTCTTCAATGTCGCCGACGACTATATCGTCAGCCAGGCCAAGGCCGACGTGCTGCGCGCGATCAATCTCGTCGAATACCAGATTCGGCACGGGGAGGGCAATTCGCTGTTGCCGCTGCCGCCGCGTCAAGGCTGACGCCGCCACCGTTCACCACACCGTCGCGTACTCTCCTGCGCGGCGGTCTGGTTCGGGCCGATACCGTTTGTGCCGGTGTCGGCCCACCCCCTTAACTTTGCGTGTGCATGAAAAAGGCCGCCCTCGGGCGGCCTTGGTTTTTTGCCTTTTCGGGCAGTGCACCGCAGCTATCAGCTTTTTTCCGGCTTCCAGCCGCCGCCGAGCGCCTTGAACAGGTCGACGGCCGCATTCAAGCGGGCCTGGCGGGTGGCGATCATGGACAGTTGCGCGTCGTTGAACGAACGCTGGCTGTCGAGCACCTCCAGATAACCGGCGGAACCGGCTTCGTAACGCAGGCGGGAAATTTCCAGCGCCTTGCGGGCGTTGATCACGCGGCTGGCCTGGGCAGTTTCCGCCTCGCCATCTTCGCGCAGGCTGACCAGCGCGTCGCGGACTTCCTTGTAGGCGGTTTGCAGCGAGTTTTGCCAGGAAATCAGGGATTGCTGGTTGATCGCCTTGGCCTGGTCGACGCGGGCCGAGGTGCGGCCGAAGTCGAGGATGGGCATCAAGGCGCCGAGGCCGAGCGACCAGGTGCCGGAACCGGCGCTGAACAGGTCGGACAAGGTCTTGCTCTCGCTGCCGATGCTGCCGGTCAGCGTGAATTTCGGGAAGTAGCCGGCCTTGGCCACACCGATACCGGCATTGGCGGCGACCAGTTCCTGCTCGGCCATCATCACGTCCGGGCGGCCTTCGATCAGGTCGGCCGGCAGGCCTTCCGGCGGCTGCGGCGGCATCGGGAGCTGGCGTAGGTCGCCGGCGGCGATCTTCAGCGCCGGATTGGCCGTGAGCAGGGCGAGCTGGTGCTCGGCCAGCGCGCGTTGCCGGCGTTGCTCGATCAACTGGGCCTGCGCCGCAGCCAGGGCGCCTTCGGCTTGATAGCCATCGAGCGGCGAAGCATAGCCGGCGTCGACGCGCAACTTGACCAGCTTGAGGCTTTCCTCGCGCGTCTTGACGGTTTCGTCGCTGATGGCGAGTTGGGCATCCAGACTGCGCAGGTTGAGATAGCTGGCCGTGACGGCGCCGGCTACGCTCAGGCGGATCGAGTCGCGCGAATACTGGCTGGCCAGCAGGGTGGCCTTGGCTGCCTCGTTGGCGCGGCGCACGCGGCCCCAGACGTCGAGTTCGTAGGAGGTGCTCAGACCGGCGCTGCGCGAATTGCGGATGCGCGGCATGGCGCTCGAGTAGGTCGCCGTCTTGGTGCTGGCCTTGGTATTGCTGCCGGCGGCGTTGCCGTCGATTTCCGGCAGGAAGGAGGCACCGGCCTCGCGGGCGACGGCGTCGGCCTGTTCCATACGGGCGACCGCCTGGCGCATGTCGGCATTGTTGGCCAGTGCCTGCTCGACCAGATCGTTCAGCGTGGCGTCCTGGAACAACGTCCACCACTGCGGATCGATGGCCGGGTTGGTGGCAATGGCGACCGGCGTCGGCTTGCTGTCGCCGAACAGGCTAGGCAGCAGCGCCGACGGGCGCAGGTAGTCGGGGCCGATGGCGCAGCCGCCGAGGGTGAAGGTGGCGGCCAGTGCGAGGGCGGCAGGGGTGAGGCGGGCGATCATGCTTGGTTCTCCTCTGCGTCGTCGGTCGAGACGTGCGACGGATCGATCTGTTTGCCGCGTTCGAGCCACTTGAAGAAGAGCGGCACGAACAACGTGGCGATGAAGGTGGCAGCGAGCATGCCGCCGAAAACGCCGGTACCCATCGACTGGCGGGCGGCGGCGCCGGCCCCGGTGGCCTTGACCAGCGGGAAGACGCCGAGCACGAAGGCGAGCGAGGTCATGATGATGGGACGCAGGCGCAGGCGGGCGGCCTCGATGGCGGCCTCGACCACGCCCATGCCTTCGGCGTACTTCTGGGCGGCGAATTCGACGATCAGGATGGCGTTTTTCGACGCCAGGCCGATCAGCACGACGAGGCCGATCTGGAAGTAGATGTCGTTCGGCATGCCGCGCAGCCAGATGGCGGTCAGCGCGCCCATCAGGGCGAACGGTACGGCCATGACGACGGCGATCGGCAGCGACCACTTTTCGTACTGGGCGGCCAGGATCAGGAAGACCATGATGATGGCGAAGCCGAAGGCCTGCATCGACGAACCGGCACTACGCTTTTCCTGGAAGGCCTGGCCGGTCCAGGCGATGCCGTAACCGGTCGGCAGCGTGGCTTCAGCCACCTGTTCGACGATCTTGATTGCATCGCCCGAGCTGACGCCTGGCTTCGAGTCGCCCATCACCTTGGCGGCGATGAACCCGTTGAAGCGTTCGACCTGTTCCGGGCCGACCACATTCTTGACGCGGGAAACCGCGGACAAGGGGATCATGGCGTTGGTCGTCGTGCTGCGCACGTAAACCTTGCCGATGTCGTCCGGCTTCATGCGGAAATTGGCTTCCGCCTGCAGTTGCACGCGATAGACGCGGCCGGCCTTGTTGAAGTCGTTGACGTAAAGCGCACCCATCGTGCTTTGCAGCGTCGAGTAGATGTCGGCGATCGGAATGCCGAGCGCCAGCGCCTTCTGCTCATCGACTTCGACATAGAGCTGCGGCACGGTCGGGCGGAAGAAGGTGGAAATGCGGGTGAATTCCGGGTGCTTCTTCAGTTCGTCCATGAAGGCTTGCGTGACTTCGTTCAGCTTCTTGGCGTCGCCATCCACGCGGTTCTGGACATAGACCTCGAAGCCGCCGGCGGTGCCCAGGCCCATGATCGGGGGCGGGTTGAAAACGAGGCCCATGCCGTCCGGCTGCATCATGCCGATGCCCATGAACTTGCCGGCCAGATCCTGCGCCTTGCCCTGACGTTCGTCCCAATCCTTGAGCGGAATGAACATGGTGCCGGCGTTGGGCTTGTTGCCGCCGCCGATCAGGTCGAAGCCGGAGACGACGAAGGTGTGCTTGACCGCTTCGTCCTGGCTGATCATCTGGCGCATGCGTTCGCCGGTGGCTTCGGTGCGCTTCAACGTCGCGCCGTCCGGCAGCATCAGCGCCGAGATCAGGTAACCCTGGTCTTCAGCCGGCACGAAGCTGCCCGGGATGATGCGGAAGAATGCTGCGGTGCACCCGACAATCAGGGCAAAAACCAGGGCGCCGACGATGCCGTGCTTCATGGTGAAGGCCACGGCGCCGGTGTAGTTCTTGGTCAGGCGCTCGAACATGCGGTTGAATGGGGCGAACAGCTTGTTCTCGGTGTGCTGGGCCTTGAGCAGCAGGGCGCACAGGGCCGGCGTCAGGGTCAGCGCGACGACGCCGGAGAGCACCACGGCCACCGCCACGGTCACGGCGAACTGCTTGTAGAGCTGGCCGGCGATACCGCCGAGGAAGGCAACCGGCACGAACACCGCACACAACACGAGCACGATGGCGATCAGCGCGCCGGTGACTTCGTGCATGGCCTTGATGGCAGCCTGCTTGGGCGGCAGCTTCTCTTCGGCCATCAGGCGCTCGACGTTCTCGAGCACGACGATGGCGTCATCGACCACGATACCGATGGCCAGCACCATGGCGAACAGCGTCAGCGTGTTGATCGAGAAGCCGAACAACCACAGGCCGGCGAAGGAACCGATCAGCGAGATCGGCACCGCCACCATCGGAATCAGCGTGGCGCGCCAGCTTTGCAGGAAGATGAAGACGACGGCCAGCACCAGGATCATCGCTTCGATCAGGGTGTGCTTGACCTCGCTGATCGAGGCGGAAACGAAGCGGGTGGTGTCGAACGGAATGACGAAATCCATCGCTTCCGGGAACTTGACCTTCAGCTCGGCCATCTTGCTGCGTACGGCATCGGCCACTTCCAGCGCATTGGCGCCGGTCTGCAGGAAGACGCCCATGGCGATGGTCGGCTGACCATCCAGCGTCACGCGCTGGTCGTAGCTGTAGGCGCCGAGTTCGATGCGGGCAACGTCCTTCAGGCGGAGCAGGCCGCCGGGGCCACTCGAACGGATGACGATGTTGCCGAACTCTTCCTCGGTCAGCAGACGGCCCTTGGCGGTCACCGTATAGACCAGTTGCTGGTCGTTCGGGGCTGGTTCCTGCCCGATCTTGCCGGCCGCGTTCTGAGCGTTCTGGGCAGTGATGGCAGCCGATACTTCGCTGGTCGTCAGGCCAAGCTGGGCCATGCGGTCCGGCTTCAGCCAGACGCGCATCGAGTAATCCTGGGCGCCGAAAATGGTCACGTCGCCGACGCCCTTGACCCGCTTCAACTCGTCAACGATGTTCAGGCTGGCGTAGTTAGAGAGATAGAGCGTGTTGTAGCGGCCCTGATCGGATTGCAGCGCGACGACCTGGAGGATGTCGTTGGAACGCTTCTGCACGATCACGCCGTTGCGCCGTACCGCTTCCGGCAGGCGTGGCTCGGCCGCCTTGACGCGGTTGTTCACGTTCACCGACGCCATGTCGACATTGGTGCCGACCTCGAAGGTGGCGGTAATGGTGACCGAACCGTTGGCACTGGCCGAGGAGGTGAAATACACCATGTTCTCGACGCCGTTCAGCTGCTCCTCGATCGGAGCCGCCACGGTCTTGGCCAGGGTTTCAGCCGAAGCGCCCGGATAGGTGGCGGTGATCAGCACCGTCGGCGGCGCGATCTGCGGGTACTGCGCGATGGGCAGCACCTGCGAGGCGACCAGGCCGGCGATGACGATGATGATCGAGATGACCGACGCGAAAATCGGTCGGTTGATGAAGAATCTGGACATGGCCGCTCCTTACTGGTTGCGCGGAGTCGTGGCGGACTTGCCCGACATGCCTTCCATCCCGCCCATGCCTTGCTGCGGCTTGCCGCCGCCAGCCTGTTCGGCGCCGGGCACGACCGGCGGATGCGGATTGACCGGAGCGCCCGGACGCAGCTTGATCAGGTTGTCGACAATGACCTTGTCGCCGGCCTTCAGGCCGCCGAGGATGACCCAGTCCTTGCCGTACCACTCGCCGGTCTTGATCGGACGCGGGGCGACCTTGTTTTCGCCATCGACGGTCATGACCAGATTGGCCTGTTCGGTCTGTAGCACAGCCGACTGCGGCACCAGGAAAACGCCATCGCGCTCGCCGGTGAGCAGGCGGACGCGGACGAACTGGCCCGGCAGCAGCGCTTGGTCGGCGTTGTCGAATTCGGCACGCAGTTGCTGGGTGCCGAGCGTGGTGTCGATATTGGAAGCGAGGAAATTCAGCTTGCCGCGCTTGGCGTAAACAGAACCATCCGGCAGTACCAGTTCGACGCCGGTGACGTCCTTGGCGGTGACGCGCTTGCTGGGGAACTTGGCCAGATCGCTTTCGCCGAGCGAGAAGCGCACCCAGATCGGGTTGGTCTGATAGATCGAGGTGAGCAGGCTGTCGGCGGTGGACACCAGGTTGCCGTCCGACTTGACGGCACGGCCGGTCACGCCGGCGACGGGGGCGGTCACGGTGGTCCACGCGAGGTTCAGTTCGGCCTGGTGTAGGTTGGCCTGGGCGACGGCATTGCTGGAGACGGCATCGTCGTAGTCCTTCTGGGCGATGGCTTTGGCTTCGGCCAGCGGCTTCAGGCGGGCGACTTCGCGCGCAGTCTGGTCGGCGCGGGCCTTGGCGTCGGCCAGGGCGATCTCGTAAGGAGCGCGATCGATCTGGAAGAGCGGCTGGCCGTTCTTGACCACATCGCCTTCCTGGAACAGGCGCTTCATCAGGATGCCGCCGACGCGGGCGCGCACTTCGGTTTCGCGGGCGCCTTCGGTCTGCGCCATGATTTCGATGCTGGTCGGCACCTTCTGTGCCTGCATCTCGATGACCGTCACCGGCATCGGGCCCATGGCCGGAGCGGCCGGCTTTTCGCCCGAGCAGCCGGTGAGGGCGGCGGCAAAGGCCGTGGAAGCGAGGAGCAGGGCGATGGCCTTGCGCTGGGGTTGAGTTTGGTTAGGCACGGTTGTTCTCCTTGTAATTTACTTTGATGGGGATTATAAACATTCAGGAATGTATGTAAAATACTTTCTGAGCGTTTCAGTCGGATTTACATTTTGTTTCCGACCGCAGTTGCAATAGGGAGAAGGATCGTGGTCAGAAAGACCAAGGAAGAAGCCGAACAGACGCGCAAGGACATCATCGAAGCGGCGCGCCGGGTCTTCCATGAATGTGGCGTCGTGCGTTCGACGCTGGAAAAGATCGCCAAGGCGGCCGGCGTGACGCGCGGCGCTGTTTATTGGCATTTCGAGAACAAGGCCGAGCTTTTCTTCGCCATGCGCGAGGACGTTTTCGCGCCGATGATCGAGCGCACCGACGCCATCCTGTTCTCCGATAAATTCGACAACCCGCTCGATGCCATCGAGGCTTCGGTCACCGAGTTCTTCCGCGTGCTGGAAGATTGCTCGGTGGTGCGCGAGGTGTTCGAGATCATGATTTCGCGCTGCGAATACGTCGATGAATTCGCCGAAATCGAGGCCGAAATCGGCAAGCCGGCGCAGAGCTTCCTGGCCAAGATCGAAGCGATGTACCTGAAGGCTGCCGAAAAGGGCATGTTGCGCGAAGGCCTGGTGCCGATCGACGTGGCCCGCGATACCTGGGCCTTTACCAGCGGGATGCTGCACCTGCTGCTCAGTTGTCAGCGTGGCTCGGACCTCGCGTTGCACGTGCCGAGCATGATCAAGACGCACATGAGTTTGCGCCGCAAGGGCTGATTGATGTCCTGGCCCGCTGCTGCGGTGCACCGGCCAACATGGGCAAAAATGCCGAGGGCGAAATGCCTTAGTTCTGCGTCGCCCGATCGAGGTCGGCGCGGTTCATTTCGTCGATGTAAAGTTGGGTCGTGTTCGGTCGGCTGCCGGCAAAGCAGGTGACTTCGACGTTCGCCGCCGGCTTGCCCTTGTGCAGCACCTCGACGGCGCAGCGCCCGTATTCGGCTTCGATGGTGGCCAGCAGGTTGCGGGCGAAGGGCGATTCCAGCTTGCCGTCGAGGATCAGGTTGGCCAGCAGCACGCCGTCCGGCTTGAGGGCGCGGCGCACTTCATGCCAGAACTCGCGGGTCACGAGGTGACCGGGAATTGAAGTGTGCGAACTGAACACATCGACCAGCACCGCGTCGAAGCGACGCTCGGTGGTGCCGACGAAGCGGCGGGCATCATCGACGATGAATTCGCCGCGGATGGGCTCGTGCAGGAAGTGTTTCTCCGCGATGTCGCGGATCTTCGGATCGATATCGACATAGGTGTATCGGTTGAGCGGTTCGCGATGCGATAGCGTGAAGCCGCCGGCGCCGAGCACCAGGATGTCGCGCTCGCGAAAACCGAGATCGACCAGCAGCAGGCGGCGCAGGTGCTCGATGTAGCGGGCGTAATGCGGTGGCTCGGAACCGTCGAGCAGCGAGGCGACCGATTTGTTCACCCAGAAGGCCTGCGGGTCGTTCTGGCCGGGCAGGGTGACCGGGGCGACCACGTAGTCGGCGTAGGCCGTGTCGGCCGTGGCGCCGCTCTGGTAGTTGGCGAATAAGGCGATGGCTGCGGTGCACAGGGCAAAAACGGCATTTTTCAGCGAGCGGCCAGCGAGCAGCAGCGTGCCGGCGACCAAGCCGAGGCTGCAGGCGAGCACGGCAGCGCCGACACCCAGCCACTGCATGACGATCAGCGACAGCGATACCGAGCCGAGGAAGGAGCCGAGCGTGGACCAATACAGCGCCAGACCGCTGGCCTCGCCGGTGCGGGCGTGCTGCATCTCGTTGGTCAGGATCGGCACGGTCTGGCCGAGCAGCCAGGCGAGCGGGCACAGGATACCGCCGACGAAGAAGAGGTAGGCGACGAAAGCCGGCTGCAGGTGCAGGAACAGCGCATCGACCGTGACGCCGGCCAGGCCGACGCCAGCCAGTACGGCGGAGATCAGGAAGTTGCGCCCGACGATGCGGCGGAAGTTGGCCTCGACCTTGCTGCCGGCGGCGTAACCCAGGGCCAGCGCGAGCAGGAAGAAGCCGATGGTCGGCGCAGTGACGACGATGGAACTGCCGATATGCGGCAGCAGGCGGCGCAAGGCGATGACTTCGGCGCCGAGGGAACAGAAGCCCTCGATGAAGACGATGGCGTAGAGCAGGGTGCGGGACATCGGCCGATTATCGCCGATGCCGGCAGCCCGGCATAAGGCTCAAGCCGATTTCTCTGGATGCAGCCAGCGCAGCACGCTTTCGAACAGCGCGGCCGGCTCGACCGGCTTGGCGATGAAGTCGTTCATCCCGGCCTCGATACAACGGGCGCGATCTTCGCCAAAGGCGTTGGCAGTCAAGGCCAGGATGGGGAGGTCGTGTCCTTCCGGCAGCAGACGGATCAGGCGGGTCGCCTGCAGGCCGTCCATCTTCGGCATCTGCATGTCCATCAGGATCAAATCGTAGCGGTTTTGCCGGACCAGGGCGACGGCCTCGGTCCCGTCAACGGCGGTATCGACCTGCTGCCCGGCGTCCTGCAGCAGGCATTGGGCGATTTCGCGATTGACCGGTTCGTCTTCGACCAGCAGGATGCGATGCGGCGCCAACTGGTCGCGCAGCACCTGTTCGGCATCGACGGCGCAATCCAGCGCCAGGCTGGCGCGGGCGTGCGCCGATTTGGCGAATCGTACGGTGAACCAGAAACGGCTGCCTTGCCCCGGCGTACTGCTGGCGCCAGTCGTACCGCCCATCAGCTCGGCCAGGCGCTTGGTGATGGCCAGGCCGAGGCCGGTGCCACCATATTTTCGGGTGGTCGTGTTGTCGGCCTGTTCGAAGGCGGAAAACAGCCGCGCCAGCACCTCTGGCTCGATGCCGATGCCGGTATCTTCGACTTCGAAGCGCACCAGTGTGCTGTTGTCGTCTTCTTCCTGCACGCGGGCGCTCAGCGTGACGTGGCCGTTGTCGGTGAATTTGAGCGCATTGGCTGCGTAGTTCAGCAAGGCCTGTTGCACAGCCGTCGGGTCACCGATCAGGTTGGTCGGCAAATGCCCGGTTTCGACGTGGAGCGGCAGTTCCTTGGCCTGGGCACGGCTCTGCAGCATGGACAGGACATTGTCGAGAACGCTTTCGATGCGCAGCGGAATCTCGTTCAGCTTGATCTTGCCGGCCTCGATCTTGGACAGTTCGAGCACGGCATTGATGATGTTCAACAGGTGCTCGCCGGCCGCTTCCAGCTTGTCGAGCTGGCCTTCCTGACGCGGTGTCAGGCCGCCGCGCCGGATCATGTAGGCCATGCCGGTGATGGCGTTGAGCGGGGTGCGAATCTCGTGGCTCATGTTGGCGAGGAAGGAGGTCTTCGCCACGCTGGCCGCCTCAGCGGCCTCCTTGGCGCGTGACAGCTCGGCCGTACGCTCGTTCACCAGATGTTCCAGTTCCTCGTGGTGGCGGGCAAGCGCCTCCTTGGCATTCCTTTCCTCGGTGATGTCGCGGGTGATCGACAGCAGGCAAGGCACGCCATCGAGGTCCATGCGGGTCACCGAGAAAAGGCCCCAGAACAATGCGCCGCTTTTGCGCTGGAACTGGGCTTCGAACTCGAGATGGTCGGCGCCGGAACGGATCAGTTCAGCCAGGCGATGGCGATCCTCCGGGTAGGCCCACAGCGAGAGTTCGAGCGAACTGTGCCCGATGATCTCCTCGCGCGAATAGCCGGATATTTCTACGAAAGCCCGGTTCACGTCGACATAGGTGCCGTCGCTCAAGGTCGTGATGGCGATGGCGTCGAGCGTTGTCTGGAAGGCGGTGCGGTAGCGTTTCTCGCTTTCGCTCAGCGCCAGGCGGGACAGGATGATTTCGGTGATGTCACGGAAATACCAGACGCGGCCCAGGTATTGACCTCGCGGCCCGTACAGCGCGTGGGAATGACGGTTCAGCGTGCGCCCGTCCTTCAGTGCGATGTCGCAAACGTCCTTCAATTCTGGGTTGGCATAGAGCTCCCCGACGCGGCGCAGGAAGTTTTCCGGGTCCAGGGTATTGGCTGCAGCGTTCGCCAGATTGACGGAATCCGGCCGATTCATCAGTTCTTCGAGCGGCAACGGCGGGCGGGGAATGTTCCATACCGTGAAGAAGCGCTCGTTGATCGCGACGATTCGGTCGTCGTGATCAACGACCAGAATGCCGTCCGGTGCCTCATCGAGAATCGCTTGATGCACCAGGGGGCGCAACGAGTCGTCTTGCCGCACGGGACTCATGAAGGCGAATGCTCCTGCAACGCAGCGCTAGAAAATGACAATTATTTTACTCGCGAGCAGGGGCTTTTCCTATCGTTTGGCATGGCCGGCACGGACTTTGTGCCACATGCTCCAGCTGAAAGCGAGCAGGCCCAGCCAGATCAGCCCGAAACTGAGCAACCGCGCCGCTTGCAAGGGTTCGTCGAAGAGGAAGATGGCGGTCAGAAACTGCATGGTCGGGTTGATGTACATCAGCATGCCGACGGTGGCCAGGTCGAGCCGCTGCGTGGCGGCGGCAAAGGCCATCAGCGGCACGGCGGTCAGGATGCCCGAGCCGATCAGCAATGCTGCGGTGTACCCGTCGTTCAGGGCAAAAACCGTGTGCCCGTGCTGTGCCTGCCAGGCGGCGTAGGCCAGACCGATCGGCAGCATGACGGCCGTTTCCAGCGCCAGACCGGAAATGGCATCGACTGGCACCTGCTTGCGCAACAGACCATAGCTGCCGAAGGTCCCGGCCAGAAAGAGGGCGATCCACGGCACGTTGCCCAGCGTCACCAGTTCGTTGCCGACGGCGGCGATGGCCAGGGCGATGGCGAGCCATTCCCAGCGGTTCAGCTTTTCCTTCAGGACCACCAGAGCGAGCAGCACATTGACCAGCGGCGTCAGGAAATAGCCCAGGCTGGCCGCCACCACCTGGCGTTGATCGACCGCCCACAGGAAACCCAGCCAGTTGGCGCCGAGCAGAATGGCGGCGATGGCCAGGCGGGCGAGATGGCGCGGCTGGCCGAACAGGCTGCGCAGGGCACCCCAGCGCCGGCGCAGCGTCAGCAACAGGCTGACCAGGACGAAGGCCCAGGCCGTGCGGTTGGTCAGGATGTCGAAGGGCGAAAGCTGCCCGAGCTGGCGGAAATAGAGCGGAAAGAAGCCCCAGATCAGGTAGGCGAGCAGGCCGTAGCCGATGCCCGCGAGTTGGCGGTTGGCGGACATCCGGTCAGTGGTCGCGCAAAGCGGCCAGCGCTTCCGAGCGGTAGTCGCGGCGGTAGAGGATGACCAGCACTACGAGCGCCAGCACGCCCAGCACATGCGGGCCGATCAGCCAGCCCGAGGCCGCCAGGCCGAAGTAATAGGCGCGGATGCCGCGGTTGAAATCGTCGCCAGCCAGGCTGTTGGCCTTGGCCAGCCGCTTGGCGTAGCGGTCGATTTCCGGCTCGCCGGTCTTGCCCAGCGGTGCAGCGCCAACCAGGATGGAAAGCAGGTTGAACTGGCGTAGCGACCAGGTGAATTTGAAATAGGCGAAAACGAAGCTCGACAGTACCAGCATCAACTTGATTTCGAGCAGTTCCCGCGAACCAGTGCCGGCGAAAGGCAGGTCGGCCGTGAAGCTGATCAGCTTGTCCGAGGCGCCGAGGGCGGCGACCAGGCCGGCGATGATGTAGATGGTGGTGTTGGCGTAGAAGGAAACGCTGGTCACCAGGTTGCCGATCAGCGTCGAATCGGTGACGCGCACCTCGCGCTCCAACATGCGGTAGGCCCACAGAAGGCGGTACTGCTGGCTGGTGCCGATCAACCCGACCGCGCCCGAGCGGCTGTGCTCCGAATACCAGGCATAACCCGCCCAGCAGGCGTAGAAGACGACCAGGGCGAGCCAGTCGATCAGGGAAAGATGGGGAAAAGCGTGCATGGGCGGAGTGTGCCACAAGCGGCCGATCAGGGGCGCGAAAGCTTGCCCATCGGCCGGCTCAGGCGACTGCTGCGGTGCACCGGGCAAAAAGGGTAAAAACCATTAAACCGCCTCTTATCCGCCGCTACGCCAGCCTTCGAAATTTGCCCAGAGGGCGCTTGTCTTACGCTTGAAAATTGCCGTCAGCTTGCATTTATATGCATTTTGGGTTGCTTGCGGAGGCGAGCCGGGGTAACTTTCGCATCGCTCCGTTTAGGTGTTTTTCAGCGTGCTGACAAACCTCTACTTCCTAATATTTAGTAATTTACTTACTTAGCCACATTATGTTTGAGTATCAAATAATCAATAAGCTTGGATTTGTCTCGGTCATTTTGCTTTCCGGATGTGCAGCTTCTCTTCCGCCCTATGTGGAGCCAGATCCAGCGCGAGAGCCCACTGCAAGATTAAGAACCGTCGTGGTTGCAGGGGTTAATGCGACTGTATTGCTGCATCGGAATAATGCTAATGGAATCTGTTTGGTTGAGAGTGAGGCTGTGGCAATCCCTGTTCATACAAATGTTTCTGGTTTTGCTGGTGAAAGTAAAAAGAAAATTGGAATGCCTTTCATTAATTCCTATTCGGAGAAAATTGGATCGGAAATATATATTCCAGCAAAAGGTGATTTGACGATTTCAGCCTCATTTTCCGGGGCGGGGTCTGTATATGGCGCATCCTGCAGAATGGCATTTCGCTTTAAACCGCTTGCTGATAAGAACTATCAACTCTTTATCCAGGCTGGACAGCAACAGGGTGGTCGTGGTGTATGTGTTCTTGAATTTCAGGAAATTGTTGAAGATTTGGCGAGCCATAAATTGTCCCAAAGAGATGTAGAACGGACACCGATATTAGTGAAGGGTAGCCCAGCCTGGAAAACCTTTTGTGCGAACGAGAGTAATTGAAATCAATGCGTGGGGTTGTGGCTCACGTTAAGGATTCGTGCAGATGTGCCGCATAACCCACAACTTAAATGCTGTTATGAATTCTTCGCTTTGAGATAGTAGTTAGTCATAGATACATCTATCTCCCTCTCTTCCCCCGCAGCGACCTCACCTCGAACCCCACTGCATCGACCACGCCACCCTGAGCATCGACCAGGCGTAGCCGATGGCGCCCAGGTTGCGGTAGCCAGCGCAGGGTTGAATCGGCGCGGGCCAGGGGGCGGCCGTCGAGTTGCCATTGCCAGCCTTTGCCGGCCGGGGCGCTGAGTTTGAGTTCGATGCGCTGGCGGTTGGGCGGGATGTCGGGATCGAGCGCGAGGATCGTGCCGTCGGTCGGATAGGCGATGCGCGCTAGCGCGTTGCCGCCAGCCTGGCGGATGACGCTTTGCTCGGTGCCGGCGATAAACCATTCGTCGCGCGCCGGCTCGCGCGGCGGCTCGAAGCGAATGCGCTGGCGAAGCAGACCCTTGGGCGGGGCGGGCGGCTGGCTGGCAACGGCAGCGCGGCCCCGCGCCGGATCGCCGCGTTGCAGCCAGTCCATGACTTCGCGCCAGACCGGCGCCGCGCCGCTGATGCCGGAAACGTCATGCATCGGGCTGCCGCTGGCGTTGCCGACCCAGACGGCGACGGTGTAGCGGCGCGAGAAGCCGGCGCACCAGTTGTCGCGCATGTCCTTGCTGGTGCCGGTCTTGGCGGCGGCCCAGTAGGGCGTGGCCAGCCAGGATTCGAGACCGAAGGTGGCGGCGCGGGCGTTGCGGTCGGCCAGGATGTCGCCGACCTGGAAGCTGGCGGTCGGCGCAAAGGCGGTGTGCGACGGGCCGGTGAACACGTCGGTGCAGCCCTCGCGGCGGCAGGGAACCGGGCTCTCACCCTTGCCCGGCGTGGCGCGCAGCGGCCGCCACTGGCCGCCGTTGGCCAGGCTGCGGTAGGCGTTGGCCAGCATGAGCAGCGAAACGTCGGCCGAACCGAGAGCGAGGCTGAAGCCGTACCAGTCGCCATCCTGCTTCAGGCTGGCGAAGCCGGCGGCGCGCAGGCGGCGTAGGAAAGGCTCGGGGCCGAGGCGAACGATGGTGCGAACGGCCGGCACGTTGAGCGAGCCGCCCAGCGCGCGGCGCACCGACACCCAGCCTTGATAATGCGGCTCGTAATTTTGCGGCGCGTAAAGGCCGTTGCCGGTGTCGAGCGTCAGCGGCGCGTCTTCGAGCAGCGAGGCGGGCGTCAGCGTGCGCGTCTCGAAGGCCAGCGCGTAGAGGAAGGGTTTCAGCGTCGAGCCGGCCTGGCGCAGCGCAGTGACGCCATCGACTTCGGCGGCATCCGACAGATCGCCGCTGGAGCCGACCCAGGCGAGGATTTCGCCGCTGGCGTTGTCGAGCACGACGACGGCGCCGTCTTCCACGTTCTGCTGGCGCAGCGCACCGAGGTGGCGGCGCAGGGCCTCGCGGGCGAAGGCTTGCAGGTCGGCGTCGAGACTGGAGCGCATCGGCTGGCCGGGTTTTTCCAGCAGCTTGCGGGCGAGGTGGGGGGCGAGTTGCGGCGTGCCGGCATCGGTGGCGCGCAGGCCGCCGGACAGGGCTTGCTGGGTGAAGCTTTCCAGCCCATCGCATTCACTGTCACGGCCCATCTCGCGCAACAGATTGCAGGCGCGGCGGGCGACGACGGCCGGACTGGCATTGGGCGAGCGGAGCAGGGCGGCGGCCAGCGCCGATTCACGTTCGTCCAGCCCATGCGGCCATTTGCCGAAGAGCTGGCGACTCATCGCGCCGACGCCTTGCAACTCGCCGCGGAAAGGCACGAGGTTGAGATAGGCCTCGATGATCTGGCGCTTGCTCCAGAAGCCTTCAAGGCGCACTGCTGCGGTGGACTGCGAGATTTTGGCAAAAATGGAGCGACGGCCTTGGCGCTGGCCATCTTCGTCGAGCAGGCCGGCGAGCTGCATGGTCAGCGTGCTGGCCCCGCGCGTGCGGCCGCCCCAGAAATTGCTCCAGGCCGCCTTGCCGGCGGCACGCCAGTCGATGCCGTCGTGCTCCATGAAACGCTTGTCTTCAGAGACGATGACAGCGCGGACCAGTGCCGGCGAGATTTCGTTGAGCGGCGTCCACGGCAGGCGGCGCACCGTCTTGTCCAGCCGCAAGGTATGCAGCGGCCGGCCGTCGCGGGCGAGCAACACGGCGTCCGACGGCGTGTGGTCGCGCTTGACCTCGGCGAAGTCGGGCAGCGCCAGCGCGGGCAGCGGCAGGAAGCAGAGGGCGAGGAGCGAGCGGCGCAGCAGGGTCATGGCGGGGCGGTGGCGAGGGGAGGCTTGTTATACCTTTGTCCTGCCCGTGCGGGCAAGGTGGGCTGGTCTGGAGCGCGTCGTAAAAGCGACAAAGTTTTTGGTTCGGCGAAGCAGTATTGTTGCCAAGTGATTGAATTTGAGTTGTTTATTTCTTGGCTTCGGTCTTGCTAGAGAACGGTATCGAATCTTTATCAAGCGAGTCGCCATGAACGCACCGCAAACGCGCTCTTTCCAAAATATCTCGCCGCAGGATGCGGCAACGCTGATCCGCAGCGAATCCATGGTTGCGATCTTCGACGTGCGCGACCTGCCGAGCTACCAGCAGGGCCACATTGACGGTGCGGCGCATCTGGTCGAGCAGCGCGTTGTTGCCTGGATGGGCCGCCTGCCCAAGGATGCGCCCATCGTCATCTATTGCTACAAGGGCAACGCCAGCAAGGTCTTCGCCCAGATGTTCGCCGACTTCCGCTTCACCCGCGCCTATAGCGTCGATGGCGGCTACGAGCCGTTGGCGGCGGCCTTGGCGGGCTGAGCCGAGCATGGCGGCGAGTTCCAAATTACTGGCCGTGGCCAGCAAGGATGGCGTGTCGATCAACGAGCATTTCGGTCACGCCACGCAGTTCCGCATCTACGAAGTCGGACCGAACCACTGCCGCTTCGTCGAAAACCGCGAGGTGGCGCATTACTGCCACGGACAAACGGGCGACCAATCGGCCATGGCCGGCATTCTCGAAACCATCAAAGATTGTGCGGCGGTTTTCGTCGCCCGCATCGGCGACGGGCCGACTGCCAAGCTGGCGGCCATCGGCGTGACGGTGGTGGCCGATTACCCCTACGCCGCCATCGAGGAATCGCTGCTCGATTACGCCAGTAAAACCTCGAGCGAAGCCCAATGACCAAGAAGTTCTACATGACGCCCGGCTCGTGCTCGACCGGCATCCACCTGCTGCTGGAAGAATGCGGCCTGGTCTTCGAAGCCTACATCGTCAACCTGCTGGCCGGCGACCAACACAAGAAGGAATACCTGGCGATCAACCCCAAGGGCACGATCCCGGCGCTGGTGTTGGACGACGGCACGGCGCTCACCGAATTCTCCGCCATCGCCTGGTGGCTGGCCCGCAGCTACCCCAAGCGCAAGCTGCTGCCGGAAAGCATCGAAGGCGAAGTGCGCGTCCTTGGCCTGATGAACTACGCCGTGCACACCCTGCACACGCAAGGCTTCGCCCGCATCTTCACCACCGAACGCTTCGCCCCGAGCAGCTGCGATCATGAGTCGGTCAAGGCGCAAGGCCGGCAGATCGTGGAAAACGGGCTGGCCCTGATGGCCCGCGAACTCGAAGGCCGCAGCTATCTGGCCGACCATTTCACCATCGCCGACGCCGCGCTCTTCTACAACGAATTCTGGGCCGACCGCATCGGAATCCCGCTCCCCGCCAACTGCGCGGCGCACTACCGCCGCATGCTCACCCGCCCGGCCGTGCGGCAGGTGCTGGCGGAGGAGGGGTATTCGGGGGTGTTGGGGTAAAAGTCGGAGGTGCTGCGGTGCACGGGCGGGTTGGGGCAAAAATGACGCTCAGTGTTTTTGATATTCCGAATATCGCCAGTGCTCTTGCTTCGGCTAGCCTTCAAAATCCAAAATCCTGTTGCGCTTCATTCCACTGCGGCGAATCGCCGTTAGTTGCCAATGGTCGTCCGCGTTTTCCCGAGTTGAAGCGGACTCCCAATTGCGTACAGATCAGTTCGGCAAAGCGCCCGTGACCCAGCGGCATGCCCAGTCGTAGCGCCTCTCCAATGTCTGCTGCCGCTTCGGCATCAAGTTCGGGGCGAAAGAGCGTGCGATAAGCCTGGCCGCGCGCGATGGGGTCGCTGCCCATGGCGAGATAAAGCGGGTGGGGCGTTAGCCGGGCATCGCTCTGCGCCAAGCCGTTGGCGCGATAGCTGGACCAGCGGTATTGGCCGGGGTCATTGACCATCCCGGCACGCACCGGGTTGAGTTCGATGTAACGCTGGCAGGCCAACAGATAGTCTTCCGCCTGCACTACGCTGGATTTGAACCGCCCTTCCCACAGGCTGCCGGTGCGCCGATAGAAACGGTTGGCGTATTGCACGTAACGCCGGCCCAGGGATTGCATCAGCCGTGACGGCGCGCCGGTTTCCTGCGGCGTCAGCAGCAGATGAACATGGTTGGTCATCAACACATAGGCATGAATGGCACAGCCGCAAGCGCGAGCCGACTCCTCCAGCCAATGGAGGTAGCAGTAGTAATCTTCATCGGTGAAAAAACACGGCTCGCGGTTGATGCCGCGCTGGACAATGTGTAGCGGGTAATCGGCGAGAAGTACGCGGGGGCGGCGGGGCATATCTATCGGCTCAGAGAACTAAATGTCTCTGACCCCTTTGGTTAGGAGATGTGGTCGACAACAACCCAATCCTTGGCGAACTTCTCGGCTTCGGTCGGGGCGAAGCGGGAGGCGTGTTCGTTGCCGGTTTTTAGAATTTCGGGATCAATGGCACCAGAGAAATGTCCATTCAAAGAAAATGGATCTCCGGGAAGAAGAGAGGCTGGATCTTTCTTTCTGGTATTTGATGAGTAAAGAGCCTCTGCCGCCATCTGGAGGTTGGCGTATTTGAGCAACTCAGCAACAGTCGGCGTGGTCATATTATTGCTCCTTCTTCGGAATCAGAATTTGGTCTACGAACTGACGGGTATTGGTGCCGCTTCCGCCTATCGAATAGGGGCAAATCGAATGGTTTAGCCACGGCATGGAGTGCCGCGGCGCATGGATGTAGCTCATCGCATAGCGGGTCATTTCGCCCAGCACCTCGTTGGTCTTGAGGTCGAGCACCTTGACCGTGCTGCTCGCCACCCACAGGGCGCGCTCTTCGGGGATGACGTGGTCCTCGAAGGTGACGGCGTAGCGCGGCGGGGTTTTACTGGGGCTGGGGGTTTTGTCGAGCGACCAGCGGTAGACGTTCATGTCGTAATTGGGATCTTTTTCCAACTCTGCCTTGTACGCTTGCGGGTTTTTCTTTCCCGAAGGCTTCACCGAACCGGTATACCGATAGCGCTGGCCGTCCTTGGGGTCGGGGACTTCGATCCAGCGGTAGCCGGGGAGGCCGCCGTGGCGTTTATCGGTATTGATGTAGCCGCGCACCGAGGACATCACCCCATTTTTGTCGACACCGCGATACTCGTAGCCAAGGAAGGATCGAATATAAGAATCACCTGAAAACTCCTCCCCAAACGCCGCCCCCGGCCAGTTGGGATCGGCCAGTTCGCGATCAGTGCGCTCCGGGCGGACCTTCATCAGCAGCACCCCTTCCACATCCGGCACGGTCTTGTAGATCTTGATGCCGGCGACCTTTTCGCACTTGTCCTTGTAGTAGGCCTCGGCTTCCTTGATCTTGGCGAGGTATTCCGCTCGGTTGAGCGGGTCGTAGGCCTGCAGCGGCACAACCCAAGTGGCGATCCAGGCGAGCAACAACCCTTGTTTGATCCAATGCTTCATGCCGCTTCCCTCCAATGCGTTTGATTCGTCGCCAAGCCTAATTTTGGTTTTTGCCGTTTTTGGCCGGTGCACCGCAGCAGTGCCCTTATTCCGTCCATGCGCCCCCCAATTCGCCGAGACTGCGCCTTGAAACTCTTCTCAGTCATCTCACCCGCCCTCCTGCAACACTTCCATCTGCCTGGTTGCCGTACTGGCCAGTTCCACCACATCGTCCACCTGCAAACCCTTGGGTATCTGGTGTGTGATGAACAGCATCGTCACCTTCCCCTTCAGCTTGTTGATGGTCCGGGCAAAGTGCTCCGCCGTGTGTTGATCGAGGTTCGACACGGCCTCATCGAAGATCAGGATCTTGGGGCGCTTCAGCAGTGCTCGGGCAATGGCGATGCGTTGCCGCTGCCCACCCGATAGCCCGGTCCCGCGTTCGCCAATCTCGGTCTGATAGCCATTGGGCAGTTTCTCGATGACTTCATGAATCTCGGCTGCCTTGCAGGCCTGGATGACGTCCTCGAAGCTGGCATGGGGATGGGCCATGACCAGGTTGTCATAGAGGGTGCCTGCGAAGAGCACGGTTTCCTGCGGCACGACGCCGAAGGTGGCGCGCAGTTCGTTGGCGGCGAGATGGCGGATGTCTTTGCCGTCCAGATTGATCTGGCCTTCGTTGGGCTGGTAGAAGCCGAGTAGCAGTTTGGCCAGGGTGCTCTTGCCGCAACCCGAAGGCCCCATCAGCACGGTCAGGTGGCCGGGCTTCAGGGTCAGGTTGAGGTTGCGGTAGAGCCACGGGTGGTGTTCGGAATAGCGGAAGGCGAGATGGCTGAGGTCAATTCGACCTGGGCCGCTGTTTTCTCGGGTAGGGGTCAGGGTATGCGGCTCTTGCGGCATGTCGAGGATGTCGCCCAGGCGTTTGACGGCGATGTTGGCTTGCTGGAATTCCTGCCATAGGCCGACCAGGCGGAGCAATGGCTGGCTCATGCGCCCGGCGAACATCTGAAAGGCCACCAGCATACCGACCGTGAAACCATCGTTCTGCATGACCAGCAAAGCGCCAACGATCAGAATGGCCAGCGTCATTATTTGTTCAAGGCCGTTGCTGATCACGTTGTAGGTGTTGCCGACCTGCTTGGTGGAGAAACCGGCCGCGAGGTATTGGGCTAGGTAGTCGCCGTATTTCTTGTCGATGTCGGCTTCCATCTGCAGGGCTTTGACGGTACCCATACCGGCGACGTATTCGGTGAGGAAGGCTTGGTTTCTCGCGCCGAGCATGAATTGCTGGTTCAGTTTGTCGCGAAACAGAGGGGCGACGAGGAAGCTGATAACGGCGATGGCGCCGAGCAGCCCGACGGCGATCAGGGAGAGTTGCCAACTGTAGGCGAACATCACGGCCAGGAAGATGAGCAGGAAGGGGAGATCGAGGATCAGGGTGACGGCGGCACCCGAGACGAATTCGCGGATTGTTTCTACGCCGTGCAGGCGGGCGACCAGAGTGCCGGTGGGACGATGTTCGAAATAGGGTAGCGGCAAGCGCAGGAGATGGCGAAAGACCTGGCTGCCGAGTAGCCAGAGAAAATCATTGAAGTCGGGCTCTTGTGACAACAATGACCTGCCTTCCCCATCCAAAATGTGAAGGGGAATTATTGATGTTGTGAAATGTTAAGTAAATATCGCCAAGGGCATAATCGATACCCGCAAAGCTCAATTACTGCCTGACTTCACGAACATTGTCGTGCGCCAGAAACTCCCCGCTGCAGCGGAAGGGGTTGATGTCGAGGCCGCCGCGGCGGGTGTAGCGGGCGTAGACCGAGAGGGCTTCGGGGGCGCAGCGCTGCGAAATGTCGCAGAAGATGCGCTCGACGCATTGCTCGTGGAATTCGTTGTGGTTGCGGAACGACACGATGTAGCGCAACAGGCCGGCGCGGTCGATGGGGCGGCCGCGATAGCGGATGACGACCATGGCCCAGTCGGGTTGGCCGGTGACCAGGCAGTTGGACTTGAGCAGGTGCGAGTAAAGCGTTTCTTCGACGACCGGGCCGTTGCCGGTGGTGAGGAAGGCCGGGGTCGGCTGGTAGGTGTCGCAGGCGATGTCGAGGTCGTCGATGCAGTCGCCGGCCGGGTAGCCGATGGTGAAGGCCGGTTGATCGTTGAGCAGGCTGACGGCGACGCGCACGGTTTTGCCGGCGGCAGCGCTGAGATCCTTTTCCAGCGTGGCGATGACGGTTTCGGTGTCGGCGAAGGCGGTCTGGTTGAAGGAGTTGAGGTAGAGCTTGAAGGACTTCGATTCGACCAGGTTCGGGCTGTCGGCCGGCACGCGAAAGGTGGCGAGGGCGACGACGGGCTTGCCCTTGGGGGTCAGCCAGGAGACTTCGTAGGCGTTCCAGATGTCCTCGCCGACGAAGGGCAGCTCATCGGCGGCGATGCCCAGTTCGTCGCGCTTCAATTTGCGCGGGATCGGGTAAAGCAGGTCCGGCGCGTAGGTGGCGCGGTACTCGGTGGGTTTGCCGAGCGGGGAGAGGATGCTGGGGTCGACGGTCTGGCTCATGAGGGCGAATTTTAGCAGGCGCTCGCCGTGAGTCGCGGTCGGGCATCACTGCTGCGGTGCACGGGCCAAAATGGCCAAAAAACAAAAAAGCCCGCACGCGGCGGGCTTTCGGGTTCGCCGGGGCGAATTACTTGCCGGTGGCCTTCTTGGCAGCCTTGGCGGTGGCGCTGGTGGCAGCGGCGATGTTGGTCTGGGCCATATCGGTCATCTGCTGAGCGGCCTTGCGCATGTTGTCGAAGGCGGAGTTGGCAGCGGCCATGGCGCTCTGCACGGCAGCGACGGCAACGTCGGAACCGGCCGGGGCGGACTTGGCAGCCTTTTCCAGCAGCGAGGACATGGACTTCTGGAAGTCGCCGAATTGGGCTTCGACCATCTTGGCCAGCTCTTGCTGGGTTTCGGAAGAGATTTCGTAAACCGAACGGCCGTAGGCGACAGCCTTCTCGACGCTCGGTTGGGCCAGGGAAGCCTGGATAGCCAGGGCATCCTTGACGTCCTTGGCACCCATGACGGCCTTGGTGTTGGTGACGGTGTCAGCCAGCAGGGACTTGGCGGTTTCCAGGTTCAGGGCGGCGATACGCTCGGCAGAAGCCAGGGCGGTGTTGGCAACGGACAGCAGGGAATCGATAGCGGCCTTGTTGGCGGCGGCGAACTGCTCAGGATTGATCGACATCGGAAGGCTCCTTTGAAAGTGAATTAATAATTACAACGACTGCATTGTAACAGCAATGTTGCATAAATTGTGCACTGCAACATCGAAATTTACTGATCTATGTCAACCATACATCATATTGTTTATAAACGAATGTTTGAAACAATTCAAATTGCTAAAGGCATATTCCAAAGCCGTATCAATTGTGTCGGCAAGTTGAACCTCTGGGCCATCGAGTCACTCCCAGAGTACGATGGCAGAAATACTCTTGAGTGAGGTGAGCGCAATGTTCGATCTGTATATTGGCAACAAGAACTACTCGTCGTGGTCACTGCGGCCCTGGCTGCTGCTCAGGCATTTCGCCATTCCCTTCCGCGAACACATGGTGTCGGTGGCGGGGCGCGATTACAACCCGGAACTCAAGCCGCTCTCCGGCAACGCCCGCGTGCCCTGCCTGCACGAGGATGGCTTCCAGGTCTGGGAGAGTATCGCCATTGCCGAAACGCTGGCCGAGCGCTACCCGCAGATGTGGCCGGAGGATGCCCGGGTGCGGGCCAGGGCGCGCAGCATCAGCGCCGAAATGCACGCCGGTTTTGCCAAACTGCGCACCGCCATGCCGATGAACCTGAAGCTCAAGCTCAAAGGGAAGACGCCGACGCCGGAAGTGCAGCGCGATATCGACCGCATCGTCGAAATCTGGACCGAGGCGCGCACGCAGTTCGCCACCAGCGAAGGCCCTTACCTGTTCGGCGAGTTTTCAGTGGCTGATGCCATGTATGCGCCCATCGTCTGGCGTTTCCATATTTACAACGTGGCGTTGCCGCCGCTGGCCGCGGCTTATCGAGATACGCTGCTGGCGCATCCGGCGATGCAGGAATGGCATGCGGCGGCCTTGCAGGAAAGCGAAGCGCACGCCCATTACGACCAACTGGCCGACGAATACGGCGGCCCGCGCTGAGCTCAAGGCTCACGCGATAACGAGAGCAAGGAGAGATCATGGTGACCGACGCCCAATTGAAGGAATTCATCCTGTCGCCGCTACCCTTTTTCGGCGTGACCTCGCGCGGTGACGTGCTGGCACGCTACGTGCCCTACGGCCCGGTGTTCCGCTGGAGCTGGAACCAGATGATCCCGATGCCGGTACAGGGTGGGGATCTCGTCTGGTTGCTGCACGCGGCGCATGAGGAAGAGCATTCGATTACCGAGACCGAAGCGTCGAAGAAACCGACCGGCAAGCGCTAGCGGGCGGCTGCGGTTTTTGCCCGAAACGGGCAGTGCACCGCAGCAACGGGTTTTCTTGGATTCCGGTCATCGGCGATTGAGCCGGTGTGGCCCCGCCCGGCCCCCATTTGCCAGTGGCGGGCCGTAGCTGGAGCGATGATGGTGGCGAGGATCGGGCTTGAGGGCGCCGGGCGGTGCCAGCGCCTTCCTCAGTTGGCCTTGGCGAACAGGGCGCGGTAAAGCGCCAGCATGCGTTCCAGGCGCAATGCATCCGGCTGTTGTGGGCCATAGCGATATTCCTCGAAGAGCCGGGTCAGTTCGCTGGCCTCGGGGATAAGTTGTTCCCGGTAATAGGTCGCCTCGCGCAGGAATTCACGCGCATTGCTTGCGGGCGGGCGCGGGTGGTCGAGCAGCAGGAACAGGCGCTCCATGGCGCGGTAGACCTGGCGGGCGCCGCGGCTTCCGTGATCATGCCGGCGCAGCAGCACCAGCGTCAGGTAGTCGTAGCGCGTGCGCAGCCAGGTGGCGGCACGGGCCTCGCGCAGGATGTAGGCGAAGATCAGCAACAGGATGGCCATGATCAGCGCCATCAGCGAGGCGAGCAGACCGTCCCGGTGTGCTTCCATCCAGGCCTTGGCTTGGTTCAGCAGGTCTTGCAGTTGCTGCTTGAGCGGCGCCAGCATTTCGCCGATGGCTTCGTCGAGGTTGGCCATTTGCATGATGGCCCCGGATTGCCAGCTCGGCATGCCGGGACGACGGGCCGCTTCGCGCATTTCGCCCGGTGTCGGCCAGCCGCGGGTGGGCGAGGTGGAGTAGGACTCGCCGGCATTGCCTTCTCCTTGAGCCTGGCCGCCCTGGCCGGCTTGTCCATTGCCTGGCGAGCCATCTGCCGGGCGCTGGCCTGAACTCCCTCCGCCACTGCCTTCGCCGCTCTGTTCATCGTGCAGGAAGCCGAGGTTGGTCGGCTGGCCGTAGCGCCATTCGAGATACGGCCAGGTGATCTGTGGCGTGGACAGGTAGAGGATGCCGGCCAATCCCAGGATGATGGCGGTCGCCGAGGCGATGGCCAGGCCCTGGCCAGCACCGGTCGATAGTGCCAGGCCCGAGCGGGCGATGTCGTCGGCACGTCGGCTGATCTGTTCGGCGACCAGCGTGAAAACGACGGCGACGATGTAGGGCACCAGATAGAACAGCATGGTCCAGTCGGCGCGATAGTGCGAGGCGGCGAACATGACGCCGACGGCCGAGACCAGCAGGCCGAAATGAAGTTGGCGGCGGCTGGTGGTGACGCAGTTCTGCGCCGCCTGCAGGGCGAAGAGCATATAGACGCCGGCTCGCGGAAAGCCCCATTTCGGGATGAAGAAGAGCAGTGACAGGGCGATGGCGATGAACAGCACGATCTTCTGCTTGTGGCGCCCGGCATCGCTGGCTTCGCCCTGCTGGCGCCAGCCGATCAGCAGCGTCCAGCCAAGGAGCACACTCCAGAAGACCATCTCGAAGGTGAAGCTGCCGTACTGGATGTCGAGAAAGACATTGCAGGCCATCGCCAGCAACAGAGAAGCGAAGAGGCCGAGGTAGGCCGGGGTGTAGGTGAGGCCGGGGCTCATGGGTTGAACAGCTGGACGAGTTTGTCGCCGCAACGGACTTCGATGCAGTCGGCGCCGAGTTCGAGCAGGGCGCCGACGGTCGCGGCATGCTTGGCGTTGCTGGCCTGCGGGTCAAAACTGCTGCGGTCGAAGACGACGGCCAGGACATGGACCTGGCGGGCGCGCAGGGCAGCGATGGCGCGCAGCGTATTGGTCAGGTAAGCGGCCGGCTCGCTGATGAAGACGATGGCCGTTTCGCCGCGCAGACAATCGGTGGTGACGCTGTCGAGCAGTGTGGCGTAGAGCGTCTTGCCGTCGCAATCGACGACGGCCAGCGTGTCGAGGATGTTCTGAAAATGGGCCGGGCTGTTACCGGGCGGAATGTGCAGGGGGTGGGCACCGCTGCCGGCCAGGCGGGTGCGAATGCTTTGATTGCAGGTGCTGCGGGCGATCGAAGCGGCGATCTTGACGGCGTACTCGAAGGTCGAATCGCGGCCGTGGCCGGCATTCGACCAGGTGGCCTGGTCGAGCAGGATGTAGACGCAGGCCGAGGCCAGCGGCTCGTATTCGCGCACCATTAATTCGTTCAGCCGGGCTGTAGTCGGCCAGTGGATGTGGCGCGGGTTGTCGCCGCGGCGATATTCGCGCAGACCGGAAAATTCTGCGGCACCGGCGCCTTCGGGCAGCAAATAGCCACCGCGGTGAATCTGGCTGGGCGCGCCGCGCAGCGGCAGGGCGAGGATGGGGAAAAGTTCGGGATAGACTGTCAGCGTCTGGATGCCGTCGCCTCGCTGCTGGCGGGCTTCGGTCAGGCCGAGCGGGAAGCTGGAGGCGAGGCCGATCGGCCCGATGCGGTAATGGCCGCGCTTTTCGCACAGCACCGGAATGTCGAACTGGCGGCTGCGCCCGCCCGGCAGGTAGGCCAGCATGCCCAGGGTGCGTTCGGCCATGCCGTCGGCGATAGCAGGGTTGCCAAAGCTGGGCAGGCGGTCGACCAGTTCGACCATGAAACGCGGCAGCCAGCCCTGGTTCTGCACCTCGACCCGGAAGACGATGCTCTGGCCTTCCTCGGCCCGGCTCGGCCCGCTGCGGCTGACAGCGAGGCGCCTTACCAACCAGCGCGGCCAGCTGATGCCGGTGATTAGCACAGCCAGCAGCAGCGCCGGGATGACCCAGACAAAGGCCTGCGCCCGGTTGATCGCGGCGAGATAGGCGACGACGGTCAGGCTGATCAGGATCAGCAGCTTGCGCTGAGCGAGGCTGCGCAGGATATCCATGGCTCAGACCGGCGGCGGCAGGGTGTCGAGGATTTCCTTGAGGATGGAGCCCGCCGTGCGGCCGGCTGCGGCTGCCTGCGGCCGGACGATCAGGCGGTGCTCCAGGATGGCGGGGGCGATGGCCTTGACGATGTCGGGCGTGACGAAGCTCTGCCCGCGCAGGTAGGCCATGCCCTGGGCGCCGCGGGCCAGCGCAAGGGTGCCGCGCGGACTGGCGCCAAGGCGCAGGTCGGCGTGCTGGCGGGTGGCAGCGCTGATCTGCGCCATGTATTTGGCGACATCGGCATGCACATGCACGGCCTTCACCGCATCGCGCGCGGCAAGGATGTCGGCTTCGCCGGCGACCGGCGCCAGCGAGTCGATCGGGTGGGCCAGGGCCTGCGCCGACAGGATGCGCACTTCTTCTTCCAGGCTCGGGTAGCCAACGTGCAGGCGAACGAAGAAGCGGTCGAGCTGCGCTTCCGGCAGCGGGTGCGTGCCAGCCATGTCGATCGGGTTCTGCGTGGCCAGCACCATGAAGACCTTGGGCAGGTCGTAGGTCGTGCCATCGACGCTGACGCGGAATTCCTCCATGCATTCGAGCAGGGCGGACTGGGCACGCGGCGTGGCGCGGTTGATTTCGTCGGCGAGCAGGATGTGGGTGAACACCGGGCCGGGGCGGAAGTCGAAATCGGTCGTCTTCTGGTTGAAGATGGGGACGCCGGTGATGTCCGAGGGCAGCAGGTCGGGCGTGCATTGCAGGCGCTTCATGTCGACCGCCAGCGAGCGCGACAGGGCGCGGGCCAGCATGGTCTTGCCGGTGCCCGGTACGTCTTCGAGCAGCACGTGGCCGCGACAGAGCAGCGAAACGACGGCCATTTCGATGACCGGCCGCTTGCCGACGATGACTTTTTCGACATTCGCAATCAGCGAACGGATCGCTTCCATCTGCTTGTTCTCCCTGTGAGGTTTTCCTGCCTTGCGCTACCAGAGGCTGACGGCAAGGGCATTGATGACCGAGGGCTACAATGATGTCATAAATCGAGCCGGCTTGCCCAGTTGGCATCCGGGGCGGGAGAGAGGGCCCCGATTTTTGCCCAAAACGGGCAGTGCACCGCAGCAGTCGTTGATCGGCTCAGCTCAGCCAGAGTTTTTTCCAGCCTTCGTGGCCGAGCCGTTCCATCGTTTCGATATTGCGTTCGAAAATGTCGGCGGCGTCGGGGAAGGCGGCGACGGCGCGGTCGATGCTGCTTTCGCGCAGCAGGTGCAGGGTCGGGTAGGGCGAGCGGTTGGTGTAGTTGGCGATGTCGTCCGGTTCGCTGCCGGCGAATTCGTATTGCGGGTGCAGGCTCGCGATCTGGAAGATGCCGTCGTAGCCGAGGTTGCGGATCAGCGCATCGACTTCGCCGAGGAAGAAGTGATAGTCGAGGAAATCGGTCATCGCCAGCGGGTGGATCAGCAGCGTGGTGTCGAGCTGTTCCGGGTCGGTTTCGGCGAGCAGGGTGAGTTCGTGTTCCAGTTCGGCGAGCAGGCTGTCTGCGTCGGCCGCAGCGGTCAGGGCGTAGCGCACCTGTTTCTTGACGAAGACGCTTTTGGCGAAGGGGCACAGATTGAGGCCGATGACTGCACGTTCCAGCCAGGTCTTGGTGGCATCGACGATGGCTTCGCCGGCGGTGAGGTCGGCGTAGGGAGTTAGAACCTGGGGCATGGCAGGGCCTCGAAAGCGATGGAGGGCTGACCTCGGATAGGGCCAGAACTTCGGGTGACTACGGCCGGCTGGCTGCACTCAGGAAGGGCCGTGCGCATGGCGCACCGCGGCGTCATTTTAACGGTTTGTCCGGATCAGCGCTGCTGGCGACCGACCACGCCCCACAGGGCGCGGAATTTGCCGCCCAGCGTGACGCGTTCGTCGGACAAGGCTTCGAGGAAGTCGGACAGGCGCTTGGAACGGGCGACGGCAAACAGGACCAGACCAATGAAGGCGCTACTGGCGACCAGCCCGTGCACCGCACGCTGCCAGACCGGACCTTCGCCGAACGGGATGATGTTCATGCCGAAGTAGCCGGTGGTGACGGTGGCGATCAGGCCGAGGATGGTGATCACGGTGAGGCGGACGACGGTGTTCGATTGCCGGCGCTGCGAATCGCTGTCGAGGTAGTGGCTCATTTCGCGAATCTCGTCGCGCACGTCGTCGTACAGCGCATCGTTGCGCAGGTGGTTGGCACACAGGCGGTACATGGCCTGCACGTGCGGGCGTTCGGACAGCTCGTGGAACCAGTAGCGGTGCGTGAAGCGCAGGAAGGTCTCGAAATTCGACCGGATGCGGCGCTTGAAGCGGCGGACTGAGGCGTCGTTGCGGATATCGAGGTCGTTGACCGCATCGACCAGGATTTCGGAAAAGATCAGCAGCGAGGCACGGTGCAGGTGGGCGATCAGGAAGACGAGGAAATACTGGTGGCGGAACTGCGCCAGCACACCGCGCTCACTGTCGAGGAAGAAGGGGGCAGCGGCGTCGCCGACCACGGTGAAGGCATTGCCGGTGCACATGAAACGGGTATTGGGGCCAGCTTCGCTGTCGGTCCAGAAACGGTCCTGGCAAAAACGCTGCTCGAATTCGACCACCATCGGCTCGTTAATCGGCAGGGCTTCGTCGGGATGCAACGTGGTCGCCAGGCCAAGGCGGACCCATTGCTCGCGGCTCAGCTGGCGCGGGTTGTCCACGGCGAGGTAGCTCATCACCGGCATGCGCTGGTATTCGATCAACCGGTAGCGCAGGTCGCCCGGCTCATCGGAGTGCGCCAGCACCAAGGGGCGCAGCAGGCAGGCCCAGTGTTCGGAGATGCAGGGGCTGCGGTGGGTGCACACGTAGCCCAGGTATTTCTCTCGCTTGCGGGTATCGGATTGTGCGATCACCCGGCCGTCGGCATCCAGCCATTCGGCCAGGTAGGCGTTGTGCAGGCCTTCGCCGGTTTCCTCCCAGCCCGACGGGTAGGCGCGGCCGAAGCGGAAGAGAATTTCGCGCACGCTGTCGAGCGGTAGGTCGTTGCCGCGGATTTCCAGGTTGAGCTGGATCAGGTCGAGGTCGTGGAAGAAATAGAGGTCGAGATGCACGATGTGCAGTTCGATCGGCGCCTGGTCGCGGCGCAGGGTCAGGCGAAGTTTGGCAATGTCCTTACGCCGGAAAACGTGCATCGGCGAATTGCCCGGCGGATCGTCAGGAGATGAGTTGCGCGAACGTCCCTCGCCGTAGAGAAAACGCTGCACGTAGGGCAGGAAGGAGACGAACTCGCGGTAGTGGCGTTCCTCGAACTGCGTCGGGTCTTCGGTAAACTCATCGTCGATCAGACGCCAGGCCGAATCCTTGGTCAAGGCCTCGAACATCTCCCAATGTCGGCCTTCGCTGATATCGCGGGTGAGTGGCGTCAATTGCAGCGGCCAGACCAGGCTGGCGTGGAAGAGTTGAACCTTGGGAGCGGAGAGAGGAAGGTTGGGGGCGGTCAAGGCGAGCTTTCCTGAGGGTATTCCGTTGCTGGGAGATTCTATGCTGATCGCGGGGCGATTGGTCTCTATCGGCAAAAATGCCTTTTGCTTCACAACTGCCGGAAGTATGATTCACTGGAGAGGGGGCGACTTACGCTCGAAACATAAAAATAAAAGTGATGGGCGGTAGAGGATGAAGTTAACCAGGCGTCGTTATTTGCTGGGCATGCTCGCTACGGCAGTTTCGCCGGAACTGCTGGCGCGCGACGGTGAGCGCCGCTACCTCGTCGCATTTGCCCAGGATACCCTCAGCAACGATTATCGCGCGGCCCAGGTCAGGTTGCTGGCTGAGCGTTTTGCGCAGGAGCCGGGCATCAATTTCGTGTTTTCCGATGCCGATGGGCAGACGGCCAAGCAGATCGCCGATATCGAAGAGTTCGTTGCGCGCCAGGTCGATCTTCTGATCGTGGCGCCGCGCGACGCCAAGGCCATGGCTCCGGTAGTGACCGATGCCTATCGGCGGGGTATTCCCGTGGTGCTGATCTCGCGCCGCATCGAAGGCGACGGCTACACCAGCCTGGTTGGCCCGGATGATGAATTGATCGGCGAAATGGCGGCCGATTTCATGGGTAAACGCCTGCATGGCAAGGGCGCGGTGATGATGATCGAGGGCGTGCCGTCGGCGAGTACGGCGATCGCCCGCAGCGAAGGCTTTCGCCGCGGCTTGCGCAAATATCCGGGGGTTCGGCTGGTGGCGACCAAGGTAGGTAACTATCTGCGGGGCGATGCGATCCGTGCGATGGAGGAAATGCTCGGTAGCGGCCTGGATTTCGACGGGCTGTTTGCCCAGTCGGATAGCATGGCCGCCGGTGCGCGGCTGGCACTGAAAAAGGCGGGTGTCGCGCCGGCTTCCAAAATCATCGTCGGCGTCGATTACATTGCCGAAGCACGCAAAGCCATTCTTGATGGCGAGCAAACGGCCAGCTTTGTCTATCCACCCTGTGCCGAAGAGGTTGTGGAGGTTTGTCTCGGCATCTTGCGTGGCCGCAAGGTGACGCGGCGCAGGCTGGTGTCCAGCCGCCTGGTTACCCGAAACGAAGCTATTTCACTGGCGCCCATATTCTGAAAATGAACAGCGTAAAGTCCAAACTCCAGGCGCTGCTATTGTTGAGCATCCTGCTCGCGCTGACGCTGGCAGGCGGGTTGCTCAGCCTCGGTGTGCGCTATTTGCATCAGGATGCCAACCGCAGTCACCTGATCGTTGGCTATCACTCGCTGCGTAACCAGATCGAACAGCAAAGCCAGAAGAGTGAGCGGATCGCGCACACCATCGCCGGTGATGCAACGGTCATCAATTCGCTGAACATGTTGTCCGGTTACGCCTCGCAGGGCGACTATCAGCCCATCGTTTTCGACCCCGAAAAGCGCCGCCTGGCTCGCGATGCGGCACGTCAACTGATGGGGACAGTGGATGTCGCGCTGGCGATTTTCGACAACACGGGGTCCTTGGTTGCCTTTGCGGTCAGCGCGGAAAATGGGGCGGTGACCGAAGGTATCGTCTCCTTCGAGTTGGGGCAGCCCATCTACCTCACCGGCGATGGCGGCAACTGGCATACCGACAATCTGCCGGCGCGCATCGAGGATCTGGTCAAGCAGCAGGGTTATGAAGAGCGCTATCAGCGAACTCGAACCTCCGATATCGGCCTGCACATCGAGTTCGGCGTGCCTGTGGTGCGCATCGCACGTGGCGATATCGTGCGAACGGTCGGGAGTGTTGTCGTTTCGCAGGTGCTGGGCGAGAGTTTTGTCGTCGGTTCGTCGCACAATGCATCCGTCGATGTCGGCCTGATCCTGGGCAACAAGCATTCCCTGGGACAGAGTGCAGGTATCGACGATCCTCGTCAGCTGATGGACGTGCCGGAGATCTTCGCACCGAATATCCCGGACGATGCCGGCTGGCGCGAATCGGAAACCAAATTCTCCCGGGTTTACGCCTATCCGCTAAGCGGCGGTGGCAATGCCTATTTCGTCCTGTCCACCGATCAGGAACTGGTCGCCAAGCAGATCAGGCAGACCTTGCTCGTGATTTTGGGCGTACTGGTCCTGGCGGCCTTGATTGTCTTGCCCCTGGGGGTACGCATCGCCGAGCGCTGGATCAGCGAACCGCTGCGCAGCTTGATTGCACGCGTCGTCCATATTCGTGAGGGGCGCTACGAGATGGTGCAGAGCCTGCCGGCCGGCCAGGGGGAGTTTGGCGAGCTGGCCGTGGCGCTACGCGATATGGCGAGCGGCATTCGCGATCGCGAGGAGCGTCTGCGCATCTGGAACCGGGTGATTGCCGAGAGCCGGGAAGCGATCATCGTTACCGATCCCGATGAGCGCATTTTGGCAGTGAACCCGGCTTTCACCACGGTGACGGGGTATTCTGCCGAGGAGGCGATCGGGCAGACACCGCGCATCCTGCAGTCAGGTCAGCACGATCGAGATTTCTACCTGAATATGTGGCATTCGCTCAGTACGACCGGTCATTGGCAGGGCGAAGTGTGGGATCGGGCCAAAAATGGACGGATTTATCCGAAGTGGCTGGCGATTACCGCTGTACGCGATGAAAAGGATGAGATAGCCAACTTCATCGCCATCTTCTCCGATGTCAGCGAGCACAAGGCGACGCTGGCCCAGATCCAGTTCCTGGCGCACCACGATGCCCTGACCCTGCTTCCCAACCGGGCCTTGCTACAGGACCGCCTGACCCAGGCGATTGCTGGCGTCCAGCGCGATGGCAGCAAGCTGGCGGTACTCTTCATGGATCTTGATCGCTTCAAGAACGTCAACGATTCGCTCGGGCACGATATTGGCGATGGCCTGCTCAAGACGGTTGCTGCACGGCTGAAGAACAGCATTCGCGAGATGGATACCGTTTCTCGCTTCGGTGGCGACGAGTTTGTCGTCGTGCTCAACAAGGTACGAGGTCCGGACGATGCGGCCACCGTTGCGGAAAACATCCTGCAAGCGGTCGCTGCGCCTATTCGGGTGGATGGCTATGAACTCCGGGTGACCCCCAGCATCGGTATCAGCATCGGTCTGGACGATGGGGCAGATCCGGCCATCCTGATCAAGAATGCCGATGCGGCGATGTATCACGCCAAGGAGAGGGGGCGTAACAATTTCCAGTTCTTCTCCGCGGACATGAATGCAAGGGCGGAGCGGCGCCTGAGTTTGGAAAGCGATTTGCGCCAGGCCGTCGATCGGGACGAGTTCCGACTGGTATTCCAGCCCAAGATCGAGATTGCCAGCGGCCGCTTCGTGGGCGCTGAAGTGCTGATACGCTGGGTCCGACCGGGAGGCGCTGTCGTTTCGCCTCTGGAATTCATTCCGCTGGCCGAAGAAACCGGATTGATCGTGCAGATCGGCAACTGGGTACTCGGTGAAGCCTGCCGCCAGCAGGCAGAATGGCTGCAAACCGAATTGGGGCTGGTGCCACTGGCAGTAAACATTTCCGCAGTGCAATTCCACCATGCCAGCTTCGTGCAGGATGTCCGTTGCATCGTCCATGAATATCGGATGGTTCCCGGCACGGTCGAACTCGAATTGACCGAGAGCATGGTCATGCGCGATCCCGAGTTGGTGGCCGGGGTGTTGGTCGATCTGAAGCGGGAGGGCTTCATGCTCGCCATCGACGATTTCGGCACCGGCTATTCGAGCCTGTCGTACCTGAAACGTTTCCCGCTCGACAAGCTGAAGATCGACGCTTCCTTCGTGCGCGACATCTCGCGCGATTCAACCGATCGCGCCATCGCCCGTTCAGTGGTTGCGCTTGGCGCCAGTTTGGGCCTGCAGGTGGTTGCCGAGGGAGTGGAAGGCGAAGAAGAGTTGAAATTGCTCCACGAAATGGGCTGCAGCCAGGCGCAGGGCTATTACTTTGCCAAACCCCTGCCCGCTGACGAATTTGTCGCCTGGTTGCAGGCCTACGAAGCTGTGCCGATGCAGCCGGAAAGCGATTTCGTCATCTGAATCCGGCTGTGTCGGCAGTTCGCCGACACAGCCGGGGGGTGAGTAAGAGTCAGTCGCTGATTTCCACGCGCTTGTTCGGAACCTCACCAAACACATCCGGCGCATACATCGCCTCGACCCGCGTCGGCGGCAGGGCGAAGCTGCCGGCGTTGTTCAGGCGCACGGTGTATTCCACCGTGAATTTGCCCTTGGGCAGCCAGGCGTAGTAGGCGCGGAAGGCGCTGAAGCTGCGTTCGACATAGGTCGGCCACATGCCGGCCTGATTGCGGTTTTCATCGAGCCGGCCGATGGAGGAGTCGCGTCCGTCGCCGTCGCCCAGGATGCGGGCCCCGGCCGGGATCGGGTCGCTCAAGGCCACCCAGGTCATCTCGTTGTCGGCGTCGACCGTCAGTTTGACGCGCCACAGGTCACCACGACTCACCTTGCCGGCGACTTTCTCCTGGAGCGGCGTGACCTGACGAGTAACGCGATAGCCCATGGCGCGCGGTGGGCCGTCCGGAATGGCGGCCAGCACCTGCACCGTGGCCCACGGCTTGCCGCTGCCCTGATGGGCGATGGCCAGCTTGTCGTCCTTGCCGGGCGGGGTCGGCCAGGGCAGGGCGATGGGTGGGCGCGGCTCGTCGACGGTCTTGCTCCAGTCGATCTCGCCGCTGGCCTTGGCCAGGGTGGCGACCGTCTTGCCGCCGACCGGATCGCGTTCGAATTTCTGCGCAAAGCGGTCAAGCGTCACGCGCGCCCAGGCGTTGGCGGTGGTGGTCAGCCAGCGGCCGCGCACCTGGCGCTCCATCGCGCCTTGCACGAGGCGCGGCAGATCGTCCTTCCAGCCGGGGTTGTCGAGCATGGCTTCGATCAGGCGGAAGGCGTTGGCGTCGGCGTTGAGCATCATCCACCACCAGTAATCCTCGCGCTCGGTGGTGAAGGCCAGGCGGCTGCCCGCGTAGGAGAGGCGGTTGCGCAGTTCCTGCTGTGCCTCGGCCAGCTTCTTGTCGCGTTGCGGCAGGTCGGTGACGCGCTGCACGACCAGATACCAGTCGATCAGCGCGCCGGTCGGCAGGCGTAGCGGGTCGATGTCGAGCGCCGCGACCGTGCGCGTCGGCTTCAAGCCTTGCCGGGTCATCGCCTGCAACACGTTCAGGCGGCGATGCAGCAGCGGGTCGCCGACCGTGCCGGGCGACCATTCGCCGGTCTTGATGCGGCCTTCGGCGTAGGCGGTCAAACCCTGCAACATGCGCTGCTTGCTGTCTTCGGGAATGGTGAAGCCGGCCAGCGTGGCGAGGTCGAGCAGGTAGGCGGTCAGCGTCGCGCTGCCCGGCGTGCCGGGGAAATAGGTGGCCAGGCCGTTATTGTCGAGCTGGCCGGGCAGGCTGTCGGCAATGGCCTGCCAGCGCTTGGCGTCGTTGAGGCCGACGGCGATGGAGGTTTTCTGCTCCAGGCACGAGAACGGATAGTTCTCGAAGAAGCGGCGCAGCCCCGGCGGCACAACGGCCAGCTTGGGCGACAGGCTGACTTCCAACCCGCCCTTGCCGGGCAGCGAGCCGGCCGGCTGGGTGACGCCGACCTCGTACTTGCCTTCGATGCGCGTGAAGTTGGCCTGCTGCACCGTGACCGGTACGGCAGGAGCCACCTGCTGGGTGATCTTCAGCGCATCCTGCGCGCTGCCGCCTTCCTCGCGGGCGGTGAATTCCCACTGCTGGCTGACGATGTCCTCGCCGGTCTTGGCCTCCCAACTCAATTCGGCGGCGCCTTCGGGTTCGAGCGTGACCTTCTTTTCGGCCAGGGAAATTGCCCCGTTTTTGCCGTGCACCGCAACCGTCATCTTGCGTGCCGTGCCGTTGCGCAGCGTCAGCATGGCCTTGAAGCTGTCGCCCTCGCGCACCAGCGGCGGCAGGCCGGAGATAATTTGCAGATCCTGCTTCGTGCGCACGCTGTTGCCTCCGGTGCCAAACAGGCCCGCGCCGACGGTGGCGACGCCGACCAGGCGGAATTCGGTCAGCGAATCGTTCATCGTCACCTTGATCGTGGCGCTGCCGTTGCCGTCGAGTTTGACGCGCGGCTGCCAGCTGAGCAGGGTGTCGAACAGCTCGCGTGCCGGGGCGCGGCCGCCGCCACCGCCCGGCGGCAGGGCTTTCTTGCCGAAGTGGCGCTTGCCGATCACCTGCGATTGTGCTGTGGCCGTTTCGACCAGATAGGCGCGCTTTTGCAGCAGTGCATCGAGCAGGTTCCAGCTGTCGTTCGGGCGCAGTTCGAGCAGGGCCTGATCGACCGCCGCAAACGCCACTTCGCTGCCGGCCGGGGCGGGTTTGCCGTCCGGCATGGTGACGCGGATCTTCACCGTCGCTTCTTCGCGCGGGCGGTAGTCGGTCTTGTCCGTGCTGATATCCACCTTGAGCTTGAAGCCGTCGGTGCCAACGGCGATTTCGCCGAGGCCAAGGCGGTAGGCCGGCTTGGCCAGATCGACCATGGCCGTCGGTTGCTCCGGATTCCACCATTCCTTGAACCAGGTCAGCGGCTCGCGCCAGCCCCACTGGAAGAAGCTGTACCACTTGAGCGGCTCGACGCGGCCGCGCACGGCCAGCACCGACACGAAGACATTCGGCCCCCATTCGGCCTTGACCGGGACTTCGACGGTCGGCTTGAAGCGGGAAAGCGGCTGGACGAAGGTATCGATGATGCCGCCGGCTTCGACCGAAACCAGCGCTGTCGCCTCGCGGAAAGGCGTACGTACCTGGAAGCGTGCGGTGTCGCCCGGTGCGTAGGTCTTCTTTTCGGGAATGACGTCGATGCGATCCTGGTTGCCGGCGGTAAACCACAAATCGCCGCCGCCGCTGATCCAGTAGCTGGTGCTGGAGCGGGCGATATTGCCTTGCCCATCGCGCGCCTCGGCCAGCAGGTAGATAGCACCGGGATCGCCGGCCTTGGGCTCGCACAGCAGCAGGCCGCGGCTGTCGGTCGTGCCGTTACACACCTCGCCGATGTCCTGGTATTCCTGCTGGTTCTCGTAGGCGTAGAAGCCGCCGACGATGCGCCGGCGATGGCTGTAGTCGATGCGGCGCTTGGCCTTGACGCTCACCGCCTGGCCGGCGATGGGCTTGCCGTTGGTGTCCAGGGCGACGACCTCGATGCGGTTCTTGCCATTCCCGCTGGCCCAGTCGGCGACCTTGATGCCGACGGTGATGGCGGCCGGCCACAGTTCGACGCGGCCGCGCAGGGTCTGGATTTCGCCGTTCGGGTCGGCGAAGCTCATTTCGGCATAGACCTCGCTCGGCCCCTTCGGCTTGGCGGGCAGCACGACGTCCAGCTTGCCGGCGCCGGCCTTGTCCAGCGTCACCGCCTGGCGGTCGAGGATCAGCGTTTCTTCTTCGCGGTTGGCCTCGACCTTGAAGGCGGCGAGGGCGGCGTCGTCGAAATCGATATGGAAGTTGTAGGCCTCGTAGTTCTTGTAGATCGGCCAGCGCGGACGCAGCGTGGCCGACACCTGCACCTCGGCATTCTTCGCCGCGCCGCCGTTGAGGAAGGAGAGGCCGAGCGCCAGCGGCACCTTGCCCGGCGCGACCTGACGCGCCGGCACGCCCTGCACGCTGCCGGTAAACACCGGCAGGCGGAAATCGGCAACGCGGAACTCGCCGCTGTACTGCTCGCCGCGCTTGCCGCCGGTGAGCACCACTTCGTAGGTGCCGAGCTTGGCGGAATCCGGCACTTTCCAGCTGTTCACCGCAGATGCCTGGGCGTCCCAGCTCAACGGCTGGCTGTATTCGGTGCCGCTCTCGCTGTGGCGGATGACCAGCTTGGTTGGCAGCGTGGTGACATCCGGCAGGGCGAAGCCCTTGCTGTCGCGGCTACGCGCCAGATGCTTCATCGACACGAGTTGGCCGGGGCGGAACAGCGTGCGGTCGAGGATGCTGTGAATCTTGAAATCGCCGCGCTCGCCCCAGGTTTCCACGCCGAAGCGCCAGGGCTCGATGCCTTCGTTCCAGTCAGAGCGGACAAAGCTGTAGTCGCCATCGAGCCGCGCGCTGGCAAAGAGGAAATGGGCATCGCGGCAGGAGCGTGCACTGATGGCCTGGTCGACCAGCGCCCGGCCCTGGACATCGGTCTTGCCCTGCCATAGCGATTGGCCGTCGCAGCCGGAAATGCGCACGTCGGCCCCGGCCACCGGCTTGCCGCTGTCGAGCGCCGTGACCCAGACCAGCGCGTTGTCGCGCCCGGTTTTCAGATGCACCGCCAGGTTGGTGACCAGCGCGGCGGCGCGCACGTACATCGGCTTGGGCGTGGCGAGCAGGGCGTTGCCGAGCAACTGGCTCTCGATCTCGACGATGTGGTAGCCCGGCTGCTTGAGCGGAATGCCGACCACCTCGAATTCGTTGCTGCCGCCCGGCTTGGGCAGTTCCTGGCGCGACACGCCGTTGCGGCCGTTCAGGAAGGACAGCTCGCGGGCGTAGAAGGGATCGTGAAATTCGCGCATTTCGCCGTCGATTTTCATCTTCACCTGGCGCGTCTGTTGCTCGAACTTTTCCAGCGCGCGCATGGCGGCGATCACGTCGGCGTCCTCGGTCAGCCGTTGCTCGCTGAAGCGGTGGCTGCCGGGCAGGGCCAGGCGGGCGGTTTTCAGCGAGGCTTCGACATTGCGCAGCGTGACCGGCAGCAGGCCGCCTTCCTTCAACTCGACGATGCCGAAATTGCCGGGGAACTTGGCCAGCGGCGGCAGACCGCCGGTGCGCGTCTTGAGCGGGAAGCTGGCGGCGTTGGCCAGCGGGCGTCCGGCGTCGTCTTTCAGGCCGCTGGGTAGTTCGAGCGTGAGGTCGGCATTCTGCGGCAGCGGGCCGGGGAAAACGACCGAACGGAAGGTCGATTCCTTGTTGGCATTGTCCTTGTTCGGGTCGGTCGGCTTGCGTGTGCCTTCCGGCGTCACCAGCTTGAACTGGCCGATCAGCTTGGCATCGAACGGCGCGTTGAAATTGAGCGACAGCCCGGAGAGCGGCGAGCAGGGCGCGCCGGCCTTTTCGCGCTCGCAATTGAGCGTGGCCTTGAACGGCTCGCGCACTTTGTAGACGAAGCTCTCTTCCTTCTCGGTCGGCGTGCCGTTGGCGGCCTGGATGCCCTTGCCCCAGACCAGCTTCATGCGGCTGCCGGCGGGCAGGCGTTCGCTACAGGTGATGACCAGCGGGGCAGTGCCCATGTTGCCGACGTGTTCCAGCACCTCGCGGCGCACGGCGTCCGACACCGGGCGGGCTGGCAGGCGCTGGCCGACGCCATCGGCCTCGCACCACAGGTTGTTTTCCAGCGACTTGGCATCCAGCTTGCCGCCGCCGTTGATGACGAAGGCCTGGTCTTCTTCGATTGCACTATTCGGGCTGGGGACGAGGCGCCAGGGGCGAGGCGGCGCGCCGGTGAACTCGAAACGGGTCTTGCCGCTGACCGTTTCCCCGCCTGCTGCGGTGTACCCCGGTTTTACGGCAAAAATGCAGCGCTCCCCGGGCAGCAGCGGGCGGCTCAGTTGCCAGGCCCAGGTACGTGCATCGACCCAGCGACCTTCGCCGGCAATCTGGTTGCACTCCACGTCGAAAGGCGCCGGCGCGTTCGGCTCGCCCAGCTTGACCATGTCGGCGCTGAAACGCACGGTCGCCCGCGTCTGGTCGGCGACTTTGCCCTGCGGCTGGAAGTTCTGGATGGTCGCCGCCTGCACTGTCAGCGTGGCGAGCAAAAGGCCGGCGAGGGCGGCGTAGGGAGCGGTTCTCATTGGCGGTTTTCCGATGCAGATTGCATCGCGCCAGTTTGCCACATAAGACACGCCGTCGACAGCCCGGCGCGCTGTCGTTATGCTCGCGGCTTTTCAGGTTTTCAGGGGGGGATATGGGACAGGCAAAACAACGCGGTACGCAGGCCGAACGTGTGGCGCAGGCGATGGAGCGCATCGAGGCGAAGCGCCCGGAAAAGCTGATCTGCAACAGCTGCCAGGCCGAAGTGACCAAGATCAACCCGGTCAGCACCAAGGGGCTGCGCGGGTTGGAGTCGATCTGGGTCGGTCAGTGCGATTGCGGACACACCACCTTTGCCGCCAGCGGCGAGCCGAAGGCCGTGCAAGCGTTCTTCGATGCGCTGGGCGATGACGCCGAATTGCTGCTGGCCAGCCAGAGCCAGGACGGCGCGCAGCACGAAGCGACCTGAGCCGTCGCGTCGCGAGGCTCCTGACCTGAGTGTCAGGAGCCAATGCCGCTTCGGCTGATGGCCGGGAAGCGGCGCTCAATCCTCATTTTTTGATCGGCGGAAAAGCGACCGTTGGGGCTGGCGGCTCGGGTTTCGGCTTGGGTTGGGTTTGGATCTGCACCGGCGGGTAGTGACGCGGCGGGTAGCCGTAGGGTGAGGTATAGACCGGATAGGGCGCGGAGACGCTCGATGGGGTTTGAATCTTCCGGCAATTCGCTTCCATCTGGGCGCGTTGGGTTGGGTCCAGCGCCATCTGGGCGACATCGCGCAGGCATTCGTCAGCCGAGCTGTATTGGCTGGGAGAGGCACTCGGGGCACTCTTGGCCTGCCGGGCTGCCGCTTCCCGTTCGGCGGCCGCCTCGCTGCGCTGGACCGCTTCGCGCTTTTCGACGTAGTCGCGCATTTTTTCCGCGTCCTTCTCTGCACGCTGGCGGTCGGCTTCCGACACCTTCTCGTCCGGCCGGCTCTTCAAGGTGCTGGCGCCGCCGGCGCACGGCGAGTTGGAAATCTCGACGCTGCCGTCGGCATTGCGGCACTTGTAAACGTCGGCAACTGCGGTACTGGCGCACAAAGCACTGAACAGCAGGGCGAACAGGGGTTTCATGGGCGTCCTTTCTGGCGAAGCCGGCCGATGGTCTATCTTTACAATTTAGTTGTCCTTGCGCCGGCTGGCAATCGTGTAGATAGACGACTAACGCTCGTGGTGCGCAATTGGCTGACCGGGCGGCCGCATTTCTCGATAAGTGCCCGCTAATGGTGCAAACGCACCTTAATAGTGAATTTTACGACACAGTGTGTCTATGAAATGTGCATTTAATCGGTGCATCTGTCTGATTCGATTGTCGAAATGCGTTTTCGGTGATCGCTCGTGGTGCATCGGCACGGAAGTTGCGATCAGGCAGGCCTTCTCGTTATGGAGTTGGTTTGCAGATGTTGAAGAGCAGCAAGATGGCCCTGTCGGCCGGTGAAAAACACTGGCTTCCCTGGTTTGGCAAGACGGGCAAGTTGGCGATGCGCTGGGCGACCTCGCGCAACCTCAATCGTTACCACGCAATCGAACAGACTTTCGAGTCCTTCGCCCAGACCCGCGTCCGCATCCTGATCAACTGGGCCGAGCAGCAATGGACCTATCTCGACGGTCTGGCCCGCGAGCTGGCCGGCAATTGGCCCCAGACCGGGCGCGAACCGTTGCTGCACGTGATGGAACGGGCCAGCGATTTCTCCGAGCTGAGCATCGTCGCTATCGACGGCCGCGTGCTGCGCTCCACCCACACCAGCCGCGAAGGCAGCGCCATGCCCAGTGCACAAGCCGTGGCGGCCGGCCTCAAGGGGCGCTTCCTGCACGGCCCGTATCGCGATCCGGTGACGCGCAGTCTGCCGCCGTCGTCGTCGCGCTTCCACGATGCCGTGACGCTGATGTTCTACCAGCCGATCACGGTCGATGGCGCGGTTGTCGGCCTGGTTTGTGGCCGCGTGCCGAACGATGTGCTGGGCGACCTGATCCAGCGCGAGGCCGGGCATATCTTCCACGAGTCGGGCGACAACTACCTGTTCATGGTCAAGTCGGTCTTCGATACGAGCATTAGTCAGGGCACCGCGCTGTCGCGCTCGCGCTTCGAGGATGCCACCTTCACCCATGGCGACAACCTGAAGGACGGCGTGCGCACCGACTTCGGCGTCGTCCGCGTCAAGGAGCACACCGAGCTGGAGCTGATCTTCAACGATCCGGCCACCGGCCAGCTGCACCCCGGCGTGCGCGAGACCATCCGCCATGGCGAAAACCTCTTCGTCACCTATCCCGGCTATTCCGACTACCGCCATATTCCGGTCATCGGCAAGGGCATCACCTTCCAGCTGCCGGGCTCGCCCGACACCTGGGGCATGATGTGCGAGGCCGACCTGGAGGAGGTCTATCGCTACCGCAGCATTTCCTACCGCCTGCAAAAGCTCTACCTGCTGCTCAGCACCTTTTCCTGGGGCGGCGCCATTGCCGCTGCCGAAGGGCTGGGCGTGCCGATGGAATGGGCCTTCCTCGGCGGTGCGCTGGCGCATCTGCTCGGCGCCTTCATCTTCCAGCAATTCGGCAGCCAGCCCTTGAGCGAGCGCCTGCGCGAGGCCACGCGCATCCTGCGCACCACGGCCGAAGGCGGCGGCAACCTGTCGCAGCGTCTGCCGCGGGCGAGCGACCGCATTGATGAGGCGGCCGTGCTGGCGCAATGGACCAACAGCTTCATCGACAACCTCGAGCAGGTCATTCATCTGGTGGCGAATACCTCCAATGAAATCAGCGAAACCAACCGCACGCTGCAGCACAAGAATGTGCATGCCGGCCAGGTCTCTGTCAGCATGCAGCACTCGGTCGCCGAAATCCTCGAAGCCATTCGCTCGCAACTGGGCGAAATCGACGCTGCCACCGGCAACACCCAGGCCATGCGCGAGGTCGTGCAGCGCGTCAGCGAAGAGGCGCGTGCGCAGTTTTCGTTGATTGGCGAGCGCAGCCAGCGTATCCGCGAATCGGTCGGCTTGTCGGCCGACACCATCCGCCAGTTGGAGCAGAAGACCCTGGATATCGGTCAGATCGTCACGCTGATCAACGAGATTGCCGAGCAGACCAACCTGCTGGCGCTCAATGCCGCCATTGAAGCGGCGCGGGCCGGCGAGACCGGGCGCGGCTTCGCCGTCGTGGCCGACGAGGTGCGCAAGCTGGCCGAGCGCACGCGCAAGGCCACCGCCAGCATCAGCGACATGATCGACGGCGTGCAGCATCAGGCCGAGCAGGCCGTGCGCAACATGGAAAGCGGTATGAGCGAGATGGAAGAAGGCCTGCGCCTGGCCACCGACGCGGCTTCCGACAAGCGCGAGATCGAGGAAGTGGTCGAGCGCCTGTTCGTCACCATCAATCAGATCGCCAGCTCGACGCACGCCTCGGGCGACCGTGTCGGCTCCATCGCCAACGCCGTGCAGGCCATGCGCGAAGCCACGCTGGCCTCGGTGCGCAGCGCCGAACTGACCGGCTTCGCCGCCGGCAAGCTGGAACAGACCATGGCGCAGTTCAAGGTGGCGCGGGCCTGAGCCAAACTGCTATCTGGAAAAAAGCCGCCCACTATGCGTCGGGCGGCTTTTTTATTGGGTAACTCATGCGGTGGAGCGTCCCGGTTTTTGGCCAAAAACGGCCGTGCACCGCAGCAGTCGGATTGGCGGCCTAGAAGTAAACCTGCGCCAGTCCATAGGCGACGATGGTGGAGGTAATCACGCCGATCCAGCCGGGAATCATGAAACTGTGGTTGAGCAGGTATTTGCCAATGCGCGTCGTGCCGCTGCGGTCCATGTTGATGGCGGCCAGGTCGCTCGGATAGAAGGCGAAGAAGAAGTAGGCGTAGCAGGAGGGCATCAGGCCGAGCAGTAGTTGCGGGCTGAGGCCGAGCGCCAGGCCGAAAGGCAGCATGATGGTCAGCGTCGCCGCCTGGCTCTTGACGAAAGCCGACACGGCGAACATGGCCAGGGCGAAGGTCCAGGGCGCGTACTCGACCATGGCCTTGATGTTGTCGACCAAGAAGCTCTCGTTGGCCTTGACGAAGGTATCGCTCATCCAGGCGATCCCGAAAATCGACACCACGGCGATCATGCCGGCGGTGAACACTTCCGATTTGGCGATGGCGGCCGCCTTGATGTCGGCCGCGAACAGGATGAAGGCGCCAAAAGCGAGCATGACCAGTTGGACGACGGTGGTCATCGGGATCGGCTTGCCCTTGGCCAGCGGTAGCACGCTCGGATAGAGGGCGAGGGCGACGATGGTCAGGATGCCGGTGAAAAACAGCACCACCGACAGGCGAGCGGTCTTGGGCAAGGTCTTGTCCAGCGTGGTGACCGACATCTCGACCGTGGCGCGGAAATCCGGGTCCTTCATGCGTTCCAGGAATTCCGGATCCTTATCGAGATCGAGGCCGCGGTTCATGCTCCAGAAGGCCGCGGCCAGCACGCCGATCAGGCCGGCGGGCAGCGTCACCATCAGGATTTGTGCCAGGGTGACCGGCGCATCGGTCTTGGCGGTCATGGCCAGGAAAGTCGTTACCGCCGCCGCGACCGGGCTGGCCGTGATGCCCATCTGCGAAGCGACGCTGGATATGGCCATCGGCCGTTCCGGACGAATCTTGGTTTTCAGTGCCACATCGGCAATCACTGGCAGCAACGAATACACCGCATGCCCGGTGCCGACGCACACGGTGAGCAGGAAGGTCGACAGCGGCGCCAGGATGGTGATCTGCTGCGGGTGCTTGCGCATCAGGCGTTCGGCCTGCTGCACCAGCCAGTCCAGCCCACCGGCCACCTGTAGGGTGGCCGAAGCAGTGACGACGGCGAGGATGATCAGCATCACCGTGATCGGCGGCTCCTGCGGCGCGACGCGGAAGCCGAAACTCAATACCGCGACGCCCAGGCCACCGATCAGGCCAAGTGCCACCCCGCCGCGGCGGATACCGATCAGGATGGCGGTCAGGACAAGCGCAAACTGAATCCAGAAATCGAACATGGCATTCCCCTAATTTAGTGATTTCTTATATGTTGCAGCGCAACATTTTTGACTCACTATGCCACAGGGGAAATTCAGTAAAAAGACAGCACTCAGAAAATATCTGACGTACTGTTGATTTGGGTCATAAGCCGTCGGCTGACGGCGAAAGCTTGGGAATTTCGCGGTTGATCAGTCGACCGCAACAGCAGAGCGTGACCATCAAAACTGCCTTCCCAAGCCGGAGAGTCAGCCAGGGATGTCCGGCTCGACGAGCAAAGCCAGTTGCGCCAGGGATTCCTGCCAGCCCAGATAGCACATCTCCAGCGGGATCGCATCGGGAATGCCGGATTGCGTGATGCTCAGCTCCGTTCCGTACACGACCGGCGTCAGCACGACGCTGACCTCGATCGTGCCCGGCAACGCCGGGTCGTCGAACTGGTCCGTGTAACGCAGTCTTTCGTTGGGGACGAGTTCGAGGTACTCGCCGCCGAATGAATGCCCATTGCCGGTCGAAAAATTGTGGAAGGACATCCTGAACGTGCCACCCACCTTGGCCTCCAGATGATGAACCGTGCAGGTAAAGCCATACGGGGGAAGCCATTTGGCCAAGGCATGAGGTTCAATGAAGGCGCGATAGAGCTTGGACGGCGGGCAGCGGAGAACGCGGTGCAGGCGAACGGTACGCTCGGTCATGGTGGTGCTCCTCGGCATTGGTTGGCGTAGCCGCTGAGACACGCGGCAAGCGAACTCATTCAATCTTCTTGGTACCTCCCTTGTCGTGCGTTAGGTGCCGCCTGCGCTGTCTTCCGATAAACCGGCCATGAACGCCGGGTGGAACGTCACTTTGCCCTGCGGAATGCGGCCGGCGAAAGCGAGGGCGAAAAAGGCTTCCGGCGGCACGCCGTCGAGCGTCAGGTCGGCGGTGTTCACGAAACCGAATTTCGGGTAGTAATCCGGGTGGCCGACCAGGCAGCAGCCCTTGGCTCCCAATGCCTTCAAGCGGGCCAGCCCTTCCTCGATCAGCGCCTTGCCGACACACTGCCGCTGAAATTCCGGCAGTACCGACACCGGTCCCAGCCCGTACCAGCCTGCCGTGCCATCCGAAATGCTCACCGGCGAAAAAGCGATATGCCCGATCAGCCGCCCGTCGGTTTCCGCCACCAACGACACGCTGAGCGCCCCGGCGGCGCGCAAGGCCTCGACGATCAGTTGCTCGGTGTGGCTGCTGATGTCGAGCGTCCGGAAAGCAGCGACGGTGACCTCGGTGATCGCGGCACTATCGGCTGGCTTTTCGGGGCGGAGGGTGAATTCGAGAGGCATGTCGTGGCCTTTGGTGGAATGGGTTTTTGCCCTGAATCGGCGGTGCACCGCAGCAGCGGGCGAATGCGGCGAAATTTTTCAGCCTGTCGGTGGATCAAGGATAGCTGTTTTGTTCGATACCGACCGAAGGCATGCCCCAGCTATCGTTGAATCGGCTGAAGACGAGGTATTTGCCAAAGACCAGTTGCATCCATTCCGGATAGCTGTAGCCGGTGCCGCGAAAATGATCAATCGTGACGCCCGCTATTCCGCCAAAAAAGAGAACGTTGCCGAGCATGCCGGCATTCGCGAAAGGTTTTCCTCGGGCATTCGCTGCGTAAAGACGACCTTTGACGCAGTTGATTTTCAGCTGCGAGAGGGAACGACGAACTTCCACGTAGCCCGGCGTTGTCACCCGGTATTTGCCTTCATCGTTGGACAGCTCGCAATCTGCGCCTTCGACGAGGGTGCCATCGGGCAGCTTTGCTTCTATCTTCACGGTTTGAACCGTGCCTTCGACGATGGAAGCGCAACCCGAAAGAAGCGAGAGCGCTAGAACTGCTCCAGTCAGTTTTCCAAGCATGGGTGCCGCCCCAAGAGAAATATTCCAAATTGTTACTCAGGCTCTGAAATAATTCCATTGGAATTTAATCTGGGGCGTTGCCCATTCGATTACGCTTGAGAAAGCGGCTTGCCGTCGTGGGTAATGCTCAGCGCGCCATCCTTCGTAAAGTTGAGGGCAATGGTTTCGTAGTGGCGGTTGTCGGAGAACAGGTAATGGTATTTCGCGATCACTGCCTCGATTTCGGCTTGCGAGCGGGCGGCCCGGTATTCCTCCTGGAAGGGGAGGGACTTGTTCATTTCGACCAGGTGCGAGGTCAGTGCGTTGGTGGTGCGTAGCGCCCGTTCCATCACCGGGTTGTCTTGCAGCGCCTGCTTGAACTGGGCAGCGTAAGGGTAGTCTGCCGGTAGCTGAATTTCTCCCTGGTTGTCGTAGGTAATGCTGGCGGGTGGCGTCGGGATGCCGTTCTGCGCGAGGAAATCGGTCATGTGGCCGGAGATGTAGCCGGAGAGGGCATCGATGTTCTTCTGGCTCGGCATGAGTAGCGGGACGGAATCGATATCCACGCCTTTTCCGGTGGGCGGCGTGAAGTAGGCTTCGATGTCGATTTCCATCGGGCCTTTGGCCGTGTCGAACTCAGCCTTGCTGCCGCTGCCGGCAGCGGTGGCCGTTTTGGCCTGGGCTGCATAGAGATCGAATGCGGCCTGAGAAATGCTCACTTTCTCGGCAGTATTTGCCGGAGCCGCGCTCTGCTGTTGCCGGGACAAGGCCGAACCTGCCATGGCGACGGCTGAAAATAGGGCTGTAGCGGACTGAACGATCATGGTGCGCCTCTTTTTTTTCCAGATGACCATGACAGTCGCAAGGGGCATGCCAATCGATAGAAGCAGCGATCGGAACGGGAGTCCTCGAGCGTTCAGTAATCCCGAGCAGGCGACGTATCGGTCTGCGCCTTGGTGAGTACGGAGTAGGCTGGAAAAATGGCTAAACCCTTCGAAAAGAGGGGGCGCCAGGGGGATTCGAATGAGACCTGGATGTCGCTGATCCGTTTAATTCGCAGTCTCGCGTTCGAAGCGCTGTTCGTTGACTTCGCTACCCCAATGCGTACCGCGCTGCTGATGGGCCAGGCGAAAACCGAACTTCTCGTAGAGGTGCCTGGCCGCGCCCAGGCCTTCAAACGTCCACAGATAGACCCGCTGGTAATGCCGGGCCGCGCAGAATTCCATCGCCGATGTCAGTAGCGCGCTGCCGACGCCGGTGCCTCGCATTTTGTCCGAAACGATGAACCAGCGCAGATGCGCACCATCCTGCCCGGCATGGGCGCCGTCGATGGCAATCGCCCCCTCGATATTGCCGTCTTGCTGCACCAGCCAAAGACCATCGCGCTCGCCGTCATAGCGTTCGCAGAATTCCGATAGCTCGCGCGCCACCTTGGCCTCGAAGGGCAGGCCGAAGCCGACGAGCTGGCTATAGTAGTGGGCGTGAAGTTCAACGATCCTGCCGATGGCGCCGGGAATGTAGTCCTTGTGAATGGTCGGCAACATGATGAAGTGGGCGAGAGCCTTAAAAGTGAAGTTGACCGTTTATGGAAAACAAAAACGCCCAAAGGTTCTGCCTCGATTCAGACTGACAGGATATGTTACGAGGAAAAAACTGCGGGGTGTTCCCTATTGCGGAGAGCTAAAAAACAATGGAACAAGCTCTTTCGTGACCTCATTCAATTTGGGGCGAAGTTCTGTTTCGGCAATTTTTAGCGTTGCGATACAAGCTTCAAATCGGCTTTGGAAGTAATTCTGGTCTTTTTGTAATCTTGGAAAGTCTTCAGCTAGTTGCTGCATCGATTTTTTAACTTCAATCTCAACCTGATTCTGATCGGGGAATGCCGTTGCTGCATAACTTGCCGATGCAAAAGCAAATCCTTTCAAGCCATTTGAGAAGTCCGAGTCAGCTTTTGATAACACGCTGAAAAATGCTATGCAGTTTGCTAAGCGTGGGCCAAGCGATTCATTGTTAATTTGCTCTGGCGCTGCCGCAAAAGTGAGAATTGGAAAAGTTATTAGCATGGAGAAAAACTTATGAATGAATTTTTTCATATGAAGCGATGCCAAATAATCCTATGGTTAAGATAGACTATATGCGAAATTTAGCTGAAGTATTATTTTCATGCTAATAAAAGCGGATCAAATATAGGGTGCCTAATTTTTACATAAGGTAGTTGAGGCGGTAATGTCGCCGCACCAGCCAACGACCTAAAGCCCCACCCAGTGCAGCACAAATGCTTGCTCCGATGACGCTTTGGCTTCTATCAAGGTCCAAAGACTCCAGCATCGTTTGGGCCAGCAATATGAATAGGAAAAAACCAGTAACTCCCCCAATTCGGCCTCCTATTCTTAAATGGACATCACGGTCGATGATGAGAATTGATTTGGGCGCGCCTACGGAAGAAGTGATTAGCTTGGCGCCACACTGATGGCAGGTAATAGCTGTATCTAGAGTAGATGAATTGCAGGTTGGACAAATCATTTTATATGAAAAGTGATTGAGTAAAAATGAATTGGATTCAAAGGCTGTTTCGTGTATTAAACAGCCATTCCATTTTTATTCTGAATTCTTTGTGTTTGGGATTTTGTCTACGCAAGCCGAAAAGCTATCGGTTAATGGCATTTTCGATACCCGTGGGACAAATGCGCTATCTTGATATTCGATTCCATCTTGGATTCGCTTAACGGTTAGATAGCACTTTGCGCCATCATAGTAAGCAGAGGCTTTGTAACTGGTTGAGTCTTTCGGGAATATCGTGCCAATCAGGAAGCATTCTTTTGGAAAGGCACGCATCGATACGAGGAAAGAAAATGGCTCATTTGGGTGAATTCTTATTTTCTCACTTTGTGATGTGCCTAAGCTCAAATATCTTGCGCCTCGTGTTGAGATATTTATTTGTTTTTTGCATTCCAATGCATTCTCATAGCCAAATACCGCCACGTCAGCAGTTGATGAGTTGACGAATGTTAAGGTTGGGGCCGAAGGTGAGGTTGGAGCTTCATATTTTGTTGTTGCGCAGGCGGTAAGTAGAAAGACTAGCGGCAATGTTTTTGCGAGTAACGTTTTCATTTTAATTAATTAGAAGCGGTATCGGTATTAAAAAGATGGGTAAATTTATATGCTTATTATTAATTTGCTGCCCGGGCATGAGTTTTGCCATTTAGTGTCTAACTGTAGATAAGAGTAATAACCGTGCCAAAAAACCACCATGGGGTAAAGGCTACAAATAATGCATTGTGTGGTTCGTTTTCCGGCGGGTAGTGCCCGATCGTGAGTGCGCGGAGTAGCAATTTGCCGATTGGATAGGCTACAAATGCACCGATTAAACTGAGTTTGTGATTTTGAGGCGGGAGAAGCTTCATTTAGTGGCGCTTAATTAGTGAAAGATATCGAAGATGTCTGTATTGACCTGGCGTCAGGCCTCATGAGTTGGCGCTCTTGAGTCTCATCTTGTTTGCCTCAGGTGCGCCGCGTTTTTGTTACGTATTGGACATAATTTTACGTTTTGGTAAAGATTGTGTCTATCTCAATGGCATGGTTTGGATGCGGTGTTGTGCCATCTTCATTCGTTTTTAAAGGCTGAAAACAAAAATGCCTCCGACCAGCGGAGGCATTTTTGGCTGTTTGCGGCAGTGCACCGCAGCAGTGTCGCTTACAGGATCATCCCGGCGCCGACGGTGTTGTTGTTGCTTTCGTCGATGACGATGAAGGCGCCGGTGGCTCGGTTGTCTTCATAGGGGTCGACGAAGAGTGGTTGGGCCAACTTGAAGCGAACCTGGGCGATGTCGTTCATGGCCAGTTTTTCGGCCGTGACGCGTTCCAGGGTGTTTACATCCAGGCGGTGGTCAATGGCGGTGAGCTTGGCCTTCGAGTCGCGTGTGGTGTGGCGGATCAGGTAGGTGCGGGCGCGGTCGAGCGGGGTTTCCGAGAGCCAGCAGACGGTGGCGTGGATTTCCTTGACGGGAGCCGGGGCTTCTTCGCTCTTGACGATCATGTCGCCGCGCGAGCAGTCGATTTCGTCGGCCAGCAGCAGGGTCACGGATTGCTCGGTGACGCCTTCGTGGATGTCGACGCCGCCGATCTGCACGGCCTTGACGGTGGATTCGAGGCCGTTGGGCAGCACGGTGACCTTGTCGCCGACCTTGATCGAGCCCGACTCGACGCGGCCCATGAAGCCGCGGTAGTCGTGCAGTTCCGGGTTGGCGGAATCCTGCGGGCGGCAGACGTATTGCACGGGGAAGCGGAACTTCTCGGCGTGTTCGCTGTGCGCGGTGGGGGCGGCTTCGAGGATTTCGAGCAGGGTCGGGCCTTCGTACCAGTTCAGGCTGTCGCCACGGTCGACGATCATGTCGCCGTTGAGCGCCGAGAGCGGCAGGAAGCGCACGTCGGCGATGCCGACCTTGGCGGCGAATTCGAGGTAGTCGGCCTTAATCTTCTCGTAGGCTTCCTGCGAGTAGTCGACGAGGTCCATCTTGTTGATGGCGACGACGAGGTGCGGGATGCCGACCAGCGAAGCGAGTTTCGAGTGGCGGCGGGTCTGGGTCAGCACGCCCTTGCGCGCATCGATCAGGATGATGGCGAGGTTGGCCGTGGAGGCGGCAGTGACCATGTTGCGGGTGTACTGCTCGTGGCCCGGCGCGTCGGCGATGATGTACTTGCGCGTGCCGGTGGAGAAGTAGCGGTAGGCGACGTCGATGGTGATGCCTTGCTCGCGTTCGGCTTGCAGGCCGTCGGTGAGCAGCGAGAGGTCGACCGCGCCCATGCCGCGCTTCTGCGAGGTCTTTTCGATGGCGTTCAGCGTGTCGGCCAGGATGGTCTTGGTGTCGAACAGCAGGCGACCGATCAGGGTGCTCTTGCCGTCGTCGACGCTGCCGCAGGTCAGAAAGCGCAGCAGGCCGTGATCTTCAACTTGATGGGCGCTCATTAGAAGTAACCCTCTTTCTTGCGTTGTTCCATGGAGGCTTCGCTGGTCTGGTCGTCCAGACGCGTGGCGCCGCGCTCGGTGATGGTGGTGGTGGCGGTTTCGACGACGATCTTGGCGACGTTGTCGGCATCCGACTCGACCGGTGCCGTGCAGGAGATGTCGCCGACGGTACGGAAGCGCACCAGCTTTTCGACGATTTCTTCACCGGCCTTCGGCAGATTGGTCAGCTCGCCGGAAACCAGCGGCACATTGACCGGCACGATGGCGCCCTGGCGGATGACGACCGGACGTTTGTGGGCGAAGTAGATCGACGGCAGTTCGAGGCCTTCGCGCTCGATGTATTGCCAGACATCCATTTCGGTCCAGTTCGAGATCGGGAAGGCGCGGATGTTCTCGCCCTTGTGGCTGCGGGCGTTGTAGAGGTTCCACAGTTCCGGGCGCTGGTTCTTCGGGTCCCATTGGCCGAACTCGTCGCGGAAGCTCATGATGCGTTCCTTGGCGCGGGCCTTTTCTTCATCGCGGCGGGCGCCGCCGATGCAGCAGTCGAAACCGAATTCTTCAATGGCTTCGAGCAGCGTCACCGACTGGTGCTTGTTGCGCGATTCGCCTTCGTGCTTCAACACCACCGTGCCGCGCTTCATGGAGTCTTCAACCGAGCGCACGATCAGGCGCTCGCCCAGTTCGGCGGCGCGCTTGTCGCGGAAGGCGACCACTTCCTGATAGTTGTGGCCGGTGTCGATGTGCATCAGCGGGAAGGGGAACTTGCCAGGGCGGAAGGCCTTTTCGGCAATGCGCAGCATGCAGATCGAGTCCTTGCCGCCCGAGAAGAGCAGCACCGGGTTGGAACACTGGCCGGCCACCTCGCGCATGATGTGAATGGCTTCGGCTTCGAGCCAGTCGAGGTGAGAGAGCGGTTGTCGTTGAGTCATTGCTGGGTAATCCACAGGGATTGTCGAATGAGGCGAATTTTAGCTGCGCCTTAATATTCATATAAGAACATGTTTTCACTTTGTTATTCAAAAATGGAATAAACGATGGCTGGGGCGGCCGATTAGAGTGCGCTTTGGTTTTTGCCCAAAAAGCACTGTGCACCGCAGAACTCTCCTGATTTCGGCCGTTTTCGGCCTGCTTGCCGCCTGCGGGCGGCGCAAGAAGCTCAAGGCCTTGCCGGCGGGCAGCGCCGTGCTCGCCTTCGGCGACAGCGTGACCCATGGCACCGGCGCGGCGCCGGGCGAGGATTGGCCGAGCCGGCTGGCTGCGCTGACCGGCTGGAATATCGTCAATGCCGGCGTGCCGGGGGATACGGCAGAAGCCGGCAAAACGCGCCTCGGGCCTTTACTGGAAGAGTACCGACCGGCGCTGGTCATCGTCGAGATCGGCGGCAACGACTTCCTGCGTCGCCGGGCGGCGAGCGCGGTGCTGGAGGATATCCGGCAGATCGTACGCACCGCGAAGGCGAGCGGGGCGCAGGTGGTGCTGGTGGCCGTGCCGGAATTGTCGCTGCTCGCCGCGCTGGCGCAGAAACCGGGCGACTCGCCGATCTACCGCCAGCTGGGCGAAGAAGAGAGCGTGCCGGTGATCGAGTCGGTGTTTTCCGATATCCTCAGCCACGCCGAATGGCGGGCCGATCAGATTCACCCCAACGCCGAAGGTTATCGGAGGATGGCAGCGGGGATCGAGGCCGCCTTGAAAGAGATCGGCCTGCGTTGAACCTATTTTTCCGGAGTTGAAATGTCCCTGTTACCCGCCATCGAAATCGCTACCGCCAAAGAAGCGCAATTTGCCGTCATCTGGCTGCATGGCCTGGGGGCGGACGGTTCCGATTTCGTGCCGGTGGTGCATGAACTGGGGCTGAACAAGGATTTCGGCACGCGCTTCGTCTTTCCGCATGCGCCTTACCGGGCCGTGACCTGCAACGGCGGCTACGAGATGCGTGCCTGGTACGACATCATTTCGCTGGAGCCGCACATTCGGCGCATCGACGAGGCCGGGCTGGTCGAGTCGCGCGATGCGGTGAGGGTGCTGATCCAGCACGAGAACGAGCGCGGCATCCCGAGCCGCAATATTTTCCTGGCCGGTTTCTCGCAGGGTGGGGCGGTCGCCTATCTGACGGCGCTGACGCATGGCGAGCGCCTCGGTGGGCTGGTCGCGCTGTCGACCTATATTCCGTCGCCGCAACTTCAACTTGACGAGGCGACACCGGCCAACCGCGATTTGCCTATCCTCGCTGCGCACGGCTCGCACGACGACGTGGTGTCGCCCGCGCTGGGCAAGGCAGCGCGCGATCTGCTGCGCGAGGCCGGTTATGCCGTGGCCTGGCACGAGTATCCGATGCCGCATTCGGTGTGTATTGAAGAGGTGGAGTTGATCGGCGATTGGCTGAACGCCCGTTGTGGCGAGATCGTCGGAGCTTGAGCCGATGCTGACGGCGGTCGATTACGTCGAAGCCGTGCAGGCGCGCCTGCGCCCGCTGGCTGACGCCGGGCGGGCCGTGCAGATGCGTGCCTACCAGCGCGACCAGTTTCCCTTTCTCGGCATTCAATCCACGCCGCGCCGCGAGGCGGTGAAAGACTTGCGCCTGACCAAGCCGCCGGCCGCCTTGCTGTTCGATATTGCCGAGCGCCTGTGGGCCTTGCCGGAGCGGGAGTTCCTCTACGTCGCGGTCGATCTGCTGGCCAAACACCACAAATCCTTGGGCGCCGAGCAGGTGCCGGCATTGCTCGCCCTCGCCACGCGCGATGCGTGGTGGGATACGGTCGATGGCTTGGCTGGCGTGGTCGGCGATGTGCTGTTCGCTGCGCGAGGTAACGATCCCGGCGTGCAGCGGCTGATGGATGAGGCGCTGCACGCCGACAGTTTCTGGCTGCGCCGCATCGCCATGATCCATCAGCTCGGCTGGCGGCTGGAAACCGATCAGGAGCGGCTGTTCGCTTACGCCCTGCAGCTCGCCCCTGAAAAGGAATTCTTCATCCGCAAGGCCATCGGCTGGGCGCTGCGCGATTACGCGCGGTGGAATCCTGAAGCCGTGCGCGGCTTCGTTGCTCAGCATCAGCAAATGCTTTCTGGCCTGACCCAGCGGGAAGCGGCAAAGCACCTCTGAGCCCGCGCATTTCTCCAGATCGCGCGCTTTTCCCTGTTTTGTGATGTTTTTGTTACGCATGACGCAATTTTTTTGCGAAATGGCAAAACTGAATTGAATACGTTTGTTTGATTGTGCATAAGAAAAACACAATGTTTTAACACTATGTTTTTCTAACGTATTCGGGGAGGGTCGATGTTCAGTCGCCTTACGATCAAATTTCGCCTAATTCTGGCGTTTTCCGCCTTGGTCATTCTGTTGCTGGTCAGCAATATCCTGGCGCTGCAACGTATGGCTGAGACCATGCAGGATATGGACACCTTGGTGCAGGATAGGGTGTTCAAACTCAAAACTGCATCCAAGTTCGTTGAAAGTGCGCTGAGCAACGGCCTTTTGTTGCGTAGCATTTTGTTGGTCGACAGCAGCGACGAACGGGCCACGATCAAGGCCAAAATTGAAGCGAACCGCAAGCAGAACAGCGAACTGCTGGAAAAGCTGGAGCCTTTGGTCCGCACCGAGCGTGGCAAGAAGATTCTGGCCAACATCAAGGAGGCGCGGAGCAATCAGAGTTCGGTTTATGGCAAGTACTACGAAGCCTTGGAGCGGAGCAGCAGCGAAGCCAGACAAGTATTGCTCAAGGAGTTTGCCCCGAAGAACGAGGCCTTGATCACCGCGGTGAAGGAAATGGCCTCGTTGCAGGACGAAAACATGGAGAAGGACGTCAAGCGCAACCGCGATGAGTACGAAAGTGCCCGCAACCGGGCGATTGGCGGGCTGGTGGTTGGTTTGCTGTTCGCCATTGGCGCAGCGATATGGATCATCCGTTCGATTACCGGGCCGCTCAATTCGATGCGCGACGTGATTACCCTGGTGCGTGACAAAAACGATTTCACCAACGCCGTCCGCGTCGATGCGGAGGACGAAGTTGGGCAAACGGCGCAGGCCTTCAACGACCTGCTGGCCACCTTGCGCAAGACGCTCGACGAGCTGAAGCATTCGATCGGCGAAGTGGATGTTTCGGCCCATTCGTTGTCGTCGGCCGCCAGCCAGTCGGCTCAGGCCTCGGCCATGTCGAGCGAGTCGGCCTCGGCCATGGCGGCTTCGGTCGAACAGGTGTCGGTCAGTATCAACCAGGTGTCGGACAACGCCCATGCGGCTTCCGAACTGGCCCAGAAGGCCGGGCGGATGTCCGACGAGGGCGGCAAGGTGATCGGCGATGCGGTGACCAAGATTCGCCATATTGCCGATGCGATCGACCGCGTGGCTGAAATGATCAGTGCTCTGGGCGAGCAGTCGAAGGAAATTTCCAGCATCGTCCAGGTGATCAAGGACGTCGCCGATCAGACCAACCTGCTGGCGCTCAATGCCGCCATCGAAGCGGCGCGGGCCGGTGAGGCCGGGCGCGGTTTCGCCGTGGTGGCCGACGAGGTGCGCAAGCTGGCCGAACGCACGACCAAGGCCACCGGCGAAATCTCGACCATGATCGAAACCATCCAGAGCAGCTCGCTGTCGGCGGTCGATGCCATGCACGAGACGGTCGACGAGGTGAAGATCGGTACTGAACTGGCCGAGCAGGCCGGGCTATCCATCGTCGACATTCGCCAGGCGGCGGGCGAGGTGGTGTCCGTAGTCGCCGACATCGCCGGCTCCATTGCCGAGCAGTCGTCGGCTACCCAGTCTCTGGCGCAGCAACTGGAAACGGTTGCCCAGTCGGCCGAGGAAAACAACGCTGCCGCTGGCGAAACCGCTTCGTCGGCGCATCGTCTGGGCGAATTGGCGCACACCATGCGGGTCAATACCGAGCGCTTCAAGATTTAAGCAAGTGCACTAGATCATTTCGTTTTTCTGGTTAAGTCTGCAAAAAACCGCCTGAGGGCGGTTTTTTGCATTATGCGAAGAAATCATCGTGGTTGAAGCTCAAGGAGTGAGTTGCTGATAATATGCCGCCGCTCATTGAGGATAACTATGCCTAAAGCTAGATTGAGAGAGGGTTATTCCAACGGTATTATGGGTGCAGGAAGGGGGAATACATGAAATCAACTTACTACGATGTCTTGCAAGTCAGTCCAAAAGCCAGCCTTGAGTTCATCAAGGCTGCATACGCTCACATCAAGCCGACACTTCTATCTGCAAGCAATGGTGGTAGTGAGGAAGCCAAGAATCAATTGCTGTTTTTGGAAGAGGCTTACTCCGTGCTTTCATCTCCGGAAAAGCGTGCGGCATACGATGCAAAAATTTCGGGAGATGAGGTACCGCAAACTTCTGTGCCATCCTTCAGCTATGCAGCGGATGATGCATTCGAACCCAAGTGGCGGGATACGACGCTGGGTCGAGTCATGATCGCAGTGATTTTTTTCGCCATCGTGTTCTCGGTTTACAAATTCATGGGGCAGCGAGGCGAGCAGAAATTGCAGAACAAGCAACTGGAAATTCAGAGTCAAAGAGACATCGGCTCTGTCCAGAACGATTCTTACCGTGCTGAGACGGAGAGAAGCCTTGTCAATGGTGCCGTTCAGAATCAAGACAAGTTAATCGATCGGTCATACGATATCGCCTCTCGAGAGGCCGAACGCCGTCAAGCAGAACTGGAACACAGGGCAACTCTGAGCGCACAGCAGCAGGAAATGCAACGACAGCGCCAGGAGGCAATGCTGCAAGAACAGCGCTGGCGCCAAGAGCAATATGAAAAAGATCGGCAAGCCCGTGAGGCTCGTGCAGCTGCCGATGCACCCAAGAAGCAGCTGTGCAATATGTATGCGCTCAACGGAAATACCAGGGATGCTCAAGCGGCAGGTTGTTATCGCTACTAAACCATAGGTGAGCATACTGATTGATGGCCGGGGCATTTTCCCCGGCCTTTTTCGTTTGGTGGGGCATGAAAAGTTGACAGCTGCGGTGCACCGGCCAAAAAGGCAAAAAACCGAAATGGACGAGAGGACGGGAATTCCGTAAGCTCGCCGGCCTGCCAATCGGGAGAACGCTATGGAACGCGATCAACAATTCGAACAAGGGCTGGCCATGCGTCGGCAGGTGATGGGCGATGCCTTCGTCGACAAGGCTTTCGCCAATGTCGATGCCTTTACTGCGCCCTTGCAGGATTTTGTCACCCGTAACGCCTGGGGCACGACCTGGTGCCGCGATGGCCTACCGCTGAAGACGCGCAGCCTGCTGACAGTTTCCATGCTGACTGCGCTCGGTCGGGCGACCGAGATCAAGGGCCACGTGCGCGGTGCCATCAACAACGGGGCGACCGTTGGCGAAATCCAGGAAACCCTGCTGCACGCCGCCGTCTATTGCGGTATGCCGCTGGCCATCGACGCCTTCCGCTCGGCCCACGAAGTGCTCAAGGAAATGGGCTTGGTCGAAGCGGCCGGCAGTGCCGAGGCCGGCCGATAGTGGCATCATTGCGGCATAAGAAGCCAATCAGGGGAAAGCGTATGTCGAGCAAACAGGCGATGGTTTTAGCGCTGCTGGCGTTGGCTGCCGGTGTCGCCCAGGCGGAGCAGAAGAGCATCGACCTCGGCCGGCAGGAATACGTCACGCATTGCGCCAGTTGTCACGGCGACGATGGTCGCGGCGTCGGGGCCAAGGCGGCCGGATTGCCGGTCAAACCGGCCAATCTGCGTTTGCTGAGCCGGACCAACGGCGGCAACTTCCCGCTCGTTCGCGTGCTGGAAACCATCGACGGCCGCCTCGAAGTGCTCGCCCACGGCCCGCGCGACATGCCGGTGTGGGGCACCCGGTTTACCCACGAACTTGGCCCGGCCGCCGGCAACGACCCGATGCGTACCGAAGGGGCCGTCCGCGAGCGCATCATCGGGCTGGCCGATTATCTCTACACCTTGCAGGATTGAGTCTGCGGGCGATGTTTTGCCGGTTGCCCGGCAATCTCTCCGCAGCCGCGTTTCTGCCATGAACCATTGATTTCCATGTTCTCCGCTATGCCCACCCCTATGTATTTCGATGAGGCTCGTCCATGAGCGCGCAGGCGCCTCGCCGGCCATTGGCCGAACAACTGCAGGCGGCTTCCGCTTCCTATCAGGAGGCCCATGTCATTCCGCATTGCTCCGTCTGCGAGCAGCCTTGTTGCCGCCTGGACAAGCTGGTGCTGGAAATGGACTGGAAGCAGGTGAAAACGCTCTGGAACATCGAGGAGGCCCGTGCCGCGTTTGACCGCAAGCTGGCGGCGGGCAAGGGGCCGGTGGAAATTCGCGAGGGCAACGGGCTCTACTACATTCATACACGGCCCTGTCCGGCCTACGACGAAGCCGGCCATTCCTGCCGGGTCTACGGGCAGGACGTGAAACCGCCGGGTTGCTCGGATTTTCCCGTGTATGAGGATGGCGGCTGCGTGATGGCCGATCTGCGCTGCGAGGCGGTCGATCTGGAGGCCCTGCAGGCCTGGCTGGCCGAGCGCCTGGGGCCGGAATTCCGCATTGTCGAGTCGGCTGACCCGGATTTCCCTTTTCTCATCACGCTGGCGATCCGGCGGCAGGGCGCGAAGCCTGGGGCGGGCAAGCGGCGGGGCCGCTAAGTCGGGTAGCCGACAGAATGAAAAAAGGGCCGCGTGCAGCGGCCCTTTGCCTTGGAGCCTGATGCGGAATCAGGCGCGACTCTGGATTTCCTCGATGTAGCCAAGCATGCCGGTCTGGATATTGCCGGCGTTGCCTTCGTCGGTGTCGATGTGCATGGCCAGGCGGAAAGCCGGGTTCACGCGGACGACGACGTCGCCAAAGATCAGCTGGCGTTCGCCTTCGATGCGCACGCGGACGATGGTGTTGTCGCGCACGTGGAAACGCATGGCGTCTTCCGGCGTCATGTGGATATGGCGTTGGGCGCAAACGACACCGCGTTCGATCACGGTGCTGCCGGCCGGGCCTTCCAGGGTCAGGCCGGGGGTGCCGGCGAGGTCGCCGGACTGGCGGATGGGCGGCTGCACGCCGAGCTTGAACTGCTCGGTCATGGCGATTTCGACCTGGGTTTCCTTACGCGTCGGGCCGAGCACGCGCACATTGGCGATGCGGCCCTTGGGGCCAACCAGATGCACCTTCTCCTCGCAGGCGTACTGGCCTGGCTGGGAGAGTTCGTGCATCGGCGTCAGCTGATGGCCGGGGCCGAACAGGGCTTCGACGTCGGCTTGCGCCAGATGGACGTGGTGAGCCGAGATTTCGACCGGGATCGGCAGTTCTTCCGGCTTGGCGGCGACGAGTAGCGCATTGCGTTCGATGGCGCGCAGGGTTTCCCAGGCGACCAGGCGTTCGTCGTCGTTGGCGATGACCAGTATGGTGACCGGCGAATCGTCGGTCGAGATGACGGCGTAGGAATCGATCGCCGTCAGGTTGCGGTTCTTTTCCTCGTCCAGCTTGATACCCATGAACTCGAGTCCCTGGCAGGCCAGGCTGCGCACGGCGGCGCTGGTTTCGCCGATATCGCCGGTGAAGGCCAGCACGTCGATGCCACCCATGGCCGCGACGTAGGCGCCGATGTTCTTGCGTACCTGGTAGCAGAAAGCCTTGTGGGCAAGCAGGGCGCGGTGATGACCGTCAGCCGCCGCCGCTTCGATTTCATGAATGTCGTTCGAGATGCCGGAAATGCCCTTCAGGCCGCTTTCGGTGTTGATCAGCGTGGACAGCTGCTCGGTGCCCATCTTGTGCTGTTCCATCAGGTGGATCATCACGGCCGGGTCGATGCTGCCCGAGCGCGTCGGCATGATCAGGCCGTCGGTCGGCGTCATGCCCATGGTGGTGTCGACCGAGCGGCCGTGGTCGATGGCGCACAGCGACGCACCGATGCCGAGGTGGCAGGAGACGATTTCCAGTTCGCCGAGCGGGCGCTTCAGCACTTCGGCCGACTTCAGCGAGACGTAGCGGTGCGAGGTGCCGTGGAAGCCGTAGCGGCGAATGCCGTGCTGCTTGTAAAGGTCGTAGGGCAGGCCGTAGAGGTAGGCGTAGGGCGCCAGCGTCTGGTGGAAGGCGGTGTCGAACACGGCCACTTGCGGCACGTTCGGGAACAGCTTCATGGCAACGCGCATGCCGGCCACGTTGGCCGGATTGTGCAGCGGCGCGAAGACGGCGAGTTCTTCGATGTCGGCGATGACGCCAGGTGTGATGACGGCCGAACTGTGGAACTTGTTGCCGCCATGCACGACGCGGTGGCCGATGGCATTGACGTCTTCCGGATGGAAGGCGAAGGCCGGGCCGAGCAGGGCGGTCGCTTCGCCGATCACCTTGAACAGGTCGGAAAGCTTGAACGGCACATGCTCCATGGCCTTTTTCTGCGTACCGACGCTGACCGTGATGTGCGCTACCTGCTTGTCGGCGTTGTCGATCACGCCATGGATGTCGGCGCCGCTTTCCTGGGTGTCGTAGATGCCGAAGTGGATCTGGCTGACGCCGACGTTGAGCACCACCACCTTACCGGGCTGGTTGGTGGTTAGCGACAGTGTTTCGGCGACCTCGGTTTTTGCCGTTTTTCCGTGGTGCACCGCAGTAATGCCGTCGGCGGCCATGGCGATGGTGCGTTCGGCGAGCAAACGCGACAGATAGGCGACGGCCTTGGGGTTGATCAGGATGTGCGCGTTGAAAACGTCCTGCGGCACCATCAGCACGAAGCAGCGGTTGCCAGCGATGACGTCGGCGGCGATCTTCTCGCCGGTGAGCAGCGACATGACGCCATAGACGTCGCCCGGCTCGAGCTGGGCGATCACCGAACGGGAGCCGTTCTGGTCGGTTACCGAAATCTCGGCGTGGCCGCTGATCATGATGCCCATGAACTGGCTTTCGTCGCCGGTTTCGAGCATGGCCTCGTTGCCTTCGAAGGTGGCGAGGCGCGATTTGATGACGATTTCCTCGACCTTGTCGGCCGGGAAGCTCTCAAACAGGGGAACTTGCTCTAGAAAGAAACGTTTCAGGTCGATGTCGCTCATGCTGTATCTCCGCCTTGTTGGCGCAATGTTATGTGCTTAAGACTAACACTTTTGTTGCGGTGCAGCAAAGTGGGGTTATTACGTATTCCGGCGGTCGCAATTTTTTCGCGAAAGCGTCATCGATTTCTGCCAAAATTCCACCTTTACCAACGAATCACCGTGGATTCCGCATGAGCTACAAAGTCTTTGTCGACGGTCAGGAAGGCACCACCGGCCTGCAGATCAACGAATATCTCGCCAAGCGCTCCGATATCGAGCTGCTCAAGATCGATTCCGACAAGCGCAAGGATCTGGCCGAACGCAAGCGCCTGATCAATGCCTCCGACGTCACCTTCCTGTGCCTGCCGGACGATGCCGCCAAGGAATCCGTGTCGCTGGTCGATAACCCCAACACCTGCATGATCGACGCCTCGACCGCGCACCGCGTCAATCCGGACTGGACCTTCGGCCTGCCCGAACTGGCCAAGGATCAGCGCGCCAAGATCAAGGCCAGCAAGCGCATCGCCAACCCCGGCTGTCACGCCACTGCCTTCATCCTGGCGCTGCGTCCGCTGGTTGCTGCCGGCCTGCTGCCGGCCGATACGCAGATCGCCGCCAATTCCATCACCGGCTATTCCGGCGGCGGCAAGAAGATGATCGCCGACTACGAGGCGGCCAGCGCCAGCCCGACGCAATTGAAGGCGCCGCGCTCCTACGCCCTCGGCCTGGGCCACAAGCACCTGCCGGAAATGCAGGCCTACACCGGCCTCACCGTCGCGCCGATTTTCCAGCCCATCGTCGGACCCTTCTACAAGGGCCTGGCCGTGACCGCCTACCTGCATCCGCAGCAATTCAGCAAGAAGGCCAGCCCGGCCGACGTGCAGAAGATCCTGGCCGACTACTACGCCGGCGAAGCCTTCATTCGCGTCGCGCCTTTCGACCTCGACGCCAGCACCGAAGGCGGCTTTTTCAATGTCGAGGCCAACAACGACACGAACCGTGTCGACCTGTTCGTCTTCGGCAACGAGGAGCGCATGCTCGTCGTCGGCCGTCTCGACAACCTGGGCAAGGGTGCATCCGGCGCTGCCGTGCAGGCGATGAACGTGCATCTTGGCGTCGAGGAAAGTCTCGGCCTGGTCTGAGCGGGCCTGCGCCAAAGAAAAACCCGCCGATTGGCGGGTTTTTTATTGTCTGGATGGTCAGGTCGGGCAAGCCCTTAGTGCTTCTTCTCGGCAGGCGCTTCAGCCGGGGCTTCGGTTGCACCTGGATCGATTTCCGTCAGGGTCAGGTAACCATCCTTGTTGTTGACCACCTTGTACACCGCATTGGGCTTTTCGCTGGCCTTCTTCAGCACGCTTTGCCACTCCAGCTCGGCGCTCTTCAGGCCATCGATCTTCTTGTGTACCGAGGCGATGCTGTCGGCCAGATCGGTTTTAAGTTCTTCGTTGAATTGTTCGACCTTCTTGGCCGTCGGGTTCATCGCCAGCAGGATGGTGTTGGCCAGCGACAGGATCATGGCACCGGCCGCCAGGCCGATGACGATCTTGTTGCTGCCGCCCACATGGGCTTTGGGCGGTGCGCTTTCGGCGGGTGTGTCGCTCATTCCTGTTCTCCTTGTTTTGTCGATTCTGCTGAAAGTGCAGCATAAGTGCGTTTTTACGCATTGTCAGCAGAATTGCCAGTGATTGCGGCACCGGGGTGGCGAATTGGCAACGCTACCCGGCACAGCGTTAATCAGGCGTGCCCTTCCGGCGCGTGCTTGCTCTTCCTCAGGGAGAGCACGATCGAGGTGCCGATGATCGCGGCGACCACGCCGAGCGAGAACAGGATGGGAATCTTGAACAGGTCGATCAGCAGCATCTTGACGCCGATGAACATGAGCACCAAAGCCAGGCCGTACTTGAGCAACGAGAAACGGTCCGCCATGTCGGCCAGCAGGAAGTACATGGCGCGCAGGCCGAGGATGGCGAAGATGTTCGAGGTGAGTACGATGAACGGGTCGGTGGTGATGGCGAAGATGGCCGGGATCGAATCGACCGCGAAGATCAGGTCGGAGAGTTCGACCAGGACCAGGGCGAGAAAGAGCGGTGTGGCATAACGGACCATCTTGCCAGCCTGTTCTTGCGTGATGAAGAAACGTTCGCCGTGCAATTCATGGGCGATGTTCATGTGGCCACGAAGCCATTTGACGACCGGGTTGTTGGCGAGGTCGGGTTTTTCGTCGGCGAACCACCACATCTTGATGCCGGTGAAGAGCAGGAAGGCGCCGAAAATGTAGAGAATCCAGTGGAATTTGGCGATCAGCCAGGCGCCGGCAAAGATCATTATCGTCCGCATGACGATGGCGCCGAGCACGCCGAAGACCAGCACCCGTTTCTGCAATTCGAGCGGAATGGCGAAGAAGCCGAAGAGCATCAGCCAGATGAAGACGTTATCGACGGCCAGGGATTTTTCGATCAGGTAGCCGGTGATGAACTCCAGGGTCTTCTGGTTGGCCAGTTCACGCCCGACGTTGGCGTCGAGATAGCCCCACAGGCCTGCCGCGAACAGCATGGAAACGCTGACCCAGATGACGGACCAGGTGGCGGCTTCGCGGAAGCTGACGCGGTGTTGTTTGCCGCCACCGACGAAGAGGTCGATGGCCAGCATGACGAGCACGATGGCGGTGAAACTGCCCCATAGCCAGGGATTGCTGATGTTTTCCATAGGCCTTGTCGAAATCGAATGAGTGGCGTTAGTGTTTCAGCAGGCCGGCCCCTCCGGCCGGCCTCGGGGTCAGGCGTGTCCGGCTTCCTGGCGCCAGGCCTGGGCAGCGCTCTTCCAGTATTGCAGTTCTTCGCGCGAGATGTGGCCGTTGCTCTGGATCATGGCGGAAATCATGCCGAGCAGTTGCTTTTGCGTTTCCGGCTCGCTGATGGCGTTGAACAGGCTGGATAGCAGCGGTCGCGGGATGGACAAGGCATTGCCGTCGTTCGGCAGGCGGGCCAGGTCTTCGCACAATTCGTGCAGGACGCGGACGAAACCTTGCCGGGTGATGCCCAGGGTTTCGAGGGTTTGCGGCCGATTCAGGGCCATCAGCTCATATTCGTCGATATCGCCATCGACGAGCAGGGCAAGGATGATCAGACGAGCCTTGGCCTCGGCGCTATCGCTGGCGTAAGGGCGAAAACCCGCGGCTTGGGCGAAGCGTTCCGGGTAGAGGATGCGGGCTTGTTGGGTCATCATGGTCAAATCCTTTCAGGTGGTTGCCGGCCGGGAGGGCGGCCGGTGGTTCAACTCTAGGCAGGATCACTCATCGGAAGAAGGCAGATAAATCGATCAAATCTTTCCGTTTTATGGAAATGAGTCGCGGGAACTTCAGAACTTGCCGGGGCGCAGGACGCCGACATCGCTGACAAAGGCGACCAGTCCGTAGCTGGCGAAGTATTCGTCGGCCAGCATGTCCAGCAGACTATCCAGGACGGCGTCGTCGCACAGCACCTCGATGCGGATGTTGGCGCTCGATGGCCACAGGGCGTCGCGGTCGCCGTGTTCGCCCTGTCCGCGGGCTTCGGTGATGGTGTAGCCGCGGATGCCGAGTTGGTGCAGGCGGACGAGCAAGGTTCGTTCGATGTCGGCTTCGCAGATGATGGTGAGCAGGCGCTTGGGGTGGAGTTTCGGGTTCATTGGAAATCTCCGGCGAGGCGAACGGCCATGTGGTGGTAGAGCGGAATGCCGATCAGCAGGTTGAAGGGGAAAGTGACGCCGAGCGCGGCCCCGATCGACAGGGCCGGGTTGGCCTCCGGAATGGCGATGCGCATGGCGGCCGGCGCGGCGATGTAGGAGGCGCTGGCGAAGAGGGCGGCGAGCAGGACGGAGCCGCCGATCGACAGATCGAGCAGGTGGCCGATGGCCAGGCCGAGGCTGGCACCGACCAGCGGCATGGCAATGCCGAAACCGATCAGGAAAGCGCCGGCCTTGCGCAGGTCGCCCAGGCGGCTGGCGACGACCAGGCCCATTTCGAGCAGGAAGAAGGCCAGCACACCCTTGAAGAGGTCGAGGAAGAGGCGATCGAGCGGCTTGATGCCTTCAGGGCCGGCGATCCAGCCGATGAGCAGGCCGCCGATGAGCAGCACGATGCTCTTGCGGGACAGCACTTCGCGCAGCATGGGCCCCCATTGACCCGAGCTGCTGCCGCGCTTGGCGAGAATGGCGCCGATCAGCAGGGCCGGGAATTCGAGCAGGGCGAGAAAGACCACCATGTAGCCTTCGTAGTCGACCTCGCGGCGGGACAGGAAGCTGGCCGCCACGGCGAAGGTGACGACGCTGACCGAGCCGTAGTGCGCCGCGATGGAGGCGGCATTGGCGCGCGAGAGTTTGCCCAGGCGATGCAGTACGGCGAAGGCGAAGAGCGGGATCAGTGCCGCCGCCGTGAGCACGACGGCAGCCTGGCCGGCCAGGCTGAGCACTGGGTAGCGCGCCAGTTCGATACCGCCCTTGAGGCCGATGGCGAGCAGCAGGAAGATGCTCAGGGATTCGTAGAGGATGGCCGGGATCTTGAGGTCGGAACGGACAATGCCGGCCAGCAGGCCGAGCAGGAAGAACAGGATGACGGGTTCGATGGGCATCGGGAGACTCGTATTTCTTGGAATTGGACGGTGCGCACTATCGCCTTGCTAAAGCATTAAGTCCAATTACAATATTTCGTAATTTGTATTTGTTTGAACTTATATATGACGCGTCGCCGTATTACCCTGCGCCAGCTGGAAACCTTTGCCGAAGTGGCGCGTTGCATGAGTTTTTCGGTTGCTGCCGAGAAGCTGCACCTGACGCAGCCGGCGGTTTCCATCCAGATCAAGCACATCGCCGAGGCCATCGGCCTGCCGGTGTTCGAGCAGACGGGCCGGGAGATTGCCCTGACCGCCGCCGGCCAGGAACTGCTGGCTACGGTACGCGACCTAGACGATGCCTGGAACCGCTTCGAGTCGGCCATTGCCGACCTCAAGGGCTTCAAGCGTGGCAAGCTGCGCGTTGCGCTGGTGACGACCGCCAAGCACTTCCTGCCGCGCATGCTTGGCCAGTTCTACCAGCGCTATCCGGATATCGAGATCGAGTTGGAAATCGCCAACCGCGAAAAGATCGTCGAGCGCATCCGCAACAATCAGGACGATCTCTATGTGATGTCGCTGCCGCCGCGCGAACTCGACGTCGTCAGCTACCCCTTCCTGGAAAACGAATTCGTCGTGCTGGCGCCGGAAACACATTGGGCGGTCGGCCAGCGGCTGCAACTGGGCGATCTGGCGGCCGAGCCCTTCCTGCTGCGCGAACCGGGGTCGGGCACGCGTCATGTGATCGACGACTATCTGCGGACGTCCGGCCTGGAATTGAAGGTGCGCCTGTCGCTGTCGAGCAACGAGGCGATTCGCGACCTGGTGGCCAGCGGGATGGGTTTGACCGTCCTGTCGCGTCAAGCGCTGGCCGAGAAGGCGGAACTGCTCGGCTTGGTCGAACTTGATGTGGTGGATTTTCCGCTACGGCGAACCTGGAGCGTCGTACATCTGCGCTCCAAGCTGCTGTCGCTGCCGGCGAAGGCTTTTCTGGGCGAATTGCTCAAATCGGGCGAGGAACAGCGCTAAAACGGCACACTGCTGCGGTGCACGGGCCAGAAAGGCAAAAAACCACGGAGGCGGTCCGTGGTTTTCTGAGGGCGAAGGCGGGTTTAGCCCTTCACGTGCAGACCACACTCCTTGGATTCGGGATTCTCCCACCACCATCTGCCAGCTCGCACATCCTCGCCCATGGCGACGGCGCGAGTGCAAGGCGCACAGCCGATGCTGGGGTAGAACTTGTCGTGCAGGGCGTTGTAGGGCACGCCGTTCTGCTTGATATAGGTCCAGACTTCCTTCTCGCTCCAGTTGGCCAGCGGGTTGAACTTCTCCAGCTTGTTACCTTCGTCGTATTCGCGGGTGGGCAGGCCGACGCGGGTGGCCGCCTGCTGGGCGCGCAGGCCGGTGATCCAGGCCTTCTTGCCGGCCAGGGCGCGTTGCAGCGGCTCGACCTTGCGGGCGTGGCAGCAGGCCTTGCGCAGCTCGATGGAGTCGTAGAAAGCGTTGATGCCGTGTTGGCGCACGTAGTTTTCGACGGCAGCGGATTGCGGGAAATAGACCTTCAGCTTCAGGTCGTAGTGCTTCTGGACGGCGGCCATCAGGTCGTAGGTTTCGAGCGGCAGGCGACCGGTGTCGAGGCTGAAGATTTCGATGTCCAGGCCGGATTTGACGATCAGGTCGGTCAGCACCATGTCCTCGGCGCCCAGGCTGTTGGCGAAGGTGGCCGGGGCCCACTGGCTGGCGATGTCGGTGAGCAGGGCGCGCGCGGCGTCGGTTTTGGCAGCGACGCTGGCGGCGAGTTCTGGCGTGACGTTGAGCAAGCTCGGGTTCATGTGTGCTCTCGAAAAATCAGGCGCGGCGGCGGAAGTAGGGTTGCGGTTGGTCGGTGGCGCCCTGGTAGGCGTCGCCGAAGGCGCTGAAGCCTTGTTCGATGGCGTAGGAGAGGTTCTTGCCGTCGGTCAGCGCATAGCTGTCGAAGCCGACGCGCTTCATGAAGAACAGCTGGTCGTGCAGCACATTGCCGACGGCGCGCAGTTCGCCGGTGTAGCCGTAGCGCTGGCGGAGCAGGGCGGCGGTCGAGTAGCCGCGGCCATCGACGAACTTGGGGAAATTGACGGCGATCAGCGCGAAGCAGGCGACGTCGTCGCCAATGTCCTCGACCTTGTCGTCCGGTTGCAGCAGCAGGCCGAGGCGTTCGCGACCGGCCAGTTCGTTCTTGCGTGCTTGCCAGACGGCGAGCGGGAAGAGGATGTCGCCGGCGGGCAGGGCGATGGTTTCCGCCGATTCGCCTTCGCCGATTTCCAGCGTTTTCCAGCTGTCCACCGCAGCAGTGCCATTCTTGATCAGTTGGGACATTATGCGGCCTCCTTCTGTGCTGCCTTGGCCTTGCCGTGGGCACGGCCTTCGTAAACGCGGTTCTTGAACGGGTCGATGCCGATGCGATCGAAGGTGTCGATGAAACGCTCGTCCTCGTGGCGATTTTCCAGATAGACCTGGATGATCTTCTCGACGGCATCCGGCATTTCCTCGGCGGCGAAAGACGGGCCGATCACCTTGCCGAGCTTGGCGTCGTTACCCTGGCGGCCGCCCAGCGTGACCTGGTAGAACTCGGCGTCGTTCTTGTCCACACCGAGCACGCCGATGTGGCCGACGTGGTGATGGCCACAGGCGTTCATGCAACCCGAGATGTTGAGGTCGAGTTCGCCAATGTCGAACAGGTAGTCGAGATCGTCGAAGCGAGCCTGGATGGCGTTGGCGATGGGGATGGACTTGGCGTTGGCCAGGTCGCAGAAATCGCCGCCCGGGCAGCAGATCATGCCGGTCAACAGGCCGATGTTCGGCGTTGCCAGGCCGGCGGCCTTGGCCTTTTGCCAGACTTCGTAAAGGTCGGTCTGCTTGACGTCGGCCAGGATGATGTTCTGCTCGTGGCTGATGCGCAGTTCGCCAAAGCTGTAGCGGTCGGCCAGATCGGCAACGACGTCCATCTGCTCGGAAGTGATGTCGCCTGGCGCGATGCCGTGCTTCTTCAGCGACAGGGTGACGGCGGCGTAGCCCGGCACCTTGTGGGCGTGGGTGTTGCGGTCCAGCCAGTTGAGGAAGGCCTTTTCATCCGGCAGCTCGACTGCGCCGACCTTTTCGTAGGCCGGGGCGGTGAAGTGGGCGGCGACGCGGTCGTATTCGGCCTGGGTGATGGTCATCGGACCGCCCTTGCCGTGTGCCCATTCGGCCTCGACCTGCTCGCGGAAAGCGTCGATGCCGAGCGCCTGGACGAGGATCTTGATACGTGCCTTGTAGGCGTTGTCGCGGCGACCAAAGCGGTTATAGACGCGCAGGATGGCTTCGCAGTAGGACAGGATGTCCTGCCAGGGCAGGAAGTCGCGGATCACCTCGCCGCGGATTGGCGTGCGGCCCAGGCCGCCGCCGACGATGACGGTAAAGCCAACCTGGCCATCGACCACCTTCAGATGCAGGCCGATGTCGTGGAACCAGGTGACAGCGCGGTCTTCCTTCGTGCCGGAGATGGCGATCTTGAACTTGCGCGGCAGGAAAGCGAATTCCGGGTGGAAGGTGGTCCATTGGCGCATGATCTCGGCCAGCGGGCGCGGGTCGATGATCTCGTCGGCGGCGACGCCGGCGAACTGGTCGGTGGTGATGTTGCGCAGACAGTTGCCGGAAGTCTGGATGGCGTGCATGTCGACTTCGGCCAGCTCGGCCAGAATCTCGGGTACATCTTCGATCTTCGGCCAGTTCAATTGCAGGTTGTGGCGCGTCGTGAAATGGCCATAGCCGCGGTCGTACTTGCGGGCCACCGAGGCCAGTGTGCGCAATTGAGCCGAATTCAGCATGCCGTAGGGCACGGCGATACGGAACATCGGCGCATGGCGCTGGATGTAGAGGCCGTTCTGCAAGCGCAGCGGACGGAATTCGTCGTCGGCGAGTTCGCCAGCCTTCCAGCGGCGAACCTGGTCTCTGAATTGGGCGACGCGCTCGTTGATCAAGTGGCGGTCAATGGCATCGTATTTATACATGCGACTTCCTTGGGGTAAATCAGGCGAAGACCAGCTTGCTGCCGATCAACACAAGCATGGAGGCCAGGATGCGGCGCAGGATGTGCTCCGGCACCTTGGCGGAAACATGGCTGCCAAGCCAGATGCCGGGCAGCGAACCTAGCAGCAGCGAACCGAGCAGCGCCCAATCGACGCCACCGAGCATCCAGTGGCCGAGGCCGGCGACCAGCGTCAGCGGTACGGCGTGGGCGACATCCGATCCGACAATCTTGACCG